>NZ_CP022521.1:905833-1207777 GCF_002234535.1 Actinoalloteichus hoggarensis
CGGACAGCTCTTCCCGCATCGCGACGTGGCGGGCAACGTCGCCTTCGGACTGCGGATGGCGGGGATCGACCGTGCGGCCGCGGCGGAGCGGGTGACGGAGCTGCTCGGAATGGTCGGCCTCGCCGGCTACGAGTCCCGGTCGGTGACCAGCCTGTCCGGCGGCGAACAGCAGCGGGTCGCGTTGGCCAGGGCGTTGGCTCCCCGGCCCCGGCTCCTGCTGCTCGACGAACCGCTGTCCGCACTCGACCGGGTGCTGCGCGAACAGCTCGCGATCGACCTGGCGGCGCTGCTGCGCACCACCCGCACGACGACCCTGGTCGTCACCCACGACCACGACGAGGCCTTCACCCTGGCCGACCGGGTCGCGGTGATGACCCAGGGCAGGCTGCGCCAGATCGGCCCGCCCGACGAGGTGTGGCGCCTGCCCGCCTCGCCCGAGGTCGCCGCGTTCCTGGGCTGCACGACGCTGCTTCCCGCCGAGGTCGCCGGGGGCGTGGCCCGCTGCGTCCTCGGCTCGGTGCCGCTGCGGGCCGGAACGGCCGGGCCCGACGGCCGGGTGCTGCTCGGGCTGAGGTCGACGGCGCTGGCGGTGGACCCGGCGGGTGAGCTGACCGGCACGGTCGTGCAGCGCGTGCATCGACGTGACCACGTCCGACTGCTGGTGGAGGTGCCCGCGGCGGGCGGCGGTGGGGTGGCGGGGATCGGGGACGCTGCCGGAAGCGGCGGCGACGCCGGGGTGGGCGGCGGCGGCCGCGTCGAGGCGGTGGCCCAGGTCGCCGACGCCCCGGCGCCCGGCGACCCGGTTCGGCTGGCGTTGCGGGCCGACGGCGTCGCGGTGGTGGGGTAGGAGTCGGCACGGCGTCGACCGGGGACCTCCACTCCGTGAGGTGGTGTTCGATCGTCCGCCGACACGACGGTCTCTCCACAAGGAGATCGGCCGGCGAGTCCATCGCCGGTGTGCGTCGACGAAGGCCGCGTGTCGGGACGGCTCCCGGCGGACGAGTCCGTGCCGACGCGTGGAACACGAGCCCACGCCGATGCCGCCTCGGGCGGGCGAGAAGACGGCGGTCGCGCGGGCCGTGGGGGCGGGCGTCGCCGAGACGGCCCGCGCGACGACAGCCTGCTGCCCGCCGTCGCTCAGCCGGTCAGCGCCACGGGCAGAACGTCGAGCCGGGTCCCCTGGATCCCGCCCCGACCCGACTGCCGTAGGGCGGCAGCGGGGACGGTCAGCCGGGCGCGGGGGAAGTCCTCCCGGAGCACCGAGGCCACCGCGCGCAGTTCGAGCAGCGCGAGCTGGGCTCCGATGCAGTAGTGCGCGCCCGCCCCGAAGGTGAGATCCGGGCCGGGAGATCGGCTCGGATCGGTGTTGATGCCCTGGATGTCGACGAGCACCGGCGCCCGCGCGGGCAGGCGCACGCCTGCGAGTTCGATCTCCGTCGTGGTGAACCGCCAGAGGGTGAACGGGGCGGGGGGATTCCGTCGGAGCGTCTCGCGGACCAGCGCGTCGACGGTGTCCGGCTCCGCGGCGGGACGCGAACCCGAGACGGAGCCGTCCGCCGACGTTGCGAAGTCGAGTCGGCTCTCTGTCGTGCTCCCGTCGAGCAGACGAGCGATCAGGAAGCCGATGGAGGCGTCGGTGGTGAGCTGACCGGCGAAGATCAATCCGAACAGGTGGTAGTGCAGCTCCTCCGGTGTGGTGTCCGGCGGCATGCGGTCGCGGAGTTCGGCGGCCCCACCCGGACGGCCGCCCTCGTCGTCCCGGAGTCCGGCTGCGGCGAGCCCGGCGATCGCCGCGATCGCCTCGCGCTGTGCGGTCGGCTCGTCGTCGAGCATGCCGCGGCAGGCCTCGATGGCCTCGTCGAGGCGATCGAGCGGAATGCCGAGAAGGTCGAGCAGCACGGTGAGGGGATACCGGATCGTGAAGTCGGCCATGAGGTCGGCCACGGTGCCCGACGCGGCGATCTCGCCGAGCAGCCTTCGGGCGATGTCATGAACCCGTGGGCAGAACTCGCGGATTCTGCGTGCACTGAACAGCGGTGCGTGGGCGCGGCGCAGGCGGGCGTGCGCCGCGCCGTCCAGGGTGGTGAGGGAAGGCTGCCGCGCCGCGGTCTGCTCGAGCCCGGCGATTCGGTGATCCCAGCTCGTGGGCGCCATCGCGGGGTCCTTGACGATCCGGGGATGGGCGCAGACCTCACGGGCCAGCGCATCGTCGGTGACGATCCAGGCCGGTCCGCCCGCAGGCGCCGTCACCTGGACGATCGGGCCTGCCGACCGCAGTGCGCAACGCACGGGGTCGGCCGCGTCGATGCCCCGGTTGATCGGGGCGAACGGTGCGTGGCCGTCGCGGGGCGGGGTGGTGGTCATGGTGACTCTCCATCGGTCGACGTGGCGGGTGGTCGGGTCGAGCGGGCGACGTCGGGTCAGGGCCGTACCGGGTCGCCGGGTGCGGACGTCCCCGTCGGCGACGGCGACGGCGCTCGCGGGATGAGCGCGGTGGCCGCCAGCCCCAGCACCAGCAGGCCTGCGGCAAGGTGACTCACGAGGGAGACACCGTGGGCCATCGCCGCGTCGGCGGCCTCGGCGACCGCGACGGTGTGCGGGTCGGCGGCCAGCCGGGTGATCGCCGCTCCCGCGCTGTCGGTGACCTGCGCGGCGAACCGGAGCGACTCCTCGGGAGGAGTCCCGGCGGCGGTCAGCCGGTGGTGCAGATCGTGGCTGAGGGTGCTGAAGAAGGCGGTGGTGAGCGCCGCGATGCCCAAGGCGGAGCCGAGTTCGCGTGCCGCGCTCGATACGGCGGAGCCTTGATTAGCACGGTCGGCGGGCACGTCGGCGAGCATGACGTTGGTGACCTGAGCCGAGGCGAGACCGACGCCGACGCCGTAGACGAAGAGCGTCGCCGCGATCGCCCACGCCGTGCTGTCGGCGGAGGCCGTCCATCCCAGCGCGGCCAGCCCCGCGATCTCGGTCAGCAGCCCGACGCGGACCATCCGCAGTGGCGGAACGGAGGCCGTCGCGAAGACGATTCCGCTGGCCAGAAGACTGCCCAGCGCCAGCGGCAGGAGGACTAGGCCCGTCTGGAGGGCGCTGTAGCCGAGGGTGAACTGAAGCCACAGCGGCAGGACCGCGACTATCCCGAACTCGCCCATGCTGATGATCAGGGCGGCGATGCCGCCGTTGCGGAACGATCCGATGGAGAAGAGCCGTGCGTCCATCAGGGGCTGCTCGCCCGCCTGGTCCAAGGCGAGTTGACGTCGGACGAAGAGGGTCAGGATCGCCGCCGACGCGAGCAGTGCCACCAGCACGGGAGACGGGCCGCGATCCCAGGTCAGCCCGGCGATCCGAAGCGGCTCGACGGTGACGATCCAGCCGTACACCCGACCTTCGACCAAGGCGAACGCCAGCAGACCCAATCCGATGACCGATGCCACCGCGCCGAGCGTGTCGACACGCCCCGCACGCCGAGGCGACGGCGGCAGGAACATCCGGACGCCGAGCACGATGATCACTCCGAGCGGGATGTTGACGCCGAACGCCCACCGCCAGGAGATCTCCGCGAGGGCGCCGCCCAGCAGCGGGCCGAGCGCGGCGGCAGCGCCGATCGTCGAACCCCACACCGCGAAGGCCCGGCCGCGATCCCGGCCGGTGAAGGCGGCGTTCACCAGAGCCAGCGACGTCGGCAGGATCGACGCGGCCCCCACACCTTGCAGCATTCGCGCCGTCAGCAGGACGTCGCCGTCGGGGGCGAGCGCGGCGAGCACGCTCGTCACGCCGAACGCCACGACTCCGATCTGAAACACCCGCCGGGCCCCCACGAGGTCGGAGATCCGACCGACCAGCAGTAACAGTGCGGCGAAGACGATGACGTAGGACTCGTGGAGCCACTGGACCGCACCGGACTCGATCCCGAGGTCGCCGATGATCGACGGAACGATCACGGTGACGATCGTGGTGTCGGCCACGATCATCGCGACTCCGAGGGTGACCGCGATCAAGCCGAGCCAACGATGGGCAGGCGGGCGCTGGACGGGCATCGTTCTCCTTCATGAGAAAGTAACTTCATCATGAAGGTAATTGCGGGGGCGGTAGGTTGTCAACGAGCGCGGTCGGGTGCGGACGACGGCGAAACCGGGAGGCTGAACGGCGCATGGCAGCGGGACCACGGCCCGAGGACGTCGGCGCGCACTCCGCTCGGCTCATGGACGGACTACGTGCCTTCGGTGCCAACTACACGGAGTTCACCGGCAGGTTCGCCGCCTGGCTGGGATTGCACTCGACGGACGCCACCGCCCTGGTCGAGATCCTCTATGCCGAGGACAAGGGCACGCCGTTGTCCCCGTCCCAGCTCGGCGAGCGGCTCGCCCTGACCTCGGGCGCCACGACGAATCTGCTGAACCGGCTGGAGCGGCTCGGCCACATCGTCCGGACCAGGGAGCACGCCGACCGGCGCATCGTGACCCTGCGCAGCAGCGCGGGCATCGAGGAGCCCGCCCGCGAGTTCTTCGGCTCCCTCACCGCGCGGCTCGACGGCCTGGTGGCCCAGTACCCGCCCGAACAGCTGGACGAGTTCGAGGGCTTCCTGCATCGACTCCGCGACACGATGAACGACCTGCTCGCCGAACCTGTGCCGCCGAAGGCCGCCGACACGAGCTGACGGGCTCCCGGCAGGGATCGGTCAACAGGGCGGTGCGATGCCTTGTCGCGCCTGTTCCGGATGCCGCCCCGCTCTCAGATGCTGTCGCGCGTCCTGGATGCCGCCGCCTCCGGATACGCAGGCGTCGACGTGATACACCGCCCGCATCCCGGCAGCGTCGGCCGCCTCTGCCTCGTCCGAACCGGCGGTATCGACATCAATTCCGCCGTCGCGGTGTGCGACGGCCCGCCCCGAGGCTCGGGCACACGACCGCTCAGGAGTAGGCGGTCGGCCAGGTCACCTGGAAGCGGGCGCCGCCCTCCGGGGCGACGTGCACGGACGCGGACCCGCCGCGTCGGCTCACCACCTCGGACACCAGGGCCAGCCCCAGGCCCGTGCCGCCGCTGTCCCGCGCCCGATCGCCCTCCAGCCGGAAGAAGCGGTCGAACACCTGGTCTCGGTGCTCGGCGTCGATGCCCGGCCCGTCGTCGTCCACCAGCAGCCGGCCGAACCGGCCGAAGGGCAGGACGGTGACACGGACCAGCAGCCGGGCATGGCGGACCGCGTTGGCCACCAGGTTCTCCATCACCCGATCGACCTCGACCGGATCGGCGAGCACCCGGACCTCGACCGGCGCGTACAGCACCACCTTGACGTCCCCGCCGCGATGGCGGGCGGCCACCTGCCGGGCGATCGGCGGTAGCGAGACGACCCGGGTCTCCCGGACGTCGCCCGCATCCGAGCGGGCCAGGGCGAGCAGGTCCTCGACGAGCGTGGTCAGTCGCTCGGTCTCCTGGACGACCTCCTCCAGGACCTCCATCGAATGTTGTGGATCGGGATGCAGCACCGCCACCTCGGCCTGCGCCCGGATCGACGTGACCGGCGAGCGCAGCTCGTGGGCGGCGTCGCCGGTGAAGCGCCGCAGCCTGCCCACCGCCTCGTCCCGGCGGGCCAGCAGATCGTTGAAGGCGTCGGCCAGCGCGCTCAACTCGTCGCGGGTGTCGGGCACCGGCAGCCGAGCGCCGGACGGGAGCCCGACCGTGGCGTTGCGCATGCGCCGGACCGAACGCAGTGAGCCGCGGACGGACAGGACGGTGACGACGGCGGCCGCCGCCACGGCCAGCGCGGCGCTCCCCGAGACCAGGATCAGCCCGGTGCGCAGCATCGCCGCGAAACCGACGAGGTCGGTGGCCGCCAGCACCAGCCGGGGGGTGCCGTCCGGGGTGGGCACCACGTTGGCCTTCCAGCGGCGAGCCGGGTCGGTGCCGCTGGTGAGCACGAGGTCGCCGCCGCGCAGCCGATCGAGGTCGGCCGGGGAGAGTTCCGGCGTGGGCCCGCCGTCCACCGGGGTGCCCGCCGTGTCCAGCACGTGGATGCTCGTCACGCTGTTCGGCTCCTCCGGCGGAAGGCCCTCGCCGACCCGGCTCGACGCGGCCAGCAGCGCCTGCTGGAGATCGGGATCGACCGACCGCACGACCACCTGACCGATCACCGCGGAGCTGCCCACCACGATCAGCGCCAGGAACAGGGCGGTGACCGAGGTGGTGATCATCGTGATGCGGGTGGGCAGGGAGCGGCGACGCCACCATCGGCGCGGCGGGGAGGGCGTCATCGGCCGGGCGCGGTGGGCGTGCGCCGCGATCCCCCGGCGGGAGCCCCGTCGGGTCCGTCGGCGAGGTAGCCGTGCCCGCGCACGGTGCGGACCACGTCTTGGGCGCCGACGGCCTGGAGTTTGCGGCGCAGATAGCCGACGTAGACCTCCACGACGTTGCGGGTGACCGTCTCCGAGTCCCCCCACACCTCCTGAAGCAGCTCGCCCTTGGTCACGACCGAACCCGCCCGGCGCAGCAGCACCGTGAGCACCTCGTACTCGCGGGGGCTCAGCGCGACGTCGCGGTCCTGCCAGCTCACCCGGCGGGTGGCGGTGTCCAGTCGCAGGTCGCTGACGGTGATCACCGTCTCCTCCGCGCGCGTTCCCGCCCGTCGGAGGACCGCGCGGAGCTGGGCGAGTAGCACCAGGAACGAGAAGGGCTTGACCACGTAGCCGTCGGCCCCCAGATCCAGCCCGTCGGCCTGGTCCACCTCACCGTCCTTGGCCGAGACCAGGATCACCGGCGTCACGATCCCGGCGGCACGAAGCTGCTGGAGCACCCGGTAGCCGGAGAGGCCCGGCAGCATGATGTCCAGCAGCACCGCGTCGAACGACCCGGTCTGGGCCAGCCGGAGCGCCTGCGGTCCGGTGCCCGCGGTGACGATGTCCATCCCCTCGGCGACGAGACCTCGTTCCAGTGCCCGGCGCACACCGGGCTCGTCATCGGCTACGAGCACACGTGGTTGCACGTCTCTCAGGATGCACCCTTCGGCGGTCGCGACCGCGCGGCTCTCAGCTCGTCCTCAGCGAACGATCTCGGGACATGCCGGGCCGGGCCTTCTCCGACGACGCGGCCTCGGGCGAGCGGACCCGTCGACACGACGATCGTTCCTCGGCCGGGCAGGGCAGGGCGACGGCCGCGCGGCGCACCGATCACGACGCCGCACGCGGCTGAGGCGGCCGAGCCCCTCAGCGGACTCTCAGCGAAGCCACTCTCAGCTGAGAACGTGATCTGACCTGCGGTGATACCGTCGAGGTCGTCGCCGTCGCGGCGTGGGGCCTGCCGTGCGCGCCGCTCGTCTCAGCACGTTCTCAGGGAGCCCGGTCCAGGCTGATGGCACCACGACGACAGCGTCGAGGGAAGCTCAGGAGGAACTGATGCAGAAGCGGAAGATGACGGCGGGGGTGGCCGCGACCGGCGTGCTGGCCGGCACCGCCGGTCTGGTCTGGCTGGCGATGCCCGCCGGGGCCGACCCGGCGCCCTCGCTGCCGGAGATCTCGCCCGAGGCGTTGGTCGAGTCGGTGCTCGAAGCCGAGAATCCCGCCCTGGCGGGCACCGTGTCGCTGGAGAACAACCTGGGGCTGCCGTCGCTGGGCGCGCTCGGCGGCAGCCTGGGTGAGGCTGCGGTCGACTTCGACATGCTGAGCGGTCTCGACGCGCAGATCGCGAGCGACGGCGAAGGCCGGTTCCGAGTGATCTCGGGTTACGGGGATGCGACGTCGACGATCGTCTACGACGGCGAGACGCTCTGGGAGTGGGACTCCGCGACCCAGGGGGTCGTCAAGAGCTCCGTGGGCGGTGCCGAGGAGGCGGACGAGGTCAGGCCCGCCGGTACCGACCCTGCGGAACTCGCCCGCCGCGCGGTGGAGCAGCTACGGGAGATCAGCAGCGTCGCCGTCGACGGCACCGCCTCCGTCGTGGGCCGCGACGCCTACGAACTGGCCCTGGCCCCCGGACCCGACGAGCGCACGCTGCTGCGTGAGGTGCGGGTGGCCGTCGACTCGGAGACCCGGATTCCGCTGCGGGTCACCGTGCTGGGCAACGGCTCGGACGAGCCGGTTCTGGAGTTCGGCTTCACCGACGTCGACTTCGACGCCCAGGACCCCGAGGACTTCACCTTCCAGCCGCCCGCGGGCGCGTCGGTGCAGGACCTCGACGACTACACGCCGCACGCCGGCACCCCGGAACCCGAGGCCGGCACCGAGCCCGAGTCGGGAATGCGGGACGCGGAGCCGTACGGCGTCGAGTCGGGCGCCTCGCAGGTGGTCGGCGACGGCTGGGACTCGGTTCTCGTGCTGAGCGCGGACGAGCTCGAGGGTGACGCCGCGCAGGCCGCCGACCTCGACGCACTCCCCGAGGGCTTCGGCGAGCGGGTCGGCGGCGCCTGGGGCGAGGGCCTGCTGATCGAGTCCGCGGTGGTCACCGCGATCCTGACCGACGACGGCCGGATCGCCGTCGGCGCCGTGCCCGCCCAGGTGCTCACCGAGGCACTGGAAGAGGCCCGGTGATGTTCTCGGACATCTCGGCGGAGCCGGCTTCGGCCGGCTCCGCCCCCGAGCGGACCGGCGACACCGCGTCTGCCGAGGGCACCGGCTGGGCCGCCCGCACCCGTGGGCTGCGCAAGACCTACGGCCGCACGGTGGCGGTCGACCGGGTGGACCTGGACGTCCCGGCGGGTGCGGTGCTGGGCATGCTGGGTCCCAACGGCTCAGGCAAGACGACGACCATCCGAATGCTGCTCGGCCTGATCAGCCCCACCGAGGGCACCGTCGAGCTGTTCGGCCGCTCGATGCCGGACCAGGCACGCCAGGTGCTGCCGACGGTCGGGGCGATGGTCGAGGGCCCCGGCTTCCACCCGCACCTCTCCGGTCGGGACAACCTGCGTCGCTGTGCGGCGGCTGAGCCGCTGGTCGAGACGCGCCATGCGGCGCAGGCGGTCTCCGAGGCGATCGAACGGGTCGGGCTCGCCGACGCGGCCGATCGGGCCTACAAGGGCTATTCGCTCGGGATGAAGCAGCGGCTCGGGCTGGCGGCGGCCCTGCTGGTGCCCCGCAGCCTCGTGGTGCTCGACGAACCCACGAACGGACTCGACCCGGCGGGTACCAGGGAGATCCGAGAGGTGATCTCCGAACTGCACACGGCGGGCACCACGGTGATCGTCTCCTCCCACCTGCTCGCCGAGATCGAGGCGACCTGTACCCACGTCGCGGTGTTGAACCGAGGTGTCCTGGTGGCCCAGGGCGGGCTCGGGGAGCTGCTGGCCGCCAGCACCCCGACGCTGCTCGTGGCCACGCCGGACGTCGACCGGGGCGTGGAGGTCCTGCGGGCCGCGGGCATCCCCGCCCGAGGCGAGAGCGACGGGCTGCGGGCCGAACTCATCGACGTCACCGCCCCGGCGGTGATCTCGACGCTGGCGCGGGCCGACGTCGCGATCTACGAGGCTCGTCCGCACCGCACCGGGCTGGAGGACTTCTTCGCCCTGGTCACGGAATCGGACAGCGAGGAGCAGACCCGATGAGCGCCACCGGGACGATTCGACCACTGACCAGTGAACTTCCCGTCGCGGCCGGTCGCACCGCCGCGCCTTTCGGCAGGCTGCTCGCCGCCGAGCTCCGGCTGATGCTGCGCAGGCCGCGCACGCTGGTCGCGCTCGGGCTGCTCGCGCTGATCCCGGTGCTGATGGGCGTGACGGTCGTCCTCTCCAGCGGCGGCCCCGGCGGCGACTTCCTGATGGCCGCGATCGAGGGCAGCGGAGTGCTGCTCAGCCTCATGGCCCTGACCATGTCGCTCGCCCTGCTGCTGCCGCTGTTGATCAGCGTGATCGCGGCCGACAGCTTCGCGGGCGAGGCCGCCGCAGGCACCCTGCGCGGGCTGCTGCTGGCCCCGGTCGGCCGGGGCAGACTGATCACGGTCAAGGCGCTGAGCGTGCTGATCTTCAGTGCGTTGTCGGTGGCCGTGGTCGTCGTGGTCGGGGTGGTCGTCGGGGTCGCGCTGCTGGGCGGCGACGCGATGATCACCGCGTCCGGCGCGACGATCGGCCTCGGGGAGGCGTTGCTGCGGATCCTGCTGCTCGCGGGCTGGGCGACGGTCCAGGTCTTCGCGGTGGGCGCCGTCGCGCTGGCACTCTCGTCGGCGACCGAGCGACCCATCGTCGTGACCGCCTCCGTGATGGGCGGCTTCATCGGCTTCCAGCTCGTCACCGGCTTCCCGTCGTTGGACTGGCTGCACCCGGCGGTGCTCACCCACCGCTGGATGCCCGCGCAGCTGGAGATCCTCAACGACCCGATGAACGTCACGGACCTGACCACGAGCTTCCTGCGGGCCTGCTTCTACATCCTGATCGGTCTCTCCCTGACGGTGTGGCGGATGAACTCCAAGGACTACTGACCGGAGGGCGCCGAGCCGATCGGGTACGGCGGGCGGGCTCGATGGCCCGTCAGGGGGAGCGGCGGGCGGACGTCGGGGCGTCGAGCCCGCCGGGGAGTGCGACGTCGGGTCACCTGCCGGGCGTGGGTGTCGGCATCGGCGACCGGTCGTCGGGGGTCGGTCGTCGGGCCCGGCGTCGCACGGGTGCCGGGCGTCGCAGGTGCCGGGCGCCGCGCGGGCGCCCGGCGGCCTTGGACGCACGCCGACGGGTGCGGCGGCGCCGCATGCAGACGAAAGGGCGGTGGGGGTCGCCTCGGCCGCGAACGGATCACCGCAGGACGACTCCGGACAGACGAGCGGCGCAGGCACCACCGCCGCCCGGCGGGCGGAAGCGCGCTCGACACGGTGCGCTCGACACAGCATGGCCGAGACGTCGGGCGCCGCTGTTCCCACCGCGTCGTGTGGGCAGGTCACACGCCCTCGGCCCCGGCCCGATGCCGTCCGCTCCGCACACCGGCGGTGATGTAAGGATCGCGGGGTGCCGTTGCTGCGAACCTCCATGCTGATCGAGGCCGGGTCCGCCACCGTCGCCGCCGCGCTGCGGATCAACTCCGACCGGACCAACACCGGGGTAGCCGGAGTACGCATCGAGACGGCCGGGCCGCGTGCCCTGCTCGGCGAGGGCGACCGGCTGGACTTCCACGTGCCGATCCGGCCGCGGGCTCGCGTGTCGGTGCGAACCAGACTGACCAGCGTGCGGCCGACCGAGCTGCGGGCCGAGGCGGCCCCCGGCTCGCCGTGGCGGCTCGACCATCGGATCGTCCTCGCCTCCACCGGTGCGGGCACCCTGCTCACCGAGTCGCTGCGCTGGTCGTGGATCGGCGGCGGACTCGACCGGCTGGTCGACGCGGTCGCGGCCCGCCGGACGATCCTGCGGCTGTTCGCGGCCCGGGAGGTCGCGGTCCGCGCGGTCGCGGGCCGACTGAGCGACGCGGGGGTGGTCGTCGGGGCCGCGGTGCTGCGGGGCGCGACGGTGCTCGCCGCCCAGCGGGCCGCGCCGTCGTCGCTGGCGGGCCGATGGGAGCTGCCGGGCGGCTCGGTCGAGCCGGGCGAGACGGAGCAGGAGGCGCTCACACGGGAATGCCGGGAGGAACTCGGCGTCCGGGTCCGGGTGGGTGCCCGCATCGGACCGGATCTGCCGCTGCCGGACGGCCGAGTGCTGCGGATCTACCTCGCGCGGCTGGAGAAGCGCGGCGAGCGGGCATCGGATCGGGCAGGCGGCGCCTCCGACGCGGGACGGCGAGGCGCGGCCCGGTTCGAGGGGGCGGCGGACCCGGCCGGCCGCGGCGCCGATCCCGCCCGTACCGATCCTGCCGGCGCCGAGCAGCCCGGCGCCGACGCCACCGAGCCGCAGGCCCGCGAACATCGGGAACTCCGGTGGCTCAACGCCGACCGACTCGGCGAGGTGGACTGGCTGCCCGCGGACCTGGACGTGCTGCCCGATCTTCGGCGGCTGCTCATCGAGCGCGCCGCACGCCGCCGGACGAAGGAGGGTCTCTCCCGCTGAGGGCCTGCGAAGGTCGGACAGGAGCGAGGTGAGGCCGGGCAGGAGTGAGGCCGGACCTTCGGGGGCGCCCGCCGAGTCGGGGCGGACGGGCAGGACTGCGCCTCCGCGGCGGGCTCCGGACGGTCCCATCGGCCATCGCGCGGCCCCTCAGGAATAAGGCCGGACGGGCGTGAGGCCGAGCAGGAGCGAGGCGAGCCGGGTCCGGCCGGGCAGGAGCAAGGCCGAGCACACGGCAGGCGGTGTCGGGGAGCAGCCCGACGGCCGACGGTCCCGCCCGCTCCCACGCCGAGCATCCGAGGGCGGCGTCGAGGCCGCCGACCGGCCCGATGGCCGCGGGCCCGTCGGCATCGCGCCCGGACGGAGCCCGAGCCCGCCGACTCGTCCCACTCGAACGCCGGCACGGGCGAGACCAGGGGGAGGGACGAGACGAGGAGGGGAGAGGCGGTGAGGCGGTGAGGCGGTGAGGCGGAGGAGCCTGACGAGCCCGCCGGGCACGGCGAGACGAGAGTGATGAGACGGCGACCGGTGCGATCGCGCTCACACGTCTCGCGGAGTCCGTGGGCGGCGAGCCCGACGGCCCGCGGGTTCCGCCGGGCCGTCCCGTGACCGCCCAGGCGGCGCCCCGCCGCACGTCCGGACCCGGTGACCGGCGGATTCCCGATGACGTGACCCGGCAGGCAGCGGACACCCGGCCTGGACGCGGTATTCTGTGCTGGGTCGTGAGTGCGCATCGCCGGCGGCCGCCGAACAATCCGTGAGTCCTAAAGCGGCTCGCAGCCGAGTCCCCCAGACTCACCGTCGAGTCGTCGAGACTCACAGCCCTTCTCCACCTCCGGCAATTCATCAGGAGCTTTCGCGTGCCCGCCTCCAGCGTCGCCACCGCCGAGCTGACCAGGACCGATCTTCGTAACATCGCCATCGTGGCCCACGTCGACCACGGCAAGACCACGCTGGTCGACGCGATGCTGCGGCAGTCGGGTGCCTTCTCCGACCGTGCCGAACTCGTCGACCGGGTCATGGACTCCGGCGAACTCGAACGCGAGAAGGGCATCACGATCCTCGCGAAGAACACGGCGGTCCTTCGGGAGACGCCGTCGGGCCCCGTGACCATCAACGTGGTGGACACGCCGGGGCACGCCGACTTCGGCGGTGAGGTCGAGCGCGGCCTGTCCATGGTCGACGGCGTCGTCCTCCTCGTCGACGCCAGCGAGGGGCCGTTGCCGCAGACACGGTTCGTGCTGCGCAAGACGCTGGCCGCCGGGCTGCCCGTCGTCCTGGTCGTCAACAAGGTCGACCGCCCGGACGCCCGGATCGCCGAGGTGGTCGAGGAGACCCACGACCTGCTGCTCGACCTCGCGGGCGACCTCGACCACGTGGACCTCGATCTGGACGCCCTGCTCGACCTCCCGGTCGTCTACGCCTCCGCTCGCGCGGGCCGCGCCAGCCTCACCGCGCCCGAGGACGGCGGCCTGCCCGACAGCGAGAACCTCGACCCGCTGTTCGACGTGCTCCTGGAGCACGTGCCCGCCCCCGTAGGCGACCCGGACGCCCCGCTGCGTGCGCTGGTCACCAACCTGGACGCCTCGAACTTCCTCGGCCGGATCGCGCTGTGCCGGGTGCACGCGGGACGCATCCGCAAGGGCGCGACCGTGTCCTGGTGCCGCGAGGACGACACGGTGTCGCGGGTGAAGGTCACCGAGCTGTTGATGGCCAAGGCGTTGGACCGAGTCCCCGCCGAAGAGGCCGTGGCGGGCGACCTGGTCGCCATCGCGGGCATCCCGGACATCACCATCGGCGACACCCTCGCCGACGTGGAGGACCCGCGGCCGCTCCCGAGGATCACCGTCGACGAGCCCGCGATCTCGATGACGATCGGCGTCAACACCTCGCCGCTGGCAGGCCGCAACGGCGGGACCAAGATCACCGCGCGGCTGCTGAAGGCCAGGCTCGACTCCGAGCTGGTCGGCAACGTGAGCGTGCGGGTGCTGCCGACCGAGCGCCCGGACACCTGGGAGGTGCAGGGCCGAGGCGAACTGGCCCTGGCCATCCTCGTGGAGCAGATGCGACGAGAGGGCTTCGAGCTCACCGTCGGCAAGCCGCAGGTCGTGACGCGGATGATCGACGGCAAGCTGCACGAGCCGTTCGAGCGGCTGACCATCGACATCCCCGAGGAGTTCCTCGGCGCCCTCACGCAGCTCCTGGCCAACCGCAAGGGGCAGATGGAGCAGATGGGCGGCCACGGGACCGGCCGGATGCGGCTCGACTATCTGATCCCGGCGCGCGGCCTGATCGGCTTCCGCACCGAGTTCCTCACCGAGACGCGCGGAACCGGCATCGCCAACCACGTTTTCCACGGCTACGAGCGCTGGGTCGGCGAACTGCGCACCCGGCACAGCGGCTCCCTGGTGTCGGACCGGACGGGCGCGGTCACCGCGTACGCGATGATCCAGCTCGCCGACCGGGGGACGTTCTTCGTCGAGCCCGGCGCCGACGTCTACGAGGGCATGGTCGTGGGGGAGAACCCCCGGGCCGAGGACCTGGACATCAACGTCACGCGAGAGAAGAAGCTCACCAACATGCGCTCCGCCACCGGTGACGAGCTGGAGCGGCTGGCCAGGCCGCGCAAGCTCGGCCTGGAGGAGGCCCTGGAGTTCTGCTCCTCGGACGAGTGCGTCGAGGTGGCCCCGGAGGTCATCCGGGTGCGCAAGCTGATCCTGGACTCCACCCAGCGCGGCCGGGAGCGGGCTCGGAGCAAGGCCCGCAACGCCTGACCGGGGCAACGGTCGGCACCCCCGGACGTCCTCTCAACGAGTGATCCGATGACACCCTGGAACACTCTGTGCGTTCGGAGGGTTCCGGCCCGCCGGTTCTGGCACCCTCGACATCGCTTCACGCCGGGGTGCAGGCACCCGGCTCTGCTGAGGAGGTTCGCGCGGTGGCTCGGTCCGCAGGATTGCGCGGGGGTCGCGCCTGGCTCCTGCGTCGGGGCCGTGCCCTGACCGCGCATCGCGGGGTCGCAGACGGTCCGGGTGGGGAGAGCCGCCCGTCTCGGACCGCGGCGGCCTCCCGCGCGGAGGCGTGGGCAGGCATGGCCGCCGTATGCGTGCGAGGCACCGAGTCCGGCCATGCCGCCGGGTCCGTTCGAGGCGTCGAGTCCGGCCGGGCCTGCGGCGCTCGGGCGGCGGGCGGGCACCGCGCGTCGAACCCCGCGGGCCTGCTCGGATCGTGGTTCTCGGAGCAGGCGGTTCGGCGGACCGGCGGTCGCATCCGCCCGCGCGGCGGACGCCTGGGCCTGACGTCGATCCTGTTGGTCGGCCTGCTCACGGCCTGCACCACGCCGCCCCCGCCCCTGGTCGATCCGACCGAGGTGTCGGAGCTGCCCGCCGAGGAGATCCCGAGCGAGATCGTGATCGGTGTCGACAGCTTCGCGGGCGGCTTCAACCCGCACCGGCTCGCCGACCTCTCCACGCCGACCACCGCGCTGGCCAGCCTGATGCTGCCCTCGGTCTTCCGCCCCGGTCCCGACGGCACGCCCCGGCTCGACGGCACGCTGATGAACGACGCCGAGGTCGTGGGCTCCGCGCCGTTCACGGTGCGCTACGACATCCGGCCGGACGCCTCGTGGTCGGACAGCGCGCCGATCGCGGCCGAGGACTTTGTCTATCTGTGGGAGCGGATGCGCTCCGAACCCGGCGTGGTGGACGCGGCCGGGTATCGGCTCATCGAGGACATCGTTCCCGGCGACGGCGGCAAGACGGTGGAGGTCGTCTTCAGCGAGCCCTATCCGGGGTGGCAGTCGTTGTTCACCCACCTGCTGCCCGCGCACCTCATCAAGGACGCTCCGGGCGGCTGGCAGCGGGCGCTGGCACAGCGGTATCCGCTCTCCGGCGGCCCGTTCACCATGACCGCCTTCGACCGGGGTCGCGGCGAGATCGTCCTGGAACGCAACGACCGCTACTGGGAGCAGCCCAGCGACGTCCTGCGGCTCGTCCTGCGCGAGAACAGCCACCCGGGGCTGACGGACTCGCTGGCCAGCGGGGACAACCAGCTCGCGGTCCTCACCGCCGACGCGGTGGCGTTGAACATGATCGCCGCCGCCGAGACGGAGGAGCCGCTGCGGACCCGCAGCCTGCCGCGCGCCGAGACGGCACAGGTGCTGCTGCGGCCCGCGAGCCCGGTGCTCGCCGACGACGAACTGCGGCGGGCGATCGGGGCCGCGCTCGACCGGGACGCGCTGATCGCGATCGGCACGCGCAGCGGCCCCTCGGCCGACCTGGTCGCCGACTCGCAGGTGCTGGCTCCTTCGGAGCCTGGTTACGCCGCGGCGAGGCCCGCCGGGTCGACGCTGGGCACCGGGGACGCCGAATCGCTGCACGAGCTGCTCTCGGACGAGGGCTACACCGTCGACGACGGCTGGTGGGAGCGCGACGGCACCCGACTCTCCCTGGTGGTCGCCGCCCCCGCCGACCAGGAGCCCTACAGCTCGCTCGCGGGTCATGTGGCACGACAGCTTCGCGACGTCGGCATCGAGACCGAGGTCGTGCGACCGTCCGCGACGGACTTCTACGACGATCTGTTGCAGCGAGATGTCGACGAGGTCTCCTCTTCGGGCGGCACGGGCGAGGAGTCGTCCACCGGTGACGCGGCGTCCGAGGTTCCCGCCGTCGACATCGCGGTGGCGCCGATGGGCGTCGGTGCCGACCCGGCGGCCACGCTGGCGACGCGGCTGGGCTGCCCGGCGCCGATCGAGGGCTCGGACGCCACGCCGCCGGTCAACCTCGCCGGGTTCTGTGACGAGGAGGTCGACCAGCTGCTCGACGCGGCGCTGACCGGCAGCGTTCCGCTGGCCGAGGCCCGCGCCGAGCTGGAGCCGATCCTCTGGGACGAGGCCGTCGTCCTGCCGCTCTTCCAGCTCGCCGACACCGTCGTCTTCGGCACCGGAATGAGCGGCGGCGAGACCTGGCGCCCGTATCTCGGCCCGTTCGCCGGCGCGTCCGAGTGGCAGCGGGACGGCAGCGGACCCTGACGAGTCGGGCGCCTTCCCGACTCGGCGAACAATGGGCTACCGTCGGGTAACCTGACGGCAAAATTGTTCAAAAAACGGACATGCCCGTTCGGTCAACGACCGTTCACCGTGTGCAATCACGGAGTCACCTTTTGGTCACGATCGGTCGTCTACGGGTGGCAGCCACCCTGTCGAGTTCCTACCGTTCCCGCCAACGGTGCGCGGGTGACCACACCGTGCGCGCTGATGTCTCGGGTCGTTGACCGTCTTCCAGTGGCGGGAGCGATTCAGTGCTAGGAGGGCACGAACCATGAGGAGAAGGAAGACGGTTGCCGCGATCGCGGTGTCCGTCAGTGCGGCTCTCGTTCTGGGAGCCTGCGGTGGCGGGGGCGACAACGGGGGCGGCGGAGGCGTCGGGCTCGACGACAGCAGCCAGACCGGTGCGAAGGGCGACAACGGCGACGGCACGTACAACGCGCCGGAGGTGGAGCCGGGCGGCCCGGTCTCCATCACCCACGACGCGCCGTTCACCACGTTCAACAACTCGGCTGCGTCGGGCAACAACTTCAACAACACGCTGGTCCTGAGCTCGGTGCTGACCCACCCGTTCAAGATCGACGACCAGCTGAACATCCTGTTGAACGCCGACGTGATGGAATCCGCCGACGTCATCGAGACCGACCCGCAGATCGTCGAGTACAAGATCCGCGAGGGCGTGACGTGGTCCGACGGCGCGGCCTGGGACTGCGACGACTTCTACCTCAGCTGGCTCTCCCGCAGCGCCACCATCCTCGACGACGCGGGCGACCCGCTGTTCGTGCCCGCCAGCACCAGCGGTGCCGAGGACGCCACCTTCACCTGTGAGGACGACCTCACCGGTCTGCTCGAATTCGAGACCGACTACGCCGACTGGAAGGGCGAGTTCGAGGCGGTGTCGATGCTCCCGGCGCACATCCTGGAGCAGGAGGCCGGCATCGAGGACATCACCGCCATCAACAACGACTCCTCGCTCGAGGACAAGATGGCGGTCGCGGAGTTCTGGAACAACGGCTGGAACGGCTTCACCGAGGAGCTCGCTCCCGCCTCCGGTCCGTACATGATCGACAGCTTCACGCCGAACTCCTCGGTGACCCTGGTCCGCAACCCGGAGTGGATCGGCAACCCGGCGGGCCCGGAGAGCGTGAGCTTCCAGGCCATCGCCGACGCCTCCGCCCAGCAGAGCGCGCTGCAGGACCAGCAGGTCCAGGTCATCCAGCCGCAGGCGGACAACAACGTCGCCGAGCAGCTGCGTGCGCTGGCCGACCAGGGCATCCGCTACGAGGCGGCCGAGGGCCTGACCTTCGAGCACCTCGACATCAACCTGGACAACCCGCTGTTCCAGGACCAGGCGGTCCGCCAGGCCTTCGCCGCCTGCATCGACCGTGACGACCTCGTCGACAAGCTGGTCCGCGGCGTGAACCCCGAGGCGCAGCCCCTCGGCAGCCTGCTGTTCACCAGCGAGGAGTCCGGTTACGCGGACCGCTACGAGGACGTCATCCTCGGCGACTCCGAGGCCGCCATGTCGATCCTCGAGGAGGCGGGCTGGACCCAGGGTGGCGACGGCGTCTACGAGAAGGACGGCGAGCGCCTCTCCTTCAGCATCAGCCACACCTCGATCCCCCGTCGTAACGAGACCGTCGCCCTGATCCAGTCGCACTGCGCGGACGCGGGCATCGAGATCACGGACGACAACGACGACCAGTTCCTCGACTCGCGCGTCAGCGAGGGCGACTACGACGTCGCCCTGTTCGCCTGGGTCGGCACCCCGTTCAAGTCCTCCAAGGTCTCGATCTACTCGGACGGCGGCGGGCAGAACTGGTCCAACTGGGAGACGCCGGAGGCCACCGAGCTGCTTCGTTCGGTCAACACCGAGCTGGACGAGGAGCTTCGTGACCAGGCGCTGATCGAGGCCGACGAGATCTACGCCGAGCTCGTCTACTCGCTGCCGCTGTTCTCGGTTCCGAACAGCTGGGCCTACAACGAGAGCGTCGACAAGGTGACCTACCAGGGCTCCGACGGCGTCGCGTGGAACGTCTGGGAGTGGGAGGTCTCCTCCTGACATCGCGTCCCCGGCCGGGGTCTCGCCCATCAGGTGAGACCCCGGCCGGGGGCCGTGCGGGAGGTGAGGCAGACTCACCGCCTGCAGTGGCGCACCCGGTGCCGTACGGCCCCCCGGATGATCCCGGCCCAGTCCCGAGGAAGAAACCGTGTTCCGTTATGTGATTCGACGAATCCTGATCTCGATCCCCATTCTGGGGATCGGCTCGTTTCTGGCCTATCTCATGGTCGCCGCCGCAGGCGACCCCATCTCCGAGATGCGGATGAATCCGAACGTCTCGGAAGAGGTCATCGCCGCCACGGCCAGAGAGCTGGGCCTGGACCGGCCGATCCTGGTGCGCTACTGGGACTGGCTCGTCAACTTCGTCCAAGGCGACTGGGGGACCAGCGTCGCCCTCGGCTCGGCACAGGTGGACGTCTACGACCAGGTGATGCGTGCCTTCGGCGTCACGTTCCGGCTGGTCCTGGGTGCCGAGCTGCTGGCCATCACCCTCGGCATCGCGGTCGGCGTCTTCACCGCGGTCAAGCAGTACTCGATCTTCGACTACGCCGCGACGACGCTCGCCTTCATGATGTTCTCGATGCCGCTGTTCTGCGTCGCGATCCTGCTCAAGACCTACGGCATCCAGTTCAACGACCTGCTCGTCTCGCTGGGCGGTGAGCGCTGGCTGCGCACGATCCCGCCGGCCAGAGGCTTCCAGGGCGACTTCGGCGAGCAGTTCTTCCAGTACACCGGCACCTATCTGCTGCCGACCATCAGCCTGATGCTGATCAGCTTCGCGGCCTACAGTCGCTTCCAGCGCAGCGCGATGTTGGAGACCCTCGGTTCCGACTACGTGCGCACCGCCCGCGCGAAGGGACTGCGCCCCGGTCGGGTCATCTTCCGGCACGCCTTCCGCAACGCGCTCATCCCGGTGACCACCCTCGTCTCGCTGAACTTCGGTGCCGTCCTCGGCGGCGCCATCATGACCGAACAGGTCTTCGGCTGGAGTGGGATGGGCAACCTGCTGGTGAACGCCGTCCAGCAGCACGACGCGCCCATGCTCATGGGCTGGTTGATGGTCACGGCCATCATCACCGTGTTGTTCAACCTGGTCGCCGACATCGTCTACGGCTTCCTGGACCCGAGGATCCGCATTGGCTGAGATCGTTTCCACCACGACGCCGGGCACCCCCGGCGAACCCCCGACCGACTCCGCAGGCGAGTTCGGCACGGCGGCCCGCAAGCAGTGGCAGATCGTCCTGCGGCGCTTCATGCAGCACAAGCTCGCGATGATCAGCCTGGTCGTGCTCGTCCTGCTGGTGCTGTTCGCGCTGATCGCGCCGATGTTCTGGCACTACAGCTACACCTACACCGGCGGCGGGCGCTTCGAGAACCCGAGCCCGGAACACCCGTTGGGCACCGACCAGATCGGCCGCGACATGTTCGCGGTGCTGCTGCGCGGCACGCAGTTCTCGCTGCTGATCGCGATGGTCGTCGCGTTGATGGCCACCGCCATCGGCGTGGTGCTCGGCGCCACGGCGGGTCTGCTCGGCGGCTTCGTCGACAGCCTGGTCATGCGGTTCGTCGACCTGATGCTGATCATCCCGCAGATCGCCCTCGTGGGCATCGCGGCCGCGATCTTCGGCGGCAGCTGGTACCTCGTCGCCATCGCGCTCGGCCTGTTCAGCTGGATGTCGGTGGCCAGGATCAACCGCGGCCAGACCCTGTCGCTGGCGCAACGGGAGTTCGTCGAGGCCGCCAGGGCGATGGGGGCGAGCAACACCCGGATCATCCTCAAGCACATCCTGCCGAACCTGACCGGCATCATCACCGTCAACGCCACGCTCGCGGTCGCGACCGCGGTGCTGGCCGAGGCGGCGCTGTCGTTCATCGGTCTCGGCGTGCAGATCCCGGACACCTCGCTCGGCCTGGTCATCAACGCGAACTACAACCAGTTCCTCACCCGACCCTGGCTGTTCTGGGCGCCGTTCCTCGCGATCCTGCTGATCTCGCTGACGATCAACTTCATCGGCGACGGCATCCGCGACGCGTTCGACCCTCGGCAGACGAAGGTGCGTGCCTGATGACTCAGTCCGTTTCCGAAGAGCTGTTGACGGTCAGCGAGTTGTCGGTGGGCTTCCCCACCGACGACGGCGTCGTGCACGCGGTCCGCAACCTGTCGTTCTCCCTGCGTCGCGGCGAGGTCCTCGGCATCGTCGGCGAGTCCGGGTCCGGCAAGTCGGTCTCGTCGATGGCGTTGATGGGGCTGCTGCCCAAGACCGCGCGAGTGACCGGCTCCATCCGGTTCGCCGATCAGGAGATCGTCGGCATCGAGCCCCGGAAGCTGGAGAAGATCCGGGGCAACGACATCGCCATGATCTTCCAGGACCCGATGACCTCGCTGAACCCGGTGTTCACCGTGGGCTGGCAGCTGTCGGAGGCCTACCGGGCGCATCACAAGGTCCCGAAGAAGGTCGCCTGGGCCAAGGCCGTCGAGGTGCTGGAACTGGTCGGCATCCCGCAGCCGGATCGGCGGGCCAAGCAGTTCCCGCACGAGTTCTCCGGCGGCATGCGGCAGCGGGTCGTGATCGCCATGGCGGTCATCAACGACCCGGATCTCATCATCGCCGACGAGCCGACCACGGCGTTGGACGTCACGGTGCAGGCCCAGGTCCTCGAGACGCTCATCCGGATCAAGGACGAGACCAACGCGGGCATCATGCTGATCACCCATGACCTCGGCGTCGTCGCGGGCATGGTGGATCGCGTGCAGGTCATGTACGGCGGCACCATCGTCGAGTCCGGCGGCGTCGACGAGGTGTTCGAGACGCCTCGGATGCCGTACACGGTGGGTCTGCTCGGCTCGATCCCGAATCCCGAGCAGCTCGGCCAGCCGTTGACGCCGATCAAGGGCACGCCCCCGTCGCTGTTGAACCTGCCGACCGGCTGCACGTTCGCGCCGCGGTGTCCGCTCGCCATCGACGAGTGCCGGGCGGCCGAGCCCGAGCTGCGCCCGATCGCCGGCGGCAGGCACGCCAGCCGGTGCATCCGCTGGGACGAACTGGGCACCCTCGGCGATGCCAAGCAGCTGTTCGTCCACGACGAGATCGGCAACATCGAGAACCCCGCCGTGCTGGTCGAGGTCGACGCCGACGCGGGCACCATCGACACCGAGTCGACTCCGCAGGAAGAGGGGAGCAGGTGATGACCACCTCGAACGTGTCCGGCGGCACCACCGCCGACAGCACGGCCGTGCAGGCGGAGACCGAGGAGCCGTTGCTCTCGGTGTCCGACCTGGTCAAGAGCTTCCCGGTCCGGGGCGGCGGGATCATTCCGCGTGTCGTCGGACAGGTGCAGGCGGTGTCGGGGGTCTCCTTCGACCTGCGGCCGGGCGAGACGCTCGGGCTGGTGGGCGAGTCGGGCTGCGGCAAGTCCACGACCGGCCGGGCCATCCTCCAGCTGCACAAGCCGACCTCCGGCTCGGTCCGCTTCGAGGGGCGGGAGCTGACGAAGCTCACCACCGCCAGGCTGCGGTCGGTGCGGCGGGACATGCAGATCGTCTTCCAGGACCCCTACGCCTCGTTGAACCCGAGGTGGCAGGTCAACGACATCGTCCGCGAGCCGCTGGAGATCCATCACCGCGGCCTCGGGGACAAGAAGATCCAGGAGAAGGTGAACAGTCTCCTGGAGCTGGTGGGGCTCAACGCGGAACACCGCAACCGGTACCCGCACGAGTTCTCCGGCGGGCAGCGGCAGCGGATCGGCATCGCCAGGGCGCTCGCCCTGGAGCCGAAGCTGCTGGTGCTCGACGAGCCGGTGTCGGCGCTGGACGTGTCCGTGCAGGCGGGTGTCGTCAACCTGTTGGAGGAGCTCCAGCAGCGGTTGGGGCTGGCCTACCTGTTCATCGCCCACGACCTGTCGGTCGTGCGCCACATCTCGCATCGGGTCGCGGTGATGTACCTGGGCAAGATCGTGGAGATCGGCACCAGGGAGGGCATCTACAAGCGGGCCTCCCATCCGTACACGCAGGCGCTGCTCTCGGCGGTGCCGGTGCCCGATCCCAAGGTCGAGCGGTCGCGGCAGCGCATCGTGCTGACCGGCGACGTCCCGAGCCCGGTGAATCCGCCCTCGGGCTGCCGGTTCCGGACGCGCTGCTGGAAGGCGCAGGACATCTGCGCCCAGGAAGAGCCGCAGCTGCTCCCGCACGGGCCCACCGGACAGCTCTCGGCGTGTCACTTCGCGGAGGTCTAGCCCGAACTGGTCGGCTGAGCCGACCCGCTCCTCGCGTAGACCGGCCCCGGCGTGCCCCTCGGCATGCCGGGGCCGTCGTCGTGTCGGTCGGCGGGCGGGGCCGGACCGGCACCGCGACGTCGGGAACCCCGCTCCGGGCCGGCCTGCGCTCGCCGATGATCCTCCTGACGGAGCAGCGTCGGTGCGCCGTTCGGGCGCGGGCGGTCGGCGCGGCCCGCGCCCGTTGTCGAGCCCCCGGCCGCGCCGATTACCCTGCGGTGGTGACGACCGCTCCCGGCTTCCGACTGACGGCTGTGCCCCGGCTGCTCCTGGTGCATGCGCATCCGGACGACGAGAGCATCTGGACCGGTGGGACGATCGCGCACTTCGCCGCGCGCGGGGTCGCCGTCACCGTCGTGACCTGCACACTCGGCGAAGAGGGCGAGATCATCCCTGCCGGCCTGCGTGGGCTCGGCCCGGAGGCGGCCGATCAGCTCGGCGGTTACCGGGTCGGCGAGCTGCGCTCGGCCTGCGCCGCACTCGGCGTGACCGATCACCGCTTCCTCGGCGGCCTCGGTCGCTGGCGGGACTCCGGGATGCGTTGGGCCGCCCCCGGGCGGGCCGAGCCGAAGCTGTCGCCGCACCCGAGGGCCTTCGCCATCGGCGACTTCGACGAGCAGGTCGCGGCGTTGACCGCGATCCTGCGCGACGTCCGGCCGCAGGTGGTGATGACCTACGCCGCCGACGGGGGGTACGGCCACCCGGACCATGTGCGGGCGCATGAGGTGACGATGGCCGCGGCCCGCGCCGCGACCCACGATATGAGCGTCTTCCACGTCGTGTCCGCCCGTGCCGACGTCGAGGCCGGGGTGGCCGAGCTGGCGCAGGTGCCGGGGGTCCCCTTCACCCTGCCCGCACCCGGCGAACTTGCGGGTGTCGAGGACGCCGACATCAGCCATCGCGTCGACATCGCCGAGAGTCTCCCCGCGAAGCTCAACGCGCTGCGTGCGCACGCCACCCAGGTGCAGGTGTGGCAGGACAACGCGGGCACCGCCGTCTTCGCGCTGTCGAACGGGGTGGCGCAGCCGGTGCTCGACCGTGAGTGCTTCACCCACGCGCTGAGCAGGCCCGGCGGGCGGGTGCCCGCGTCGATCGATCAGGAGCTGCTCGGCGCGGGCATCCAGCCCGAGATCATCGCTCCGCCCGAGGGCCTTGCCGAGATCGCCGCCGCGGACGCCCAGGCGGCGAAGGGCGACGCCGCCGTGCGGGCTCGCTGATGCGCGGCTGGGCCGACCGGGTGATCTTCGCGGTGTTGTTGGTCGACGCCGTCGTGATCGCCCTGATCGGCATGTTCTTCCTCCCGCTCTACGTCGGAACCCTCCAGATGCCGGTGACGGCGCTGCTCACCGCGGTGGCGAACCTGTGGCTGGTGCGGGAGGCCGCACGCCTCTCACCCCGGCTTCCCGTGGTGGTGGCCCCGTTGGGCGTGTGGCTCGCGGTCGTGGTGGTGTTCGCCATGGTCCGGCCCGGCGGCGACGTGGTGCTCGTCGACGACTGGCGATCGTTTCTGCTGTTGGCCGCCGGGTCGCTGCCCGCCGCGATGGCGGTGGGCACGTTGCTGGCCAGGGGCCCGGCCGCCGAGTCGTCTGCTTGAGCAGGCTCGAACGCCGCGGCCTGCCGAGGGAGCCGTCGGGTGCGCGACTGAGCGGCAGGCCGCACGGTCGGCCTGCCGAGATACCGCAGGCCGGTGGCAGACCGTACGAACTGCTGACCGACCACGCCCCCGCATCCGGTCCAGGGGCCTGCGGGGCTGGAGCACCGGCTCGGCAGCCGACGAACACGAACCGGGGCCGTCGATTCCGGGCGCGGACCTGTCGAGGTGCGAATTCGCGGCTCGACGAGGCGAACGTCAGCATGATCACGCCAGGGCTCGACGGCGCCCGTATGCGGCGCCCCCGACGGCCGAGGCGTTCGTCACAACGGGGGAGACCAGTAGCGGTAGCGGTGTGCCGGGACACAGCCCAGCGATCGGTACAGCTCGAGGGCGTTGTGGTTGTCGTCGGCCACCTGGAGCACGCAGCGTGCGGCGCCCTTGGCCTGCGCCCAGTCGGCGAGAGCTGACAGCAGCGCCCTGGCGAGTCCGCGCCGCCGATGCTCGGGCAGGACGACCAGCCGTGCGATGTGCAGCAGCCGCTCGTCTCCAGTGCCGACCACGGCCCCGCGTACGGCCCCGCGTGCGGTGTCCGATCCCGGTGCGACGCTGAGGCCGAAACCGAGCTCTGCCCCGTGGGTGAGCACGTGCCTGGCCGCCGCGCTCGGCTCCGCCGAGCCCGCCACCAGCGGCCACCAGTTCCCGGGCGGGGCGGCATGCACCCGATGCCGGGTGGACGGGTCGGTCGACCGAGTGGCATCAAGTCTCGTCCGCAGGTCACACACCCTGCCGGTGAGCACCGACACCGCAGGCTCGGCCGCCGGGTGCCCGGACCATCGCCAACCCGCCTCCTCGACACGTCGTTCCTCGGCTGAGGAGACGACCATGGCAACCCTGGGCGCGATGCCCTGCTCGAGGGAGAAGGCGGACACCTCGTCGAGCGCCATGGCCACCGGCATGCCGGGGTCTCCCACGGCCAGCGTCGAATTCGCCCGAGAAGTGAAGCCCGCCGCCGCCCGAAGCCGCCATTCGCCCAACGGCCGGTCCACCACGGCGGGCCAGGCCTGGGCGCACAACGACTCCAGACGAACGGCGTCGGACGTGCCACGAGGAGATCCGCTGAGCTGGACGGTCATCCCGAGAGTATGCCAGGGCTGGTCACGCCCCTTCGACGGCTTTTCCGCCGTACGACGAGGGCGGAGTTCACGGGGTCGATCCGCGCGTGGCGCTGGATCTTGATGCGAGCGCCCCACTCGGAAAACGCTCAAGGCGTTCCACCAGTCGGAGGGGGCCTGGATGTCGGAGGCGCATCCGAGGGATACTGGAAGAACCGTGCATTGTGCCGCATGGGTGCACCGAGGAACGAGCAGGAGAGCCGCCGTGACTTACACGATCGCCGAGCCGTGCGTCGATGTGCTCGACAAGGCGTGTATCGAGGAATGCCCGGTCGACTGCATCTACGAGGGTGAACGGATGCTGTACATCCACCCCGACGAGTGCGTCGACTGCGGGGCGTGTGAGCCCGTCTGCCCGGTGGAGGCGATCTACTACGAGGACGACGTCCCGGACCAGTGGAAGGAGTACACCAAGGCGAACGCCGACTTCTTCGACGAGATCGGCTCGCCGGGTGGCGCCGCCAAGATCGGGAAGATCCACTCGGACGTCCCGTTGGTCGCGGCGTTGCCTCCGCAGGCGGAATGACGGGCTCCGCCGTCCGGCGCACCCCGGGCGACCGGCTGCCGGACTTCCCCTGGGACTCGCTGGCCGAGCACCGCGCTCGAGCCGAGGCCCATCCCGACGGGTTGGTCGACCTGTCGGTCGGCACCCCGGTCGACCCGGTGCCGCCTCGGATCCAGCAGGCGCTGAACTCGGTGGCGGACCAGGGCGGCTATCCGACGACGCACGGCACCGCAGCGTTGCGGGAGGCCGTCGTCGGCGGGCTCGCCAGGAGACACGACGTCACCGGACTGGACCCACAGGACGTGCTGCCCGTCGTCGGCTCGAAGGAGCTGGTGGCGTGGCTGCCGACCCTGTTGGGTCTGGGCGCGGGCGATCTCGTGGCGATCCCCGAGCTGTCCTACCCGACCTATGAGGTCGGGGCGAGACTGGCGGGCGCCGAGGTCGTCCGGCTCCGCGACGGCGAGGAGCCGCCCGCAGAAACGGCGCTGGTCTGGCTGAACTCGCCGTCCAATCCCACCGGACGCGTCTTGGACGTCACGGCGCTGCGGGCCTCGGTGGCCGCCGCGCGGGCGGTGGGGGCCGTGATCGCCTCCGACGAGTGTTACCTGGCGCTGGGCTGGGAAGCCGAGCCGCGCTCGGTGCTGCATCGCGAGGTGGGGTCGGACCACACCGGCGTGTTGGCCGTGCATTCACTGTCCAAGTCGGCGAATCTCGCGGGCTATCGGGCAGGCTTCGTCACCGGAGACCCGGCGCTGATCCGCGGGCTCCTCGCCACGCGCAAACATGCCGGGATGATGGTGCCGAGACCGGTGCAGGCCGCCGTCACCGCCGCGATGGCCGAGGACGACCACGTCGGGGAACAGCGTCGGCGGTATGCGGCTCGACGTGAGCTGCTGGCGCCCGCCCTGCGGGATGCGGGCTTCGCGATCGAGCATTCCGAGGCGGGTCTGTATCTGTGGGCGACCAGAGGGGAGGACGTCTGGCGCTCGGTCGCGTGGTTCGCCGAACGCGGCGTGCTCGTCGCACCCGGCAGCTTCTACGGCCCGTCGGGCGGGGCACATGTCCGGGTAGCTCTCACCGGGACCGACGAGCGGATTGCCTCGGCGGTGCACCGACTCCGAGACTCCGCGTGATCTGACCACCGGCACGACCGTCCGCCGTGGGCAGGTCCCCGGGTTTGTCGCGACCCGAGCCGGTCGTCGGCGGGTCGGCGATGGACGAACACCGCCGGTGTCCCGCCGGGACGCGGGCCCTCGAACAGCTCGGTGTCCGCGAGACTCGGGCCGAAGAACAGGGAGGCAGCGCAGCGATGAGCACCGTTCCGGTCGTGGCCGTCACCGTCGGAGATCCGGCGGGTATCGGCCCGGAGATCACCGCCAGAACGCTCGCCGAACTCGATCGAGACGCCCCCGCTCGTGGGGTGGCCGTCGGAGACCCCTCGGTGCTGCGTCGCGCGCTCGCCGCCTACGGGATGCACGCGGAGGTCAGGACCGTGACGTCCTGGGACGTCGACCCCGTCGGCCCCGGCGTCGTGCTCTGTTGGGACATCGGCGTGGTCGGGGACCGCGAGGTGCCTTACGGCGAAGTCTCCCCGTTGGCAGGCCGGGCCGCGTTGCGTTCCATCGAGGTCGCCACCGAGGCCGCGCTGGCGGGTCGGGTCGCCGGAGTGGTCACCGCCCCGATCAACAAGGAGGCGATCTGGGCGGCGGGCTCGGAGCACCTCGGCCACACCGAGATGCTCGGAACGCTTACCGGCAGTACCAGGAACAACACGATGTTCGTCGTGCGGGGCAAGAAGATCTTCTTCACCACCAGACATCTCTCGCTGCGCAAGGCCTTGGACCAGCTGACCGAGGAACGGGTGTTCCACGGAATTCAGGAGGCCCTGACTGCGCTGCGGGTCTTCGGTCACGACGAGCCGAGGCTCGCGGTGGCCGCGGTCAACCCGCACGGCGGGGAGAACGGGGCGTTCGGCGACGAGGAGATCGTGCACATCGGCCCGGCGGTGGAACGCGCCAGGGCCCAGGGCGCGCAGGTCTTCGGACCGGTGCCCGCCGACTCCGTGTTTCACCAGCTCCTGACCGGGCGTTACGACGGAGTGCTGTCGCAGTACCACGATCAGGGGCACATCCCGGCGAAGACGGTGGACTTCGACGGGACCATCTCGGTCACCGTGGGGCTGCCCATCCTGCGCACTTCGGTCGATCACGGCACCGCGTTCGACATCGCGGGCAAGGGGATCGCCGACCACGGCACGATGCGCTCCGCCTTCCTCGCCGCCGCCGAGTACGCGGGTTACGCGGATCGGATCAGGGCCGAGTACGGCAGTTGACCGCCGTGGCGTCTCGTCCCCACGAGGCGTCGGCGACGAATCGAGCGGGGCCCGTGCCGTCGGGTGGTCGGGCTTGCGCCGGTGACCGGCGAGCGAGCACGGGCGCGGTGCCCCGCGATCTGCCTCGTGCTTCGCGGCCGGCCTCTCATCGGGCCGCGAGGCCAGCCCGGGCAGCCCAGGACGAGCCGAACGCGAGGCCGTCGATCCGGCCCCGGCCCGCGCTCCGGGAACGGGGACGGGGACGGGGACGGGGACGGGCGGATCGGCCCCGTTGGAGCCGGTATCGACGTCCCTCGGCTTCTCGTCCACGCGCGGCCTACGGAGAACGGGCCGGATGCTCCCCGCAGGCCGTGGCGGTCCTCAGTCGTTCGCGTGCAGCGCCGCGTTCAGCTCCACCCCGGTGCCGGTCCTGGGCAGTACCTGGACGGCTCCGGTGGTCGAGTTCCGCCGGAAGAGCAGCCCCGAACGGCCGGAGAGATCCCGCGCGGCCACGACGACCCCGTCGGGCAGCGTCACCTTCGTGCCCGCCGTGACGTAGAGGCCCGCCTCGACGACGCAGTCGTCGCCCAGGGAGATCCCCAGGCCCGCGTTCGCCCCGATCAGACAGCGGCGACCCACCGAGATCGTCTCGCGGCCGCCGCCGGAGAGCGTGCCCATCACCGAGGCGCCGCCGCCGAGGTCGGAGCCGTCGTCGAGCACCACCCCGGCCGACACACGGCCCTCCACCATCGACGCGCCCAGGGTGCCCGCGTTGAAGTTGACGAAGCCCTCGTGCATCACGGTCGTGCCCGCCGCCAGGTGCGCGCCGAGGCGAACGCGGTCGGCGTCGCCGATGCGCACGCCGCCGGGCACCACGTAGTCGACCATGCGCGGGAACTTGTCCACGCCGTGGACGGTGACGGGGCCGCGCGCCCGCAGCCGAAGTCGGGTGGCCTCGAAATCGTCGACCGGGGCCGGACCGTGGTTGGTCCACACGACGTTGGCCAGCAGCCCGAAGATGCCGTCGAGGTTCAGCCCGTGCGGCCGCACCAGCCGCGTGGAGAGCAGATGCAGCCGCAGGTAGACGTCGTGGGCGTCGACGGGCGCGGCGGCCAGCGCGGCGATGGTGGTGCGAACCGCCACGACCTCGACCCCGCGGGCCTCGTCGGTGGCGAGCAGGGCGGCGCCTGCCTCGCCGAGGGCCGTCGCCGCCTCGGCTCGGTCGAGCCGCACGGTGCCCGCGTCGTCGCCGGTCGTCCCCGTCTTGATCACGGGATACCAGGTGTCCAACACCGTTCCGCTCGCGGTGATGGTCGCCAGTCCGATGCCGTGGGCACCGACGTCCTGCTGGTCAGGGTTCTGCGCTGCGGTCGTCACGCCCCACACGGTATCGCCGATGACGACTGCCGGGACCGGAGCCCCGCCGGTCAGGGCATGGCGACCTGGATGGTCGCGCCGACGTCCATCCCCGCCGTCCGGACGTGGTGGATCGCCGTGATGCAGTCGCTCAGCGCCCGTGTCTCGTCGATCTCGGCGGCCAGGTCGCCGCCGATGTCCCGAGGAACGGTCGTGGGTGCGGGCGCCTCGCCGTCGGGGTTCGTGCCCCCGCCGCCCGCCGGGGCCTGCGGCGTGTGCTCCGGACCGGAGCGGTCGCTCGGGTCGGGTGCTCCGGGGGCGGCGGGCAGCTCGGAGTCGTCGGGGAGCTCGGGGATCGGCAGGAAGCCGTCGCCCTGTCCGGCGTCACGTTCGTCCGTGGGCGCGGCGGGAACCTCCGCGGTGCCCGAGTCCTCCTCGGCGGGCGCGCGTCCCGGGTTCGTCGCGCATCCCATCTCATGGAAGGCGTCGGTGTAGGAACGGACCCGGTCGAACGACTCCGCCATCCGCTCCGTCTGGTACAGCTCGACCTCGGCGAGGCGAGGCTCCAACTCGTCCACCAGCGCCACATGGGTGTCCAGGAAGTCGCCGCACTGCTGGAAAGCCTGGTCAGGTCGAAAGACCTGATCACAGGGATCGTCCCGGAAGTCCGTCGTCCGCTCGCAGAACTCCGCGCACACCGCACGCCGATCGAGCAGCGTCTGACTCGGCCCCTCGGAGGCATCGGAGCCGCCGGAGCACGCGCCCACGAGAAGGAGCAGCGGCAGGATCGGTGCCGGCAGAGTGGTGCGTGATGACCGCATGGTTCGTCGACTCCTCGGCAGGGCGCGGCTGTGATCAGCGGACGGGCTGTGATCAGAAGCTAGCCGTCTGACCGTGCCGACCGCAGCCGGACCCGGACAGATCCCCCACTCGGACCAGCGGGGCATGTCGACCGCTGCCCGCGACCACCCGGCCGGTACCGTGCGGTGTCGTGACCGTCACCATGCCGTCCCTGGACCTGACCGCCGACCCGGTCGACCTGACCGCCGCCCTGGTGGACATCCCGAGCGTGTCTCGCGATGAGGCGACCATCGCGAACGCGGTGGAACAGGCCCTGCGGTCTCAGGCACCGCATCTCGAGGTCGTGCGCAACGGCGACGCCGTGCTCGCCAGGACCCGACTCGCGCGTGCCTCCCGTGTGGTGCTGGCGGGTCATCTGGACACGGTGCCGATCAACGACAACCTGCCGGTGCGCCGTACCGGCACCGGTGCCGCCGCCGTGCTGCACGGCTGCGGCACGGTGGACATGAAGAGCGGCGTCGCCGTGATGCTGCATCTCGCCGCCACCGTCGTCGAACCTCGGCACGACCTGACCTTCGTCTTCTACGACTGCGAGGAGATCGACGCCGCCGCCAACGGCCTCGGTCGCATCGAACGGGAGCTGCCCGACTGGCTGGTCGGCGACCTCGCCGTGGTCTGCGAGCCGTCCAACGCCTCGATCGAGGCGGGCTGCCAGGGGACGACGCGCATCGAGGTGCGCACCGAAGGGGTCCGGGCGCACACCGCGCGCGGCTGGATGGGCCGCAACGCCGTCCACGCGGCCGGGGAGGTCCTGCGCAGGCTGGAGGCCTACGAGCCCAGGACGCCCGAGATCGACGGCTGCCGCTTCCACGAGGGACTCCAGGCGGTCGCCATCAGCGGCGGCGTGGCGGGCAACGTGGTGCCGGACGCCTGTGTGGTGACGATCAACCACCGGTTCGCGCCGGACCGCACGCCGGAGCAGGCCGTCGCGCACCTGCGGGAGGTCTTCGACGGCTTCGACGTCACCGTGGTCGACGGCGCGGCGGGCGCGCTGCCCGGTCTGGAGGCGCCCGCCGCGAGCGAGCTGGTGGCGGCGGCGGGCGGCGAGGCGACGGCGAAGCTCGGCTGGACAGACGTCGCCCGGTTCGCGGCGCTGGGCATGCCCGCGGTCAACTTCGGCCCCGGCGATCCCACGCTGGCCCATACCCGACAGGAGCATGTGCGCGCCGCCGACATCACTCGGTGCGCGGGCGTGCTCGGCGACTTCCTGCGCTGAACGGGGGAGCCGCCGCGCCCGCCGAGACTCGTGGAGCGCCCGGCGCGGCGACGTCTGACGACGGACGGGTCGGCGCCGGTGCCCGCGCCGCCGAGACCACCGGGACACCCGGGGCGTTCGCGGTGGGGCTCCCTGGCCCGGAGCGACTCGCGATCGGGTGGCGGCACCGGGGCTCTCGGCCGGGGCAAGCCGATTCCGCGCGGCGCGAGGCTCGGCTCGCCGGAAGACGTCCGCGATGATCGACAGTGAGAAGGAGGCTCGCGGTGCCCGTCGAGTATGAGGCGAAGATCCTCGGCATCGACCCTGCCGAGATGGAACGACGGATTCTGGACAAGGGTGGTCGGAAGCTCGGCGAACGGTTCATGCGCCGCCACGTCTACGACGTCACTCCCGGGGACCGGTCCAGGTGGATCAGGCTTCGGGACACCGGTGAGGAGATCACACTGGCCGTGAAGCAGATCACCAGCGACGCCGTCGACGGCACCCACGAGACCGAGGTCGGCGTCGACGACTTCGCCGCGACACACGCACTGCTCGACTCACTCGGGTTCGTCGCGAAGTCCTACCAGGAGAACCGACGCATCAGCTTCGTCCTCGACGGTGCACAGGTCGAGATCGACACCTGGCCTCGAATCCCCCCGTACGCGGAGATCGAGGCCGAGTCGAAGGACGAGGTGATCAGGGTGGCGGGACTGCTCGGCCACACCGAGGACGAGCTGACCGGGGAGAACACCGTCAAGGTCTACGCGCGCTACGGCATCGACCTCGGGGCCGTCCCCGAACTGCGGTTCTGATCGCCCGACGGAGCCGACGCCCGATACCCGGACCGTCGTCGTGTCGCCCGTCGTCGTCTCCCCGCGATGTCCGATGCCGCCTTCCGCGCCGTGCGATCCGCTCCCCGCGCGATGAGGCCCGTCGCACGTCGCCCGTCGCATCGGCCCGGCCCGAGCGGATCGGTCAGCCGCGGTCGGCCTCCGGAGGCAGGTGACAGCCGGTGGCCACGCTCAGCAGCGTGTTGGCGGCGGTGCCGAAGGTGTAGCGGGCGCCGAAGGAGTCGCGGCCGACGATCTCGTGGTCGTCCACGCGGTCGACGATCACCTCCGGCTCGCCGAAGCCGTACTCGCCGGTGATCTCCGTGACGATCTCGACGGCCGTCGACCATTGCGTATCGGGCAGGTTGCCCCGGAAGTGGCGACGATCGAGGCTCCGGCTCTCCCCGCCGACGTGGGGGAAGTCGGCGCAGCCCGACCGCGTCATGTTCCGATCGTTGACCCACTCCCACGGACCCAGCTCCGCGGAGAGTCGCGTGGTGATGCGTTCCTGCATCTCCTCGTAGCGCTCGCTGATCTCCTCGATGTCGGGCCTCGCCAGCAGGATCGCACGGTCGTCGTTCACGGTGTCCTCTTCTCTCGTCGCCCCGCCGCAGCCCGCGATCAGGGGCACGACGATCAGTGCCGCGGCCCACGACGCGAACCGCCGTCTCATCGGTAGAGGTCCGGCACCAGTCCGGACAGCCGGTCTCCGAAGCCCCGACCGTCGTCGTGGACCGCCCTGTCCTCGTTGCCGCTCACGATGACGCTGATGTTGTACTGGCTCGTGCTGTCGGGTGCGAGATAGGCGCTGTGACCGACCGACTCGCTCAACCGGCGCCCGTCGGGAAGCCGCTCCTCACGCGCCGACAGCCCGGTGACGCCGTCGAGCTGATTCGGATCGGAGCCGAAGGGCGCGAGCCCGCCGAAGTCGGCGACCGCGTCGTTGCGCGCCTCGATCACATAGGCGCCTCCCGGCGGAATCCGCAGATCCGCCACGTCGGAGGTGCCCAGCCCCGGCGAGCCGAAGAAGATCGCGTCGTCGACGCCGGTGTCCTGCTGGAGGGCGTATCCGGTGGTGGTCGAACCGTAGGAATGGCCGAGAGCGGTGAGATGCGGGTCCTCGGCCCGGGATGCGTCGATGCCCCGGTAGAAGTCGGCCAGCTCCTCGGCTCCGCGTTGTGCGGGCTCCCGGCTCCAGACGGCGTCGGCGGGACTCAGCAGGCCCCAGTCGGCCTGCGGCGCGTCGTAGCCCAGCCAGGCCACCGTCGCCACCGAGCCGCCGTCGCCATAGCGCAGCGACTCGTCCTCGGCCTGCCGTCGCAGCTCCCGCATCTGATGGTCGTAGCCCTCCAGGCTGCCTTGCACGGTCGTGGTGAACCCCGGAGTGAGGACGGCGACGTGGTCGGCGGTGTCGACGTCGCCCACGGCCACCGCCGCTCGCGCCTGGTCATGGGAGAGATCGAAGAGCAGGAGCTGTCGATCTCCTCGGTCCAGGGTGTTCTCGACGGCGTCCACCGCCGCCAGCTTCTCGCGAGCCTCGTCGAGCCGGTCGTCCAGGTCGGTGAACCAGCCGCCGAGCAGCCGATCGTCGAGTCGTCGCTGAAGGTCGGCGATCTCGGCCTCCAGGCGGTCCCGTTCACCGTCGAGCCGTGCGCGGTTGGCCTCGTCGCGCACGGCGGCGGGCAGCCCGTCCAGATTGCCGATCAGCTCGGGCGAGTCCGTGAGCAGCCGCGCGCGCTCCGCCTCCGACAGCGAGTCCCACCAGCCGGCGTTCGCCGAGGGATCGGCGTCCGTCGGCGGGCCGAGGGTGGAGAGACCGCCCTGGCCGGCGCCCGCCGCGTCGGCGTCGACCAGTGACGCGGACTCGCCGTCGTCCACGGCATCGTTCGCGGCGGCCCGCAGCACCGCGGCCAGGTCGGCGTCGATGTCGGCGGCCCGCCGTACCACCTGGTTGACCCGCTCGATCACCTCCGCCCTGATCAGCTCGCGTTCGCGGCGCACCGTGTCCACCTGACTCGGCGCCACCTGAGGTGGTGCGACGTCGACGACGATGCCGTTCTCCTGGACCTGGAAACCGTGGGACCGAGCCAGTTCCTCGGCCTCGGCGAGGGCGGTCCGCACCGCCACGAGGGCGTCGGCGGCCTCGGCAGTGCCCCGGCGTACGGCGGCGAGCCCGGCGACGAGCCTGCGCATCTCCTCGCTCAACTCGTCGTGTCGCAGGCTCGCGGCCTCGGCGGCGTCGCCGCTCCACCCGTCGGGCGACCTCGTGTCGCTCAACTCGTCGTCCAGTCCGACCAGCGCGTCCCGATGCGTGCCGAGTCGATCGAAGACGGACTCCAGGTCCGACGGCCGCCAGCCGCGTACGTCGGCGAGTCCGACCATCAGACACCTCCGGCGGGAAGTCGCTCGCCCGCACGGCTCAGGTCATGCCCGGCCGAGTCCTCGCCGTCCTGGTACCGCGTCGCCGAGGCGTCCAGCGCGTCGCCGTGCACCACGACGTCGTCACTCCAGGCCGTGAGTCGGCTCCGCCAGCGCTCGGCCAGCTCCGCCGCCGCCGTCGCGGACCGGCTGCCCGGCAGGGCCGCGGCGACGGCGTCGGCGGCCTCGCCGAGCGGCACGCCCGCCGCCTGCTCGCCCGCCGTCCTCGCCGTGATCGCCGCCGCGCGTAGCGCCTCGATCGTGATCGTGTATTCCACGCCGCTCCCTCCGCCTGGGCAGAAGCTAACGGGATCGAGGCGATCGTGGCGGAGGAATGCGACAGATCAGGGGTACCGCGTCGACGATCGATCGCGTCGTCACCGGGGACGCGGGCGGCACGGGGGCAGGGCGCTTCGGACGCCCGCGGCCGATCCTGGGCGCCGGTGCGAGGGTCCGCCGGATCAGTGGACCGAGGACCTGCCCACCTTGAACTGGGTGGTGATCCGCACGATCCGAGATCCGGAGTACGCGGCGGCGGCCTTCGTCGCGTCGCTGACGGGATTGCTGCCCTGCCCGTCGGCGTGCGAGGGGCCGTACGGCGTGCCCACCTCGTACTGGATCGGATCGGTGTAACCCGGGGTGACCAGGATGCCGCCGAAGTGGTGCACCGTGTTGTAGAGGGCCAGCAGCGTCGACTCACGGCCGCCGTGCAAGGTCGCGGTGGACACGAACCCCGAGTACACCTTGTCCTCCAACAGCCCCTGGGACCACTGCGGTCCCAGCGAGTCGATGAACTGTTTGAGCTGGGCCGCCACGTTGCCGTACCTGGTGGGAGTGCCGAAGACGACGGCGTCCGCCCAGAGCACGTCGTCCGGCGTGGCCTCGGGGATGTCCCGGGTCGCCTTCGCGTGCGCCTCCCAGGCCGGATTCGAGGCCACCGCCTCGGGTGGTGCCAACTCGCGAACCCTGCGGAGTCGGACCTCGGCGCCCGCCTGTTCGGCGCCGTCGACCACCGACCGCGCCAGGGCGTGCACATTGCCTGTCGAGCTGTAATAGATGACCGCGACCTTCGTCGGTTCGGGACCGCTCATCCGTCTCACTCCAGCCGGTCGTGTGCGAAGAGGCTCCTGTCCATGCCGTTCCCTCTCGGAGTGTGCCTGTGGCGGAGCCTCGCCGCGAGCGGAGCCGACGGGGGAACGTGACCGGGCATTCGACGGACAGACGCCCTCCGTCGTCGTGATGGTCACGCTCTGCTCCTACCCTGATCACATGAGCGCTATGGACTCCGATTCGACGACGAACGGCGACCGCTCCGGGCAGACCGGACTCGGCACGGAGGAGAACCCGTCGGAGAAGCGGCGCGGGCCGGTGGTCCTGCGCCGAGGTCAACGGGACGAGGCGACCACGACGGATCAACGCCTCCTCGACTCCCGGGGGCCGTCGGACTGGGTGCACACCGACCCGTGGCGGGTGCTGAGGATTCAGGCCGAGTTCGTCGAGGGCTTCGGCTCGCTCGCCGAGGTGCCCAAGGCCGTCACGGTGTTCGGCTCGGCCCGCACGCCGCGGGAGCACCCCGAGTACGCCGTCGGCCGCAGGCTGGGTGCGGAACTGGCGGGCGCGGGCTTCGCGGTGATCACCGGCGGCGGGCCCGGCACCATGGAGGCGGCCAACCGGGGCTGTCAGGAGGCGGGCGGCTTCTCGGTCGGACTCGGCATCGAGCTGCCCTTCGAGCAGGGCCTCAATCCGTGGGTGGACCTCGGCGTCAACTTCCGGTACTTCTTCGCCCGCAAGACGATGTTCGTGAAGTACTCCCAGGCGTTCATCGGCCTGCCCGGCGGCTTCGGCACGCTCGACGAGCTCTTCGAGGCGCTCACGCTCGTGCAGACGAAGAAGGTCACCAAGTTCCCGGTCGTGCTCTTCGGCAGCGACTACTGGGGAGGGCTCTACGACTGGCTTCGCGACAGCGTTCACGCGGGCGGCAAGATCGGCGACAAGGACTTGGCGCTGCTGCATGTGACCGACGACATCGACGACGCGGTGCGCGTGGTCAACGAGGCGTATCAGGCGTGGGAGGACGTGCACTGACGGCGGACCCTGCCTGCGGGCGAGCGCTCGTGGCAGCATCGACAGGTGCCTACTCTGCGTTTCGGAACTCGTCGGATCGTCTCGAATCGGGCGCTGGTGATGGGCATCGTCAACCGCACCAGAGACTCCTTCTACGACCAGGGCGCCACCTTCGCGACCGACGCGGCGCTGGCGGCCGTGGCGCGGGCGGTCGAGGAGGGCGCCGACGTCGTCGACATCGGCGGCGTCCGGGCGGGCGCGCAAGGCGAGGTCGTCGACGTCGCGGCGGAGATCGATCGGGTGGTGCCGTTCGTCGCCCAGGTGCGGGAGCGGCATCCCGACCTCGTCATCAGCGTCGACACCTGGCGGGCCGAGGTGGCCAGGGAGGTCTGCGCCGTCGGGGCGGACCTGCTCAACGACACCTGGGCGGGGGCCGATCCCGCGCTGGCCGAGGTGGCGGCCGAGTTCCAGGTGGGCCTGGTCTGCTCGCACACCGGCGGCCTGCCGCCGCGCACGGACCCGCATCGGGTCCGCTACGTCGACGTCGTGGCCGACGTCATCGCCGAGGTGGTGGGGCGTGCGGAGCGGATGGTCCGGTGGGGCGTGCCCCGCGAGGGCATCCTGATCGACCCCACTCACGACTTCGGCAAGAACACCTGGCACGGACTGGAGCTGCTGCGCAGGCTCGGCGAGCTGGTGGACACCGGCTGGCCGGTGCTGCTGGCGGTGTCCAACAAGGACTTCATCGGGGAGACGCTGGGAGCGGGGCCGCGGGACCGGGTCGACGGGACCCTCGCGGCCACCGCGGTCGCCGCCTGGCAGGGCGCCGCGGTGTTCCGGGCCCACGAGGTGGGGCGAACCAGGAAGGTGCTGGAGATGGTCGCGTCGATCGAGGGCAGCAGGCCGCCCGCCGCCGTGCTTCGCGCGATGAGCTGACCGGACGGTCGGCACGCTCGCTGGGGACGACGGTCCGGCGAGCCGGCGGCGTGATCGCGGACCCCTGTCCCTGAGGCCTGTCCGTGAGACCTGATCGGGGGCCTGATCGCGGGCCCCTGTTCGCGACTCCCGAGCGGGCGTCCGTCGTCACCCGGTGAAGACCTCCGTGACGAGGCGGCCGATCGAGGCGACCGCGCCCGCCATCCCGAGGCCGCGGATCACCGGCTCCAGTTTCGTCCAGCGCTTCCGGACCGCCCGGCCGTCGGGCTGCTCCTCGGCGAGCTCCTCGTCGAGTTCGCCGGCATGCACCTTGGCCTCGACCACACCCGCCAGGTCCGCGGGCTTGACGGCGCCGGGTGCGCGGAGCCCGTCGAGCAGGCTGCGGACTTCCGCGCGCAGCGTCGTGAGCTGCTCGGCTCGGCGGGTGCCGAGGGGGACGACGGTGGTCGAGTTGTGCTGCCCGATCACGGTGATCCCGGAGAAGGAGCCGCCGCTGACCTCGGCGCGGTCTCCGGTGTCGGGTGTTCTCTCGGTCATGCCTCTCCCGTCCTCCTGGTGTCGTCGTCGCGGTCGGCGTGCTCGCTCGGTGCGACTCTGGTCTTGTTCTCGTGGCCGATCACGGTGATGCCGGCGAAGACGCCGTCGTCGAGGCGGTGGAGTTCACGAGCCGCGCAGGGGTGGATCGGCCGTGGCTGCACGGGGCACGAAGTCAGGTCGGCCGCGTCCGGCCCTCGATCAGCCGCGTGCCTCCCTGTCCGGCGGTGCGACGGGCTCGGCGGGCACGACGGTCGTCTTGTTCTCCTGCCCGACCACGGTGACGCCGGAGAAGACGCCGCCGTTGACGACGGTGTTGTTGATCACCGTGTTGACCCGGCCGTGCAGCTCGGTGGTGGAGAAGCCCTTCCCCTGGAGATGCGTGCTGATCGCGGCGAGCGCCCGGCGTTCCAGGATCTTGCGGTAGCGGAAGCTGTCCGACTCCTGGAAGTAGGTCTGCGCGTGCCCGGCGGTGGCCAGTTCCCGAAGGCTCACGGTGGCCCCGAAGGTGTGCTCGTCGACTCCCCGTCGTCGCCTGGTCTGCTCGCGGGCATAGCGGACGATCCTCGAGACGCGCCGCGTCATCGAGGCGGGCAGCAGGAACGTGTCCCGAACCGCTCGGCCCAGGGCACGGGGCGTCGTCCGCTCGGCCCAGTCGTCCGAGACGAACCGGGCGTCGATCGGCGTGAGCCGGAACGAGTTCCACTCGATGTACAGCGTCTTGTCGTCGCAGCCGATGTGCAGGAACACGGAGATGACCAGATGCCGATCCCAGCTCTCGACGCGGAAGCACTGGTAATGCCGGATCCATTCCCGCGAGCTGTCGGCCAGGGTGTTCAACTCCTCCTCCGGCATGCTGCTCGCGGGCATGTGCTCGGGGGAGGGCAGGATCGCGGTGGCGATGCGGTCCCGCCGACGGCGTAACAGCGCGGCCGCCGAGACGATGGCCTGCGGCTCGCCCGCGATCGAGCGCAGCCGGAGGTCGGGTGCCAGCGCGTCCGACTCCCGCAGCGAGCGCATCTCCTCGTCCACCGCCCGGTAGAGGTCACGGGGACGCAGCGGCTCGCGAGGCTGTCCGGCGTCCGGGTCGGCAGGCAGCAGTTGCAACGCCATCGACCAGGTCTGGTCGAGGTCGCCGGAGCCGACGAAGGCGCGTTCTCCCGCATAGACGGTGATGTTGTTGTGGGTCATCCCGTCCCCCGCGTCGCTCACGCGCTGGTTCTGCCGGATGGTCTCCAACCTGGCCCGATGCCGCGCGATCGCCTGCGCCGACAGGCCTCGCCCGGACGCCGAGGGGGTGGCGGCGGTGGTCGGCGTGCCGGGCGACGGAGCGGCGCCGGGCGACGGGGGGCCGCCGGGAACGAAGCCGTTTCGGCTGAAGCGGTGCTTCAACACCCTGTCGACGACGAGTTCGTCGGCCAGGAGGACTCCGGAGACCGCCACGACCAGGAGCAGGGCGATGCCGGTACGGAGGCCGGACGCGAACCGCAACGCGGTCTCGGACTCGGACACGGAGCCGAGCACCGTGCTGAGCAGCACGACGGCCGTCGGCACGAGGACCGCGGTGATCAGGACCGTCAGCACCGTGCCTCGGCCCCGCATCACAACGGCAACGGGCCGGCTGTTCCTCTCGGCGGCGCGGACGACGGCCCTGGCCAGGTATCCCGCGCCGATCAGGCCCGCCCACACCAGGAGGAGCAGGAGATCGAGGATCGCGATCACCACCAGGAACGCCGACACGGCGAGGTCTCGCCGCAGGCGACGGCCGCGGGCGGCCAGCGCCTCTTCGAGCACGGCGACGGAGTCGACGCCCGGTGAGGGCGGAAGGCCGCGCCGAGGCTCACTGAGATACCGCTCGATCGCCAGTTCGGCGAAATCCGCATCGAGGTGGGCGGCCGCCGACAGACAACGAGTGGCGTCCTCCGATTCGTTCTCGTTCGGCTCTCGGCCTGTGTGCGTCGGATCGACGGTCGTCGAATCGTGTGTGGTCATGGCTCGTCCCAGCGCGGCGGAGGGAAGTCGATCGTCGGACGGCCATCACGCTACGACTGTTCGCACACGGAATGATATGTATTCCTCGCCCTATCAGGCGATCGGATTAATTGGTCGGGAGAATGGCGGCGAACTCATCACCCGACGTCAGGAGTATTGCTCTTATCGAGTGGGGAGATCCTTGTCCGAGCAAGGAGATTCGTGATCCGCCTGGCGGGTTCCCGCTCGCCGGTGTTTGCCTATGCAACAGTTCTGCGGGGATTCGGCGGCGTGGCCGCGATCGCGGCGACCGCCGGGACGTGCCCCGGTCGGGCGCGTCGTCGCTGGTGGCGGGTGCGTGGGGGCGCCTGGCCGCCTCGCGGGCCACGACGGGCGTGATGCTACCAATGAGTAGCGTTGCTACCTGCACTTCGTGTGACGTTCTACACTCTTGTTGTGAAGTCGGACGCGCTGCGCGGTCATCTGGACGCACTCCTGCTCGCCACCCTGGACGGCAGACAGTTGCACGGCTACGCGATCATCGAGGCTCTGCAGCTTCGCAGCGGCGGTGCCCTGGACCTGCCGACCGGAACCGTGTACCCCGCCCTGCGCAGGCTCGAACGAGCGGGCTACGTCGGCAGCGAGTGGAGCACCGTCGGCGGCAGGCAACGCCGGACCTACACTCTCACCTCGGCGGGCGAGCGTGCCCTGGCGGCTGAGCGGACCGCCTGGCATGAGTTCACCCGCGCCATCGAAGGCGTACTCGGAGGCGGTGCATGGCCTGCGCGGGCATGATCGAGGACTATCTCGACGCGCTCGACCGCAGACTGCACGGCCCTGGATCGGTGAAGTCCGAGCTGCTCACCGAGGTGCGGCACAGCCTGGAGGACGCCGCGGAGGCCTACCGGGACGACGGCCTCACCACGGCGGGTGCCGAGCAGCGGGCCGTCCGCGAGTTCGGCGGCGTCGACGCGGTCGCCGAGGACTGCCAGGCCGAGCTGGCCGTCAGCCACAGTCTCGGCACCGTCCGGACCCTGTTGGCAGGCGTGGTCCTGCTGGTCCTGATGTGGGAGGTCGGCCGACGGCTGATCATCGGCCCGTGGGAGGCGTTCCCCGGGCCGCCGCTCAACCCGCTGGCAGGCCTCGCCTTCGGCATGGCGGAACGGCTCGGGATCGTGCTGGGCCTGGTCATCGCCGTCCTGCTGCTCTCGGTTCGGCTGCTCGGCAGGCGTACCTCGGCCCGCGCCCTCAGCAGCCTGTTGACCCGGTTCAACGTTCTGGCCGTGCTGGTCTACGGCACCACGCTGTTCCTGGTGTGCGCATTAGGGATGTTCCTCCGCCCCGAGGTCTTCCAGGACGTCGGAATGGTCGTCATCATGACGGTCACCGTCCTGGTGATGAGCAGACTCGGATGGCTGGCGGGCCGCAGCCTGCGGCTCTGACACCGCGTGGGCTCGCCCCCGCAGGTCCCTGCGCGACCGGCCGGGCACACCATGCCACGATCTGTGGCTGTGACCACGTTGCTCATCTACCTCGCCGTCATGCTGCTGGTCGCCGCCGTGGTGTTCCTCCTCGTGTCGGTGATCTTCGGCAGCGGCGAGGAGCTGGCTCCGCTGCCGCCCGGCGTCACCCCCACGACCCTCCCGGAGACCTCGTTCGGCGGTGCGGAGGTCAGAGCGCTGCGGTTCCAGCAGGCCGTCCGGGGGTATCGCATGACCGAAGTGGACTGGGCGCTGGAGAAGGTCGCCGCCGAACTCGACGGTCTGCGGTCCAGGGTGTCGGAGTTGGAACGGGAGCTGTCCGAACGGTCGGCCCCGGACACCGCGGCAGGAGCCGCCGGATCGACGGCGGAAGCCGAGGCGGCACCCGTCATCGAGGAGTCCGCGGCCCTCGACCGACGAAAGGGGACAGCGGTGCGATCGGGACATGCCGACGAACCGGCGAACGCCGTGGGCGGTGAACTCGACGTCGAGTCGCCTGCGACCTGGTCCGGTGACGACGCCGGGCCGGGGAGCCGAGCATGAGCACCGCCGACGTGGTGCTGCGAGTGGCCGTCCCCGAGCGGGCCGAGACGGTGTGGGCCGCGGCGACCGACTGGGCTCGCCAGGGCGAGTGGATGCTGGGCACCGAGGTCGACGTCGTCGGTGGCGACGGCAGAAGCGTCGGGTCCCGGCTGGCCGCCTTCACCGGGGCGGGCGGCATCGGCTTCCTGGATCGGATGGAGATCACCGGCTGGGACCCGCCGAGGTCGGTCGCCGTGCGGCACACCGGACGCCTGGTACGCGGCGAGGGCGGCTTCCGCATCCTGCCGCACGACGGCGGCGAGCGGTGCACCTTTCTCTGGGAGGAGCGGCTCACCCTGCCGTTGGGGGCGCTGGGCGGCCTCGGCTGGGCGATGGTGCGGCCCGCGTTCGAATGGGGACTGCGTCGGTCGCTGACGGACTTCGCTCGTCTCTGCCGGGACTATCGCGAGGACTGAGTCGTGGGGGGCGCGAGCCCGCGCGGGCGGCGGCCCGGGAGAACGGCGGCCCGGGGCGAGGGCCGGAGCGGGGTCGGGCCGGTGCGCCTCGCCGCGTCCGCTCAGTCGTCCTCGCCCGGCCGGATCGCGGGGGAGCGCAGCGAGTCGGCGATCTCGTCCTCGGTGTAGCCGTACTGCTGCGCGGTCTCGGCCAGGGCCTGCGCCCCTGCCCGCAGATTCTCGACGTAGTGCCTGCACCGGTTGAAATAGGAGTCTGGATTCTCCAGCAGCCTTCCGGTGACGATGCGAGCGAATTCGATCGACGCCGGGTCGCCGCCCATCGGCGTCAATCGGAGACGGTGTCGGACGTTGACCAGCGTCGCGGTGAGGCGGTCGGCCTCATCCAGGAGCGCACGACGGGCATGGAGGACGTTCTCGGGGTCGACGGTCAGGTCGACGGCGAATTCGCCCGCGTCGCAGGCGAGACCGCCGCGATCGTCGTGACCACCGTGCCGTCTCGCGCGTTCGGCCAGTTCGACGGCCTCGTGGACCACGTCGTCGATGAACGTCATCTTCGTGTCTCTCTCCGCGTTCGGGCGCCTCGCGATCTCGATGAAGATCAACGTAACAGTCTCGGCGCCGCCAGGGGCGCTGCGCCGCCGAATCACTCGAACGACACCACGGTGCACGTCGAGATGAAGCGTCGAGTTCGGTGAGCCGGCGGGCATTCGACGCGAATCGTGCGGTGGCGCTCGGGATCAACCGCCAGGACGACGAATTCGTGACGCCGTGATGTCGGAGCCGGATCGTCGGTGCGATGCCCTCGATGCGGCCCCGGAATGGCCCGGCAAGAAGATGAATGAATTGCGCGTTCGCGGAGTGGCACGATGACTGGTCGGATTCCGCGACATGACAGCGATCTCAGCCGCCTTCGGCATCGTCACCCGGGACATCGCGACCTCGGTCGCCTTCTATCGGCTGCTCGGCCTGGAGATCTCCGATCCCACCGAGGAGCCGCATCACTCCGCCGCGCTGCCCGGCGGCGGACGGCTCATGTGGGACACCGAGGATCTGATGCGACAGATCAAGCCCGATTGGCAGCCCCCCAGCGGCGGCCCTCGCCTCGGGCTCGCGATCGGGCTCGCCGCCCCCGACGAGGTCGACTCGGTGTACACCAGGGTGGTGGCCGCGGGCAACGCCGGGGCGGCCGCTCCGTGGGACGCCTTCTGGGGGCAGCGCTACGCCCAGGTGGTCGACCCCGACGGCGTGATCGTGGACCTCTTCGCCGACCTGCCCTAGGCCGCCGCTCGCGTCGGACGACTCGACGGCCGTCGGGACGATCACCGCGTCTCGGCGGCCAGCTCACGCAGGGCCAGCGCGATCTTGCGATTGTCGGCCGGGGTGACCGTCACCCATTCCTGATCGCCATGTCCACGCCGCAGCTGGAGATGGCGTCCCGCCGCGGTGTCGTGGAAGGCCACGACCCGTGCGGCTCGTCGTCTGCCGCTCGCCGTGACGGTGCTCGCGCCGAACTGGCCTTGTCTGAGCGGTTCGGCGCACAGTCGCGCCAGCTCGGCGGCATCGGCGGCCCGCTCACCACGAGCGGTCAGCTCGGCGACGAGCACCCGCGAGTCGCCGTGCGCCAGGCGGACGGCCGCGGCCAGCGCGCCGCCCCGCACACTGGCCGACTCGCCGATGCCGGGCGGCACCTCGCCCGCCAGCCCGATCAGCTCGGGAATCACCTGATGATCGGATAGCGCCGCGACCCAGACGCGATCCGCGCGACGCGCGGCCACCGCCCCCGCCGACCCGCACCCGGCCCCGATCGCGTCGACGACCTCGGGCAGGGCGAGGTGGGCGTCCACGAGCCAGTCGCAGCCCGCCAACAAGGCGAGGGCGGCACTGAGCTCCGGGGTCGGCTCGGCGTTCGCGAACAGGCCGCGAGCGGCGAGCGTCGCCTCGGCGTTCGCGACGATCCGCCGCCGTTCGTCTCGGGTGCGGCCGGGACTCGGCAGTCGAAGCGCCACGGGCGTCTCGCCGAGGCCGAGCGACTCCCAGCAGACGTCGAACTCGACGGCGGAGAGCAGGAACGTGCTGTCCCCGCGCGTCCTCGTGATCACCGCGGCTCCTCGGCCGGGTCCGTGCCGAGCACCGCGGGGGCGATCGAGGAGGCTCCGTCCACCGTGTCCACCGTGTACGGCGCGGCGGCCTCGAAGCCCAGCGGATCGGCCGCCCTGTCCGGCTCGTCCACGGCGGGGCTCGCGGTCCGCGCGCCCGGCATATCGAATCGATCCGGCGCGGGCGCGGGGGTCCGGGCCGCCCCGAGGGCGGTTCGAGGGCTTGGTCCTGCGGAAGGTCCGCCGCTCGACGGACCCGGGCCGCCCACGGGGCGCGGCGCCGCGGCGGTGCCGCCCGACATCCCCAGCCCGACCGGCAGTCCGGCCGCGGCGAAGCCGGGGTCGCCCGCGGACTCGATCGACCGGCGAACCGCGGAGGCCTCCGGGCCGACGGGAGCGGCGCGGTTGATCGTCCCGCCGCCAGGGAGGTCCGCGCGGCCTGCGCGGGAGCCGGTCCCCGACATCGCGCCGCCCCGGTCCCCTGCCGTCGCGGGGCGATCGGCGTCGCCCGCGCCGCCCGCCGTCCACGGTCCGGTTCTGGACCTCGGGCCGTCCGGCGGCGGTGGGACGGCCTGGGCGACGGCCACGCCGATCGACTGCCCGGGCGGACTCGCTGAGGCGACTCGGTCCGGGGCGGGCTGTCCGGGGATCGCCACCCCGGCGGCCTGTGGTCCGACCGGCGCGGGCTGCGGCGACGTTCCGGCAAGAGGCGTGGCCGTCGGGTCCGCGCCGGGAGGCTTCTCCGTCGGAATCGGAGCACCCGACTCGTGGCGAGTCGCGGTCGATCCCTGGGTGCGGGCGGCCGCCTGCACCGTCGTTCGGGGGACGCCGGACCGCTCCGGGCACGTGGGGCGCGTCGTGACCGCGGCGACCGCGACACCCGGTGGCGCCGCGAGGACGGGCAACGACCGGACGGCGTCGCGCACCGCGTCCTCGTAGGCGTAGAACGCCCGGTTCGCCGCGTCGTCCCTCGCCCGCTCGGCCTCCGCCTCCTGGGTGAGGTCGGCCTGTCCGCCGAAGGGTCCGGCGAAGACGTCGAGGCGCGTGTCCGCCCGACCGGGGCCCGGTGCCTCCACTCGCACCCGCACGTGGGCGAACCCCGCCCCGGCGACGGCGACGCCGACGCCGCCCTCCCGCGCGGAGTCGCCGCAGGCGAGACTCCAGTCGGCGACGAGGGCGCACGCCGCGCCCACCGAGGTGGCGGCGGCGCCCTGCCAGTCGATGCCCAGCGGCTGCAACGCCCGGCGAAGCAGGAGATCGGATTCCGCCATCGCATCGGCGAGGATGCTCAGGGCCGCTCTGATGTCCTCGGCCGCGTCGGGGCCGGAGCCGTCTCGTACCCAGGCGTGCTTCTCCTGAAGTGAATAGCCTTCATATCGAATCGCGGGAATGTCGCATTCGGATTCCGTGTGGTCGATGCCCATCGTCGTACCGTCCCTCAATGCTCGGCCCTCGACCGGACCCGTCGATCCGCGGCCGGTCACGCGATCACACGACGATCGCTCGACCGCCGTCGTCGCAGCTCCGGGCGATTCGGTCCCGACCGGCCCGTCGTGCTCGGCCCGACCGTCGCGTCCACCGCCTGCGCCGGGGCATCGCCTCGGGCAAGGGAGCCGACACCCGGTCGCGGCGTGGCATTCGTCAGCGCGCCGCGATCGCCGTCGATCAAACTAGCAGCCATGGCACCACGGGATCGACGATTCGGCGTTCGACGGTGTGGTGTTCTGTAGTGGAGCCGTGCTCGATTCCGACGTCGGCGCGAAATGGAATTCTTTTCGCGTTTTCTGGCCGTCGGCACGCGGCGAGTCGATGGCCGGCCGAGTCCCTCGGCGCTGATTCCTGCCATGGCATTTCCGTGACGTCCCGCCCGGGCCCCGGCGTCCCGCGTCCTCGGCCGCGAGACGCGAGACGAACGACGGACCACGATCACGCAGACCGCGGAAGTCACGTGGCGGCTGCATCGGCCGTGCACCGGGAGCCCGATGCCGGGAGCCGGTATCCGGCAGCCGGGGGAGGAGCCAGGGGCCGACCCAGCGTGCCACGGGCGGGTCGCCAGGCCCTGCCTGCATGGCCGATGCCGATCGAGTCGGGCGTCGCGAAGGCCCGACTCGATCGGCCGAGGAGCAGGCGGTCGATCAGCGCCCGAGGAACCTCGGCTCCCGCTTGGCCACGAAGGCGTCCACGGCCTCGCGGTGATCGACGGTCTGCCCTGCCTCGGCCTGAGTCCGTGCCTCGGTGGCCAGTGCCTCGGTCAACTCGCTCGACGCGGCGGCCCGGAGCGACTCCTTGATCTTCGCGTAGGCCGTCGTCGGACCTGCGGCCAATCGGCCCGCCAGCTCCCTGGCCGCCGCCAACGCCTCGCCGTCCTCCACCAGTCGGCTGATCATCCCGAGGCGCAGCGCCTCCTCCGCCGTCACCGGCTGCCCGAGCAGCATCATCTCCATCGCGCGCCCGTAGCCGATCAGTCGGGGAAGCGTCCACGAGGCGCCCGAGTCGGCGGTGAGACCGACACCCGCGAAGGCCATCAGGAACCGGGCAGACCGCTCGGCGATGCGCAGATCCGCCGCATAGGCCAGGGACGCGCCCGCCCCGGCCGCCGTGCCGTTCACCGCGGCGATGACCGGCTTGGGCATCGCGGTGACGAGTTCGATCAGCGGGTTGTAGTGCTCCTCCACCGTGTGCAGCGGTGCCTCGTCACCCGCCTGAAGCAGTGCGATGTGCTCCTTGAGATCCTGGCCCGCGCAGAAGGCCCGACCCGCTCCGGTGATCACCACAGCGCGGACGGAGTCGTCCTCCGCCGCGTCATGCAGCGCGGCGAGCAGGTCGTTCTTCAACTGGACGGTCAACGAGTTGAACGCGGCCGGCCGATTGAAGGTCAGGACTCGGACGCCCTGATCGTCCTCGATCAGTAAGAGCGGCCGTTCCACTCCTCGCAGGCCCGCGGCCGCGGGACCGGGCTCGTCGGCGGCACGAACCCCGTCGGCGGCCTGGGGGTCCTCGGCGGGACGGACTTCCTCGGTGGAGCTGGGAGACGCTGGTCGATCGGGCACGGTGGCACTCCTCTCCTAATCCTGCCGCCCCTCACCCTGGTCAGGTGATGAGTCGGCGGGTGACCCTGCACTGCTCGCCAGGCACAGCCGAACGAATCGATCCGCCGCCGGAGCCAACCGAGCGGTGTGTCGGTCGAAGAACGCGGCGGCCAGGTCACCGCCCCATTCTTGGGGAAGCACGGTGGGCGGGAGACCGGGATCGCGGAACAGGAATCCGCGCCAGGCGTGCAGCAGTTCGAGGCCGGCCGCGAAGGCCGCCGCGTCGTCGGCGGCGTCGACGACGGCGAGGCGGCCCTCCCAGTCCTGGATGAATGCCGAGTAGTCCTCGGCCAGGGCATCGAGGTTCCACGCGCGACGCGCCAGCTCGCCATCGTCACCCTGATGAGTGCCGAGAAAGCTGCTCGCACGCATGGACTCCGTCGCGAGGACGTCCGGCAGCTCCTCGGCAGGACGCGGTGCGACCCACGTCACCGGGCCGAGTTCTCCGTAGCCCAGCAGCCGAAGCGAGGACGTGAGCCGGTCGCGGGCAGGCCTGCCCGGCAGCTCCTCCAGCACGAGGACGTGCCAGCGGCCGTCCCACACGTCGGGACGGGTCCGGTAGATGCGCGCGGCCGCCTCGTCCAGACGACGTTCGGCCTTGGCCGTCAGCGCGTACCCGGGTCCCTCCGGCAGCCGTACCGGCGCCAACCAGCCCTGACGCACCGTTCTGGACACCGCGGTCCGCACGGCGGGGGAGGCGAAGCCCAGCGGCTCCAGGAGACGCACCAACGCGGCGATCGTCGCGACGCCGCCCCTGCCGCGAAGGTGACCACCGAAGAGATCGAACAATGCTGACCGAGCTCGCACGACAGCCGAGTCTGACACCCGTTTGCCCGCTCGACCAGAGTTGCGCGTACACGCTCCGCGATCCCGAGCCGACGGTTCGGTTTCACGGTTGCGTCCAGATGGGGGAGAATGCTCGAGTGCCCGACGAGCGGTGCGGTGCGTCGGGCGGGGAAGTGTTGATGGAGGGAGCACGCTATGGCGGCCATGAAGCCCCGGACCGGCGACGGTCCCCTTGAGGTCACCAAGGAGGGACGCGGCATCGTGATGCGAGTCCCGCTCGAGGGTGGTGGGCGCCTCGTCGTCGAAATGTCGGCAGAGGAGGCCAGTAACCTTGGCGATGCACTGAACGCCGCCGTGGGGTGAGGCGGGGCCGACACGACGCGGTCCGTCAGCCGTGGTCGGCCTGAACTGCCCTCAGCGGAGTCCCGGCCCCGGCCTCCTCGACAGGATGCCGGGGCCTTCGACTGTCCCTTCTCGAACCACGCAGGACCCCGTTCGAACCACGCACGACCCCATTTCGAACCACGCAGGAGCCGCGTTGTCCCTCGACACCCTGCCCGACGTCCCCGTGTCGCCTCCTCGGCTGCGCGTACTGGCCGGCGCCCCCGCACCGGCGTCGATTCACGCCTGGCCGGTCTTCTCCGCCGAGACGCCACGTCACACCGGTGAGACCCAGGCCGACGCGCCGCTGCCCGCGCTCGGCGCGGATCAACTGACCGAGGACTGCGCGCGGCTGCGCTCCGTCGGGTTCCGAGGCAAGGCGGGCTCGCTGGAGCGCATCGGCCTCGATGCCGCGCCGCCCCGGTGGCTGTTCGGCGCCGCGACGGGATCGCCCGCCGACTGGCGTGCGGCCGGAGCCGCCGTGCTGCGTGCCGCCGAGGAGCATGACAGGCAGGCGCACGAGGCCGGGCTGGACACCGTCGACGAGGTCAGCCTGCTGCTGCCCGCGACTCTCGACGAGGACGAGATCACCGCGCTCGCGATCGGAGTGTCGCTCGGTGCGCACCGCTTCACCGTGACTGGACGGGAACGGCCGCCGAGACCGACCGACGTCACGTTCGTACTGCCCGCTCAGACACCCGAGGACACGGTGGCCGCGACGGCCTCCGTCGTGGACCGTGCCGCCGCGTTGTCCTCGGCCACCGCGCTGGCCCGAGACCTCGCCAACGCGCCGTCGAACGTGAAGAACCCGGAATGGCTGGCCCGGACGGCGGTGGCCGCAGGGGCCGCGTATCCCGATCTCACCGTGGCCGTGCGGGACGAACAGTGGCTGACCGACCACGGCTTCGGCGGCGTGCTGGCGGTGGGCGGCGGTTCCGCGTCCCCGCCTCGGCTGATCGAACTGTCCTGGCGGCCGGAGGTTCCCGTCCACGGCCCGCACCTCGTGCTGGTCGGCAAGGGGATCACCTTCGACACCGGGGGCGTCTCGCTCAAGCCCGCCGACGGAATGCATTTGATGCGGACCGACATGGCGGGCGGTGCGGCGGTGATCGCCGCCCTGATCGGCATCGCCGCGCTGCGACTGCCCGTCCGGGTCACCGGACTGGTACCCAGCGCCGAGAACCACGTGTCGGGCAGCGCCTATCGACCAGGCGACGTCGTGACGCACTTCGGCGGCCGTACCAGCGAGATCGTCAACACCGACGCCGAGGGCAGACTGGTCTTGGCCGACGGACTGGCCTACGCCGTCGAGCGGCTCGATCCGACGATCCTGGTGGACGTCGCGACGCTCACCGGCGCGATGAAGATCTCCCTCGGTCTGCGCACCGGCGGCCTGTTCAGCTCGGACGACGCGCTGGCCGACGCGGTGACGGCGGCGGGCGACAAGGTCGGCGAGTCCTGGTGGCGGATGCCGCTGCTCGCCGATCACGCCGAGGACGTGCGCGGCGACTGGGCGGACGTTCGGCAGGGGCCGCCCGGGCCGGGCGGGGTGATGGCCGCCCTGTTCCTGCGTGAGTTCACCGCCGGACTGCCCTGGGTGCATCTCGACATCGCGGGTCCGGCCAGGGCCGACCGGTCCTATGCGGAGGTCAACCCCGGCGCGACCGGTTTCGCCGCCCGCACCCTGATCGAGCTGGTCGCCGGGCGGATCCCGTCGTGAGCCTGCCGCCCGCACCCGGTGATCGGCCGGGTGCGGGCCCGGCCTCGGGGATCCGTGTCGGGGTCGGGTCACGGTCCTGTCCGGGGCTGCTCGTCCTCGGGAGGCGACAGGCCCGTCCCGAGTAGACACGGCGGCACCGTGCGCGAACCGCCCCGATGACACACGGCGGCGGACCGCCGCCCGCGTGCCGGCTGGTCGCCCCGCCGGTTCGGCCCGGGCCGACGAGTACCGGACCATGATCCGAGGCCGCTCGCACTCACGAACCGGCCGTGGTCGAATCCTGCGCGCTCGGGGTGACCGTGATCAGCGTCGCGACGCCCACTCCGCTGCGGTCGGTGCGCGCTCACATCCTCTTCGTCGTCCGGCCACCGGCCCCGACTCCGCCTCACACCGCCGTGGCGGTGGCCGCACCGAGACTCTGGCGGTACTCGACCGCCTCGGGGTCGTCGCGGTAGTCGAGGAGGCTCCCCGCGAGATCGTGCAGCAACGTCTTGACCTCCGTCGGAGTGCACCGGAAATACTCACGCCGCCGGTTGACCCGGTTCAGACGTCGAGATTCCAACGCGGCGTGCAGCTGTCGCTCGATGGTCACCGCGTCCGGTGAGAAGAACAGCGCGTGCACGTCGAACCGGAAGGGCACCGAAGCGTCGCCGAGCTCGCGCACCCGGTCCATCGGTTCGAGGCGGCGGGTCATCCCGATCTTGACGACGTCGGGGCCGAACGAGCCGATGTTGCTGATCACATAGACATAGCCCGCGCGGATATTGGCCTCCCGTTCTTCGATGCCCCCGAGCGCGGCCGCGATCTCGGCGAGCTTGCGTTCGAGGTCGGCCGCGCCCTCCTCGTCGCCCTTCGCCCGCAGCGCGGCGGCGGCGTTACGGTAGTGCCCCTGCTCTTTGAGGAGCCGCTCCTGCTCGCGCCGGTACTCCTGTAAGGCCCGTTGTTCTTCCCGGAGGGCGGCCCGCCGCTCTCGCTCCGCCTCCTTCTCCTGCTGCTTCCTCGCCAGGTAGTCGGCGGTGAGCTCGAGTTCTCGGATCCGCGTCGCGTGGTAGGCGGGATTGATGCGGATCGCCGCCATGGCTCCGAGCTTCTCGATGGTTCGGACGGCGGTCTCCAGACGCTTCACCGCCGACGCCAGATTGCCCGCCTTCAATACGCGGACGCAGTTCTCCGCCTCCGCGTTGTAGGCTCGGAGCATCAGCTTCGACAGTTCCCCGACGAACTTGCGCCCTTGGGCGAGGGAGTTGTTGTAGTGGAAGTCCTGTGACCCGTCTACGGCGGACTTCGATCTCGTCATGTTCTTCACCGTGTCCTTGACGAGTGCGAGCCGGTCCTTGTACGCCTCGGCATCCGAGAGCACGTGTCGGTACTGATAGACCCCGACCTCCTGCATCAGTCGGGCGTCATCGGTCTCGACTACCTCGGCGCGCAATGCGGTGAGCCGGCCGTTCAATCGGGCGACCTCGGCGTTCATCGCGGAGATCTCCTGCTGAAAACGGGCCCGATCGGTCTGGTGGCGACGGGTCAGCGCGTCGATCTCGTTGCGCAGTCCGAGAGGGCCGAGCCCGCCCAGCCGTCGGAGCTCGTCGCGCAGGTGTTGATTCTCGCGAAGGGCCTCGTCGAGCTGCTGCCGCCGCTTCCGCCCACCGAACATCGACGCCTCCCGCAAGATCACTTCGTGTCTCACTGGGATCGCGCTCTGTGATCGACGTGTTACGCGGCCCGGGAATCCCAGAGCGCGGTGTACGACGGAACCGGTCGAGTCCGCCGCCGGCGTCCTGTCGCCGCTGTCGGCGCGCGCGAAAGCCGGCCTTCGGTGTCGTGGGATTCGTGATGGCGAGGTGATCCAGTGGAGATGCCGGGATCTGTTCCGCTCGGGATCGAGAGCGTGGAACGAGCGCGAGTCCGTCGCTCTGCTTCGTCACCACCCGACCCGGCCGCCAGACGGTGGAGGGCCGCCATGGGAACCCGGCGGTTGCGGGCGGGACGATCACGAGCGCGTTCCAAGCGGCCGCGTGAAGGTCGGCATCCGGCCGGACACCGGATTCCGGACGACACCGGGGTCTGATCGGACGTCGGGGTTCCGGTGCCCGCCGGGACGCGGGCGGTCGGGGAAGTCGCGGCGACCGGGCATCCGGCCGAGCCGGCGCTCGCGGCTGGTTCACACCTCAGGGACCGGCGTGTCTGCTCGGGGCGGATCATCGGATCGTAGGTCGTCGGATCGAGCGAGGCGCGAATGCGGAGCGTGGCGGGCGGTGAGCGCGAAATCGCGGAAGGCACGGACCGCCGAGGTCATCGGACGACCCGCCTGCCAGACCAGCCCGATCGTCCGGCCGGATCGCGGGCTGAGTCGGACCTCCACCACGCCCGGCGGCGGGCCCGCGTCGGCGGCGGGCACGAGGGCGATGCCCAGCCCCGCCGCCACCAGGCCACGCACGGTGTCCGTCTCCTGACCTTCGAACGTGAGCACGGGGGTGAAGCCCGCCGCCGCGCACAGCTCGTCGGTGATCCGGCGCAGACCGAAGCCCGGCTCCAGCCCGACGAAGTCCTCGTCGGCCAGCTCCCCGATGCGCACCCGGCTTCGGGAGGCGAGGCGATGTCCGGCGGCCACGGCCAGGACGAGCGACTGCTCGAACAGGGGCACGCAGCGTAGATCCGCGGCGTCCTCGGGCAGCGGCGAGGTCAGGCCGAGGTCGACGTGACCACTGCGGACCTGGGCCAGGATCGTCTCGTGCGGCGCCTGCGCCAGGGTGAAGCGGACGGACGGTCGCCTGCGACGGAATCCGCGCAGCAGCTCCGGGACCTGTACGCCGCCCATGGTGTGCAGGAAGGCCAGTGCCACCCGACCCCGATCGGGATCGGCCTCGTCCAGCGCGCGGCGGCAGCCGGGCTCCAGGGCGGCGAGAGCGTGCCCGGCGGCCTCGGCCAGAAGCTCGCCCGCACGGGTCAGGCGGATGCCGCGGCCCGCCCTGGTCACGACCGGTGTTCCCAGATCGGCGCCGAGGCGGGCGAGCCACCGACTCACCGTCGGCTGAGGTACGTCCAGCAGGGCCGCGACCCTGGTGACGTGGGACTCGGCGGCGACCGCACGCAGCAACGCCAGTCTCGGGGCGAGGTCCCGCGCCAGATGCTCGGCTGACTCATCCATCGATGAATGGTAATGCCGAGAAAGATTCATTGGACGGCGGAATAGCGCGGTCTTACGGTCGGACCCGTGCCCGCCTTCGATGCCTGCGACGATCCGAGCGCCGCCCGCTCGCCACGCGGGGCCGGCCCGGCCGCCGCTCAGGCGACTCCGGCCGGAGCGCGACCCGTCGAGAACGTCGTGCCCGCCGGGGACGCCTGGTCTGTCGGGGACACCTCGCCGTCCCAGAACGCACTGCCCGCCCGGAACACACCTGAGGACGACGCCTCGTCCGCGCGGAACACAGCGCCTGTCGAGAACGACTCGTCCGCCGGGGACGCACCGCCCGCGACCGGAGAGGCACGGCGTCGGTCCCGTCGGATCGGCATGGCGATGTTGATCGCGGGCTTCGCCGTCTTCGCCCTGCTCTACTCGGTCCAGCCCGTCCTGCCGGAGTTCGCCGACCAGTACGGACTCGGTCCAGGCGGCGCCTCGCTGGCGGTGTCGGCGGCGACCGGCGGCCTGGCGGTCGGCCTGCTGCCGCTCGCCGTGCTGGCCCAGGCGCTCGGCCGTCGGCCGGTGATGATCGCCTCGGTCTGTGCCGCCGTGCTGATCGGCGTGGTGGTGCCCCTGGCGACGTCCTTCCCGATGCTGGTCACGCTGCGCGCGGCGCAGGGGCTCGCCGTGGCGGGCCTGGCGTCCGTCGCGATGGCGCACCTGGCCGCCGAGACCCGCGCGGCGGGCCTGGGCGCGGCCATCGGCCTCTACGTGGCGGGGAACAGCCTGGGCGGCATGTCCGGGCGGCTGATCACCGGCGTGATCGCCGATATCGCGAACTGGCGGGTCGGCGTCTGGGCGGTCACGCTGCTGGCGGCGGGCTGCGCCGTCGTCTTCGTGCTGGTGCTGCCGCCGTCGCAGGGCCCCCGTCCGGCGCCGCTGCGTCGCTCGGTGGTCGTGGGCGGACTGCGTGCCGCCGTGACCGATCCCGTGCTCTACGGCCCGTACCTGGTGGCGGCCCTCGGGGCGGCCTGCTTCGTCTCGGTCTACAACGTGTTGGGCTTCCGCCTGCTGGCGCCGCCGTTCCTGCTGGCGCCCGCGGTGATCGCGCTGGTGTTCCTCGCTTATGCGATCGGCAGCGTCACCTCGGCGACGGCGGGGCGGGCGGCGGATCGGCTGGGGCGACCTCGGGTGTTGATCGGCGCCCTGGCGATCACCGTCCTCGGCGTGCTCGTGACGCTGCCCGACCAGCTCGGCGCCGTCCTGCTCGGCTTGGGCCTGCTCACCGGCGGATTCTTCGCCGCGCACGCCGTGGCCGGGGGCTGGGTCGGTGCCAGGGCGGCCGGGCCTGCCAGCGCGCAGGCGCCCGCGTTGTACCTGTTGGCCTACTACCTCGGCGGCAGCGTCGGCGGAGTGATCGGCGGCCTCGCCTACGGCGGCTGGGGCTGGCCGGGCCTGGTCGTGCTCGTCGTGGGGTGGCTCGTGCTCGCCGCCGCGGCGGCGCTGCTCGCGGCGGCGGCACAACGACGAACCCGACGAGGATGCCCTGTGGGAGCTCCTCGGGTCGATGCGGCCCGCCGGGCCGTGCCGACGGCCGCGGGAGCGCGTGGCCCCGGGCCGAGCAGCGCGCCCGCCGACCGGGCGGCCGGGTCGGGACACGAGCCCGCGGAGCGGTGACGGCGCCTGGCGGCCGAGGCGCATCGGCGGGCGTGCCGTCCTGGACAGTCGACGCCGCGTGCGCCGTAGGGCGTCGCGACACCGGCGACCGACCCCGGCGGCGGGCCCGACGGGTGGCATGAGCCGCCCGGGCCCGCGACGCCTGCCCGCGTCCGTCCCACGGTCAGCCCGTCAGCGCCGCTCGATACACCGACACCGTCTGCTCCGCCACGCCCGCCCAGGAGAACTCCGTCACCGCGCGTCGCCTGCCCGCCGCCCCCATCGCCTCGGCGCGGGCCGGATCGGCGAGCAGGGCGTTGACCTCGTCGGCGAGCCCACGCTGGAAGGCGGTCGGGTCCTGTTCGTCCAGCGGCACGAGCAGCCCGGTCTCCCCGTGCGCCACGACCTCGGGGATGCCGCCGACGTCCGAGGCCACCACGGCGGTGCCGCAGGCCATGGCCTCCAGGTTCACGATGCCCAGCGGCTCGTACACCGAGGGACAGACGAAGACCGCGGCGTGGGTGAGGACCTGGCGGATCTCCGCCTGTTCGAGCATCCGTTGAACCCAGAAGACACCGGGCCGCACCGCCGCGAGTTCGGCGACCGCGCGCCCGACCTCCTCGCCGATCTCCGGAGTGTCGGGGGCGCCCGCGCAGAGGACAAGCTGCGCGTCCGGGTCGAGGTGGTGTGCCGCGGCGACCAGATGTGCCACGCCCTTCTGCCGGGTGATGCGGCCGACGAAGGCGACGATCGGCCGCTCCGGGTCGACGCCCAGCGCCCGCAGCGCATCGGTCTCGGCCACCGGCCGATAGGCGTCGGTGTCGATGCCGTTGCGGACCACGTGCACCCGTTCGGGATCGAGGGCGGGATAACAGGACAGCACGTCCGCCCGCATCCCGTCGCTGACGGCGATCACCGCGGCCGCGGCCTCGTAGGCCGTCCGTTCCACCCATGAGGACAGTCGGTAGCCGCCGCCGAGCTGCTCGGCCTTCCACGGTCTGCGTGGTTCCAGCGAGTGGGCGGTGACGACGTGGGGCACGCCGTGCAGCAGGCCCGCGAGGTGACCTGCCAGGTTGGCGTACCAGGTATGGGAGTGGACGAGGTCGACCGAGGAGGCCGCGTCCGTCATCGACAGATCGACCGAGAGGGCGCGTAGCGCCGTGTTCGCCGAGGTCAGCCCCGGCGCGGGCTGATGGGCGACGGCGTCTTCGCGCGGTGCGCCGAAGCAGTGCACGTCGACGTCGATCAATTCCCGCAGCCGGGGGACGAGGAAGCCGACGTGCACGCCCGCACCCCCGTAGATCTCGGGCGGATATTCACGGGTCATCAGTCCGATGCGCACAGGAGGCGACACTAGATGGCTTGGCCGAGTGAGTGCACCCAGGTGATCGGGTGAATGCCGCTGGCGTGTCGCGCAGGCAACACGCCGGTGGTCGAATTGCGTCCGGCGGGGAGGGAACGTGAGATATGAAAGGAATTCAGCAACCAGCCAACCCGCGGACTGGATACACAGGCGTCGGGACGACTAGGGTCGGTGATCGTGAAGGGGCAGCCCAGCGTACTCGGGATCGTGCTCGCGGGCGGCGAGGGTAAGAGATTGTGGCCGCTGACGGCGGACCGCGCGAAACCGGCGGTGCCCTTCGGGGGCAACTATCGTCTCGTCGACTTCGTGCTGTCGAACCTGGTGAACGCGGGCTACGTCCGACTATGCGTGCTCACCCAGTACAAGTCGCACTCGCTGGACCGGCACATCTCCACCACCTGGCGCCTCTCCGGGGTGCTCGGCGACTACATCACCCCCGTGCCCGCACAACAGCGACTCGGGCCCCGTTGGTACACCGGCAGCGCCGACGCCATCTATCAGTCGCTGAACCTGGTCTACGACGAGCATCCGGATCACATCGTCGTCTTCGGCGCCGACCACGTCTATCGAATGGATCCGGCGCAGATGGTGCGGCAGCACATCGACTCCGGCGCCGGAGTCACGGTGGCGGGCATCCGAGTGCCACGTGCCGAGGCGAAGGCATTCGGCTGCATCGACTCCGACGCCGACGGCCGGATCACCCGATTTCTGGAGAAGCCCGCCGATCCACCGCATGTGCCGGACGATCCCGCGGTCACCTTCGCGTCGATGGGCAACTACGTCTTCTCCACCGAGGTGCTGCTGGACGCCCTGCGCGCCGACGCCGCCGACCCCGACTCCGTGCACGACATGGGCGGCAACATCATCCCGATGCTCGTCGACCGGGGAATCGCCACCGTCTACGACTTCGCCGACAACGACGTGCCCGGTTCCACCGAGCGCGACCACGGCTACTGGCGTGACGTCGGAACCCTGGACGCCTACTACGACGCCCATCGCGACCTCGTGTCGGTGCACCCGGTCTTCAACCTCTACAACCACCAGTGGCCGATTCGCACGGCGACCCCGCCGCTGCCGCCCGCGAAGTTCATCGAGGGCGGCACCGCGCGGGAGTCGATGGTCGGCCCCGGATCGATCATCTCCGGCGGCGACATCCGAGGCTCGGTCGTCAGCGCCGACGTGATGGTCGACGACGGCGCGATCGTGGAGGACAGCGTGCTGCTGCCCGGCGTCCGCATCGGCAGGGGCGCGGTGGTGCGACGAGCGATCCTGGACAAGAACGTCGTCATCGCTCCCGGCGCGCGGATCGGAGTGGACGCGGCCCGCGATCGGGAGTCCTACACCGTGAGCAGCGGTGGTGTCGTCGTCCTCGGCAAGGGCGCCCGCGCGCAACGCTGAGTTCGACGAGCCGACGGCCGGCGCGGACCGAAGTACGGACGCCCACTCCACAAGTCGCGAGGCCCGTGCAGCGCGATCCCGAAGCCCCTCGAGACGAAGACGCTCCACACCGCGGCGGGCGACCGGGAGACCGTGGCCCCCGACTCCCGCCCGTCCACGACGCCGGCCCGCCGGTGACGCCCGTCCGCCGGTGACTCCCGGTCGGTGCGACGACCATCGGAGCCGGGGCGGCCACGGCCTGCCCTCCTCCGGCGCACGGGCCGCGGCGATCACCCAGGCGACAGGCGTGCCGAGGCCTCCTCGAAACCTCCCGGCTCGAACCTCCCGCCGGGCCACCGGCGGTGCCTCCCGGCCCGCGCCCGCTCCGCAGGGCTCAGGGCGCCTTGGCGGCCAGCAGCAGTCCGTCGCCCAACGGCAGCAGCAGCGGCGCGAGTCGCTCGTCCGAGCGCACCGCCCTGGCCACCTCCAGCAGTGCCTGTGCCTCGGGATCGCGCGTGTCCGGCTCGGCCAGCAGCTCCCGGTCGAGCATGTTGTCCAGGACAAGCACGCCGCCGGGGCGCAGCAGCCGCAGCGCCTCCTCCAGGTATCGGGGGTAGTCGGTGATCGCGCTGCCCACGAACATCAGGTCATAGGCGCCGTCGGCGAGCCGGGGCAGCACCTCCAGGCCGCGGCCCATGATGAGCCGGGTACGCCCGGAGGGCAGTGAGGCGTCGGCGAACACCCTCCTGGCGACCCGTTGATACTCCGGATCGACGTCGATGGAGGTCAGCACGCCGTCCGGCGCCATGCCCCGGAGCAGGCAGAGACCGCTCACCCCGGTGCCGGTGCCGACCTCGACCACGGCCCTCGCCTGGAGCGCGGTGGTCAGGAACCGCAACGCGGCCCCGGTGCCGAGGCTGATCGGCGCACACCCGAGTTCCATCCCGCGCGCCCGAGCGGCGGCCAGCACCTCGTCCTGAGCGAGGTACGCCGCAACGTAGTCCTGGACCGCATCGGCGTCGGCGATCGGCGTCTCGGGTGTCACAGCATAGGAGGTTAGCGGCGTGGCCCCGGAAAACAGAGGAACGCGCCAAGAAGAGTGCGGGCTCGCCCACGGCCGGCCCCGGTCGCCGACGGTGGCGGCGTTCGGCTCTCAGGCTGCTCTCAGGCGGTTCTCATCGTCGTCTCACGCGGATGCCGGACAGTGGTGTTCGTAGGGCCAGGGGAGAGCCGAGGGACACCTGGGCCCCCGTAGGCGGGTTCTCGTGGTCGGGAACACCACGGGTCGTTCCGTCGTTACATAGGGCAGTGAGAGCCCTGAGGAGGTGTCCTGTCCGACGATGCCAGCACACTCGAACACCGAAACGGCCCGTCCGGTGGTCAGCCTGTCCGATGAACAGGCGACAGACTGGACCCCGCCCACCTGGGCGGAGGTCGTCCAGAATCATGCCGATCGGGTGTACCGGCTGGCGTTCCGACTGACGGGCAACCAGCACGACGCGGAGGACCTCACCCAGGAGACCTTCATCCGGGTCTTCCGGTCGCTGGCCTCGTACAAGCCCGGCACGTTCGAGGGCTGGCTGCACCGCATCACCACCAACCTCTTCCTGGACATGGCACGCAGGCGTGCGCGGCTGCGGATGGAGGGGCTGCCGGAGGACACCGATCGACTGCCCGGCGGCGGCCCGAGCCCGGAGGAGGTCTACAACTCGATGCACCTCGACCCGGACCTCCAGGCGGCGCTCGACGCGCTGCCGCCGGAGTTCCGGGCCGCCGTCGTGCTGTGCGACGTCGAAGGTCTCTCCTACGAGGAGATCGGCGCCACGCTCGGGGTGAAGCTGGGTACAGTGCGGAGCAGAATCCATCGCGGGCGACAGGCGCTCAAGGAGGCTCTTGAGCATCGTCGCGAGCGTGCCCAGGAGGCGTCCGTATGACGGAACTGCGCGGTTTCGCGCTCCCGGAGCAGCATCTGGCTCTCGATGCGCTCGTCGCACTGGTGGACGGGGAGCTCTCGGCGGCCGCACACGACAGGGCGGTGAGTCACCTCGCGCGCTGCCCGGCGTGTTCGGGTCGGGCCACGGCCCAGAGACAGGCGCGCACGGCGGTCCGCACCGCGGCCGCGCCGATGATGCCGGTCGGACTGTTGGAGGCGCTGTGCGCCATCCCGCAGCATGCGGACCTGCCCTCCGGGCCGGACGAGCTGGCGGTGACCCCGGACGGCAAGGTCGTCACCGTGCGGTCCGCGGGCCGTCCGTCGGCCGGTCGTCCCGCCGACCCCGCGGGCCCCGATTCGGGGCGGGAGTCCACCGCGTTCGCCGCGGGCCCCGTCCTGGGCGCGGGGCCGCGACTGGGCGAGGGATCGCGACTCGGCGAGGGATCCGCGGTGCTCGGTTCCGCTCCGCCGAGACGCGGCTCCGAGCGGACGAGCGGTTCGGGGCTCGGCTCGGAGCGCCTGCGGGCCGTCGAGCGCCGCGCGCGCAACAGCGCGGGCGTGGTCGTCTCCGGCCTGGTGTTGGGGGCCGTGGCCCTGGTCCTGCCGGTCGAACAGCCGGAGCGGGTCACCGGCAGCTCCACCTTCGGCGCCGAGGAGAGCACCGGCGGCGCGAGCGCGGGCGGTGCCCGCAGGCCCGCCTATGACATGGGTGCGGTGCCGGAGACCGTCCTGCCGGTCGCCACTCCCACCGCCGTGTACCAGCCTGCCGCGCCGGAGGTCGCCGTGCAGTCCTCGTCGAGTTCGGGCGAGGCGGCCGCAGGCCGTTCCGACGCGCCGCAGCCAACCCCTCGGACGGGGCTGGGCGCCGGACTGCTGCCCGCCCCGGGCGGCCCGCCCGTCCTCGGCGGCTGATCACGCGACCCGGTCCGTTTCACCACTGCCGTTTCACCTGGGATGAGAGAGTCTTCTCGTGCGAGCCCGTCCTCCCGTGATCGGCGTGAGCGGATGGCGGGGAACGGATCGAGGCTTAAGCTGATTCGGCGGGTGTGCCCCTGCTGCCCGCCGCCGCTCGCCGGTCTCGTCGTCGCCTACCGCCCGGGGAAACATGAGTTCACAGTCGCCTGCCTCGTCGTCGGGATCTCAGCCTTCGAGACCGGAGGGCTCGGATCCCGGCTCCGGCGTGTCGAGGCTGGGACCGAGGCCGCAGGCGCGCCCGCCGGTCGACCCGGCCGAGGCGGCGGTGTTCGCCCGGCCGGAGGGCATCGAGACGGCCTTCGACCACCGGACACGGGCGGGCTCCGCCGCCCGTGTCGAGCTGCCGACCGCACCCCCGCCGTCGGCGCTGATCGAGGCCTTCGGCAGGCCGGCGGGCGCGGGAGGTCTCCAGCGCCCGCCCGGCGCCCGTCCGGACTCGGCGGACGGCCCCGGCGAGCCGGAGCCGGTCTTCTGGTCCACCGAGGGTGCCGTCTGGCGTGATCCGAGTGCCACCGCCGTCCTCGGCCCTCCCGCGGTCGCCGCCGAGGAGGCGCCCGCCGCCGAGGAGGAGTCGGCCCGGCCGGAGGGTCCTCGGCTCAGCGCGAGAGAGGTCCTCTTCGGCGGGCGGGTCAGACCGCGTGCGCTGCTGCTGCTCGGCGTCGTCGCCCTGGCGATCGGCCTGGTCGGCGGTGCGATCGGGCGACTCACCGTCGAAGGCGGCAGTCTGCTGAGCGGCCCCGACGTGCGGTTGGCGGAGGTCCGGCCGGGCGTCGAGCGGGAGCCCGGCTCGGTCGCCGAACTGGCCGGTCGGGTGAGACCCGCCGTGGTCTCCGTGCAGGACACGGCGGGCAACACCGGCTCGGGCGTGGTGATCGACGAAGACGGATACATCGTCACCAACGATCACGTGATCGTCGAGTCCGCGAACGACCCCGAGTCGAGTCTCACCGTCGTCTTCGACGAGGGCAGCCGGGCGACCGCCGAGATCGTCGGACGCGATCCGCGCACCGACCTGGCGGTGCTGCGCGTGAACGTGGACAACCTGACGGTCCTGCCGATGGGCAGCTCCGCCGACCTGGAGGTCGGCGACACGGTGCTCGCGGTGGGCAACCCGCTCGGGCTGCCCGGCACCGTCACCGAGGGCATCGTCAGCTACCTGGACCGGCCGATGCGGCTGAACTCGTCCGGGGGTGAGGAGGTGGTGTTCGAGGCGATCCAGACCGACGCGGCCATCAACAGCGGCAACTCGGGCGGCGCGCTGGTGGACTCCAGCGGCACGCTGATCGGCATCAACACCATGAACCGGATGCCGCCGATGGCGGGACAGGGCGAGAGCGGCTCCATCGGCCTCGGCTTCGCGATCCCCGTCGACGACGTGCGGCGGATCGCCGAGGAGTTGATCCGCAACGGCGAGATCCACCATCCCGACCTCGGCGTCAACTCCAACACCGTGATCACCGACGACCTCAGCGGCGCCCAGGTGGTCAACGTGCGGGCGGGCAGCTCGGCCGAGGAGGCGGGACTCCTGGAGGGCGACATCATCGTGCGGGTCGGCGATCGGGACGTCTTCGGGGCGGACGAGCTGGCGGCGGCGATCCGGGAGCAGCAGATCGGCGCGGTGGTCGAGCTGGAGGCGGTGCGCGGCAGCGACGTGGTCGTGATACCGGTGACTCTCCAGTCGGACGAGGACAGTTGAGACGTCGGCGGGTCTCGGTTCTGAGCGGCGCAGCGGTTAGGCTGTCGAGGACGTCCGAGGGGGTGGCGAGTGTTCGACAGCGTGGGCTGGGGTGAGCTGATCGTCCTGCTCATCATCGGGCTCTTCATCTTCGGTCCCGATCGGCTGCCCGAGGCGGCGGCCTGGCTGGGCCGATCGGTGCGCAAGGTGCGGGATTACGCGACCGGTGCACGCCAGCAGCTGCGTGATGAGCTGGGCCCGGAGTTCGACGAGCTCCAGAAGCCGCTGAACGACCTGCGCGGCCTGCGCAATATCAATCCGCGCAGCATGGTCACGGAGCAGGCCCGCAAGCTGTTCGACGAGGAGCCGGAGACGCCGAACCGGGCAAGCGGCGCGAATCGCAAGCCGGTGACGGCGCCGCGGCCGGTCGAGCCCGCGCTGAAGCCCGGCGAGCGTCCGCCGATCGATCCCGACGCCACCTGAGCACCTGCGGCGGTCGGTCGCGGCGCACGACCGGGTTAGGCGACGACCGGTTCGCCCCGCCGTCAGAGACCGACGCCCGGCGAGGCCCCGACGTCCGTCGACACCCTGACTCCCGGCGAGAACCCGGACGCCCGGCGAGGCCTGACACGGGCGTCCGGTCGGGACGGCTCTGAGCACCGCGCCCGCACACTCGGACGGCTCCCCGCCGTATCGGCCGGGCCGGGCACGGCGGGATGTGACACTCGTGGCGACCGTTCGCGGTGGTGGCCTTCCGGCGGCGCGGACCGCGGCGAGCAGGTCGTCGGCCGTGCGGACGGCTGCCCTCCGGCGCCATCGCCGCCATGTTCGCGACAGGCGTCACCTCGCCGCCGCCGTGATCGATCCGAGCCGAGCACGCTGCTCACCGGACTCGCCGACGCCGATCCGGCCGCGCCGATCGGATCACGGAACCCGTGAACGTGCACCCGCCGAGTTCATCGCACCACTCGCCGATCGCGCCGGAACACGAGCGGCGTGGCCGGGACGGCCGGCTCCGGACACAGGGCACACCGGCCCCGGCACGAGATCCATGCCGAGGCCGGGGCGTCGTCAGCGTCCGACCGGGGTCACCGACAGCATCTGGCCCGCGAGGCCCCTCGCCCGCACGGTGAGGCGCTTGGCGATGTCCGACAACACCACCGAGGCGGGGGCGTCCGGTTCGGCGAGCACCAGCGGCGTCCCCGCGTCGCCCTGTTCGCGCAGTCGCTGATCCAGGGGGACCTGACCGAGCAGCGGCACCTCGGCGCCGACCGAGCGACTGAGCGAGTCCGCGACGATCTTGCCGCCCCCGGAGCCGAAGACGTCCAGCCGGGTTCCGTCGGGCATGTCCATCCAGGACATGTTCTCCACGACCCCCGCGACGCGCTGTCGGGTCTGGAGCGCGATCGCGCCGGCCCGCTCGGCCACCTCGGCCGCCGCCTGCTGCGGCGTCGTGACCACCAGCAGCTCGGCGTTGGGGACGAGCTGCGCGACGGAGATGGCGACGTCGCCGGTGCCCGGCGGCAGATCCAGCAGCAGGACGTCGAGGTCGCCCCAGAAGACGTCGGACAGGAACTGCTGAAGCGCCCGGTGGAGCATCGGCCCGCGCCAGACCACGGGAGCGTTGCCCGGGGTGAACATGCCGATCGAGATCAGCTTCACGCCGTGGGACTGCGGCGGCATGATCATCGACTCGACCTTGGTCGGCTTGCCGCCCGCGCCCAGCATCCGGGGGATCGAGTGACCGTAGATGTCCGCGTCCACGACGCCGACCGACAGGCCGCGCTGTGCCATGGCGACGGCGAGGTTGACCGTGACGCTGGACTTGCCGACGCCGCCCTTGCCGGAGGCCACGCAGTAGACGCGGGTCGTCGAGCCGGGCTCGGCGAACGGGATGCGCGGCTCGGCGGCGTCGCCTCGGAGGCTGCGGCGGAGCTCCGCCCGCTGTTCGTCGTTCATCACGTCGAGTTCGACGTGGACCTCTCGCACACCGGGGACGGCGCTGACGGCCGAGGTGACGTCCTTGGTGATCCGATCGCGCATGGGACAGCCCGCGACGGTCAGATAGACCGCGACGGACACGACTCCGTCCTCCGTGACGGTGACGTCTTTGACCATCCCCAACTCGGTGATGGGTCGGTGGATCTCCGGGTCCTCGACCCGGCCGAGCGCCTCGTGCACCGATGCGGACGAGGGGGTGGTGTCTGCGGGCTGCACAGTGGTCACTGCTGAGCACCGACCTTCCGGTACGGGATTCGCGTGTCTCACCCCGGCCCGAGAGCAGAGCTCCTGCCCCGGCCCGGGGTCGGGCATCGCCCCGAACAGGGGTCGAGCCGCTCGCCCCCATGCTACGGGCTGCTCCGACCGGTCCTCGTCGCCCTCTCGCCGATCTTTCTCGTCGATATCGTGCATCCGGCTGGACGCGGTGAGTAACATCGACTTCTGTGGCGGATACCGGTCTTGCCCGATTACCGACAGACGAAGAGATGGCGGCGTGGCGCTCCTTCCTGCGTGCGCATGCCAGGGTCACCCGTTCGTTGGAAGCGGATTTGATAGCGGAGCAACGACTCTCGCTCGCCGCCTACGACGTACTACTCCAACTGGCCGAATCCCCGGATTACCGGTTGCGGATGACGGAGTTGGCCGATGCCGTGCTGCTTTCCCGGTCCGGGGTCACCAGGCTGGTTGACCGGCTGGAACGCGCCGGACTGGTGCGCCGAAGCCGTGTCGACACGGACGGAAGAGGTGTGATGGCGGTTCTCACCGGCCATGGGCTGGAAAGGCTGCGGACGGCCACCGAAACACATCTGACGGGCGTGGTCCGGTATTTCAGCTCGCAGCTCGCCCGGTATCAGTTGACGGTGCTGGGCGATACCTGCGAGAAATTGGCGGAGGGAAAAATTCCCGCTCCCTCGGGCGACGTGGACCCCGCGACGATCACGACCGCCGACAGCGGTGGGTAACCATCCGGGGCGCCTGACCGCGTCGCGGCCACCACGGTCCTCCTAGCATTCGCCGGGACGAGTCGAGAGTCCCAGAGAGCGGAGTTCATCGTGGTCGAGCGGATGCGCCCCCGTCGGTCGTGCCTGGCGGTCCCCGGGTCGAGTCGGAAGATGATCGACAAGGCCAGGGGACTGCCGGTCGACGAGTTCTTCCTCGACCTGGAGGACGCCTGCGCGCCGCCGGTCAAGGCGCAGGCTCGCCGCACCGTCGTCGAGGCGTTGACCGAGGGCGGCTGGGGCGGCCGGACCAGGGTCGTGCGCATCAACGACCTGAGCACCGAATGGGCCTACCGCGACGTCATCGAGGTGGTGGAGGGGGCGGGCGCCGACCTCGACTGTCTGCTGCTGCCCAAGGCGGAGTCCGCGGAGCAGGTCCGCTGGCTCGACGTGCTGCTGACGCAGATCGAACGGGCCAACGGTCTGGAAGTCGGACGCATCGGCATCGAGGCGCAGATCGAGAGCGCGGGCGGCCTGGTGGCCGCCGACGAGCTGGCCCGGTCGTCGCCCCGGCTGGAGGCACTGGTCTTCGGGCCCGCGGACTTCATGGCCTCCATCAACATGCGCAGCCTCGTGGTGGGGGAGCAGCCGCCGGGCTACGACCGGGGCGACGCCTACCACTACGTGTTGATGCGGCTGCTGATCGCGGCAAGGGCGGCGGGAGTGCAGGCGGTCGACGGGCCGTACCTCCAGATCCGCGACGTCGACGGCCTGCGCCGAGTCGCGGCGAGCTCGGCGGCACTGGGCTTCGACGGCAAGTGGGTGCTGCACCCCGGCCAGATCGACGCGGTCAACGAGGTGTTCTCGCCGGATCAGGACGACTACGAGCACGCGGAGGACATCCTGGACGCCTACGCCTGGCACACCTCGACCGAGGGCGGTGCCCGAGGCGCCGTGCTGCTGGGAGAGGAGATGATCGACGAGGCCTCGCGGAAGATGGCCCTGGTGATCGCGGCGAAGGGGCGGGCGGCCGGACTCACCCGACGGCGGGGATGGCGGCCCGAGGACTGACCGGGCCTTTCACGGCGCGCCGCGGATCGAGGCGATCGTGGCGGCCGGGAACACGGGCTCGAACGCGCGGTCCGCAGCGGTGCGACGACGCCGATCTCGACGGCTCCTCGGGCAGGGCCGCCCGAGCGTCATGCGATCGCCGCGGCGCCCGTCCGTGCCCGCACCGCTGCCCGATCGCCTGGTCGACCGCAGTCGAGCAGACAGGACGACCGGGCCTGGCCGAGAGACGAGGGCCGGGAGTCCGGCGCCGCGACGGCCCCGCGCCCGGTGCGCCACCCGGTGGCGGCGACCGCGTGGATCGCCGTCGACCACCGTCGGCAGCGGCGGACCGCCACCTTCGGCGGTGGTCGGAGTCACGACGGGGGGACGTCGTCCCGCGGAGTGGTCGACCCGGCGAGCACGATGGATCATGGGTATGTCTGATTCGTCGTTCTGTCGGGGGCGGAACTGTCGGGCGTGCCGATCGTTGGCAGGATGCAGGCTCTGAAGTTCACGAGGGGAGACATGGTGACAAGTCCGTTCGGCGGTACCGGTGGCGGCTCGCCGGGAGCGCCCAGGCTGCCCACACCCCCCACCGGGTGGCCCATCGGGTCCTACGCCACCTACGAGGAGGCGCAGCGGGCGGTGGACCACCTCGCCGACGGCGACTTCCCCGTCCAGGAGGTCACGATCGTCGGCGTCGACCTGATGCTGGTCGAGCGGGTGACCGGCAAGCTGACCTGGGGAAAGGTCATCGGCGGCGGAGCGGCGTCCGGCGCGTGGTTCGGTCTCTTCGTCGGTGTGCTGCTGAGTCTCTTCGGCAGCCCTGAGGGCTTCATCCTCGGTCCGATCCTGGTCGGCCTCGGCACCGGCGTCCTGTTCGGCATCCTCTTCGCGGCGGCGACCTACGCCTCGGCCAAGGGGCGCCGCGACTTCATGTCGGCCAGCCAGCTCGTGGCGGGCCGCTACGACGTGCTCTGCCAGCCCCGGCACGCGGAGAAGGGCCGGGACATCCTGGCCAGACTGGCGATGGGACCCCGACGCACCAGTTCCTGACCGACCCTCGACTCCGGCCTACGGCGCTGTTTGGTAACAGGCTGGTGGCAGCCGACGGCAATACGCCGGGAGTTGTTGCGAGCCGTGATCTTCGGGCCTAGGTTTTACCCACCGTTCCCAAGGTGTGCGGGTTTTCACACTTCGTTCCTGGCTCTACCCCCGAAGGGGTGAGCCGCGGGATGGGCACAGTGAGGTGCCGGCCGTGCGTGGTGGTCCGGGTCGTCTACGACCACCCGGTCGACCTTCCTCGGCGCGGCGGGAAGGAGACTGGGATGAACGGTCCCGCGACTCGGTCGCGGTCTGGGAGGGCAAGGGGGCGGAGAGCGGCCGTCGCCGCCACGGCTCTGCTCGTCGCACCACTGGCAGGCTGCGCCGCCGGTGCCGACGACGGAATCACGATCAACCTGTATTACGCCCCGGAGCAGAACTTTCAGACCGTCGTCGACAACTGTAACGAGGAGGCGGACGGGCGCTACCGCATCGCCTACAACATCCTGCCGCGCGGCGCGGACGACCAGCGCACCCAGATGGCCCGGCGGCTGGCCGCCGAGGACACCAGCATGGACATCCTGGGCCTCGACATCACCTGGACCCAGGAGTTCGCGGGCGCGGGCTGGACGCTGGAGTGGACCGGCGAGCACCGAGCCGAGGCGGAGGAGGGCACCCTGGAGGGGCCGCTGGAGTCCGCCCGCTACGAGGACCGGCTCTACGCGGCGCCGAAGAACACCAACGTCCAGCTGTTGTGGTATCGCACCGACCTGGTCGACTCGCCGCCGGAGACCTGGGGCGAGATGATCGAGATGTCCCGACAGCTGCGGGACGCGGGCGAGACCTACCAGGTCAACGCCACCGGTGCCCAGTACGAAGGCCTGGTCGTCATCTACAACAGCATCGTCGCCTCCGCGGGCGGTTCCATCCTCTCCGAGGACGGCACGCGGGCGCTGTTCGACGACGGCGCGGTGCGCGGCCTCGAGGTGCTGCGGGACTTCGCCTCGGCAGGCGTCACCGACCCCTCCTTCACCAACGCGATGGAGGACGAGGCACGGCTGGCCTTCCAGTCGGGCAACGGCGCGTTCCAGCTCAACTGGCCGTACGTCTACCCGGCCATGCAGTCCGAGGCCCCGGAGCTGGCCGAGAACGTGAGCTGGGCACGGTATCCGGGTGTGGAGCCCGGCGTGCCGTCCAAGGTGTCCATCGGCGGCTACAACCTCGGCGTCAGCCGGTATACCGAGCACCCGGATGAGGCGTTCGAGGCGGCGTTGTGCCTGCGTAACGCGGAGAACCAGAAGTACTCCGCCATCAACGACGGCGTGCCGCCCACCATCGAGAGCGTCTACGACGAGCCCGAGATGGAAGACGCCTATCCGATGAAGGACGTCATCCTCGAAGAGCTGCAGGACGCGGCGAACCGGCCGCTGACCCCGGCCTACCAGAACGTCTCGACGGTGCTGGCCGCCACGCTCTCGCCGCCGGGTCGCATCGACCCCGAGGCCACCGCCGAGGAACTGCGGCAGTCCGTTCAGGACGCCCTGGAGTCGAAGGGGGTCCTGCCGTGAGCGAGACGACCGGCACATCCGAATCGACGGCCGCCGACGGGGCCGCGTCGACCGGGGCCGCGACGTCCCGGCGTCGCAGGGCGCCGCTGTCGGAGGGCCGCCGGGCCGAGCGGAGGCTGGGCTGGCTGCTCTGCGCCCCCGCCGCGCTGGTCATGGTGCTCGTGACCGCCTGGCCGATCATCTACTCGGTGTGGCTGTCCCTCCAGCGCTTCGACCTCAAGTTCCCCGATGAGCGCGAGTTCATCTGGTTCGAGAACTACGTCACCGTGCTGACCAACGGCTACTGGTGGAGCGCCTTCGGCGTCACCGTGCTGATCACGCTGGTGTCGGTGGCGATCGAGCTGGTCCTGGGCATGGCGCTGGCGCTGGTGATGCACCGGACCATCGTCGGGCGCGGACTGGTGCGCACCTCGGCGCTGATCCCGTACGGCATCGTCACCGTCGTCGCGGCCTTCTCCTGGCGGTACGCCTGGACGCCGGACACGGGTTATCTGGCGAACCTCTTCGGCGACGGCGCTCCGCTGACCGAGCAGGCCAGCGCGTTGGGCGTCATCGTCCTGGCCGAGGTGTGGAAGACCACGCCGTTCATGGCGCTGCTGTTGATGGCGGGCCTGGCGCTGGTGCCGAACGACCTGCTCAAGGCGGCGGCCATCGACGGCGCGGGCGGCTGGCAGCGCTTCACCAAGGTCATCGTCCCGGTGATGAAGCCCGCGATCCTGGTCGCCCTGCTGTTCCGCACCCTGGACGCCTTCCGCGTCTTCGACAACATCTACGTGCTCACCTCGGGAGCGCAGGACACCTCCTCGGTGTCGATGCTGGCGCAGACGAACCTGATCAAGGGGCTGAACCTCGGCATCGGCTCCACGATGTCCGTGCTGATCTTCATCTCGGTGGCGATCATCGCGTTCATCTTCATCAAGCTGTTCGGCACCTCGGCGCCGGGCAGCGACAACGAGGGGAGGCGCTGATGGCCGCCTTCGGCGCGACCGCCACCAGGAACCGCAAGCTCGGCTGGACGCTGATCAACACCGTCGTCGTGGTGTACGCCCTGGTGCCGGTGCTGTGGATCGCCTCGCTCTCGTTCAAGACGCCCGGAACGATCACCGACGGCAACTTCATCCCGCGTGAGTGGACGCTGGAGAACTACGCCTCGATCTTCAGCACCGGGCAGTTCCTCCGCGCCCTCGGCAACTCGATCGGCATCGCGCTCATCGCGACGCTGATCGCCGTGGTGCTCGGCACGATGGCCGCCTACGCCATCGCCAGGCTGAACTTCCCCGGTAAACGACTGCTCGTGGGGGTGTCGCTGCTCATCGCGATGTTCCCGCAGATCTCCCTGGTGTCGCCGCTGTTCGAGATCGAGCGTGCCCTCGGACTGTTCGACACCTGGCTGGGCCTGATCCTGCCGTACATCACGTTCTCGCTGCCGCTGGCGATCTACACGCTGTCGGCCTTCTTCCGGGAGATCCCGTGGGAGCTGGAGAAGGCGGCGAAGATGGACGGTGCCACGCCCGCGCAGGCCTTCCGGCGGGTCATCGCCCCGCTCGCGGCGCCGGGTGTGTTCACCACCGCCATCCTGGTGTTCATCTTCTGCTGGAACGACTTCCTGTTCGCGTTGACGCTGACCTCGACGGAGGCGTCGCGGACGGTGCCGGTGGCGTTGTCGTTCTTCACCGGGGACTCGCAGTTCGAGGACCCGACCGGGTCGATCTCCGCGGCCGCCGTGGTGATCACCGTCCCGATCATTCTGTTCGTGTTGTTCTTCCAACGCCGCATCGTCGCCGGGCTGACCTCCGGCGCTGTGAAGGGATGAGGTGACCAGTGGCTGAGATCGTCCTGGACAAGGTGACCAAGCAGTATCCCGACGGCGCGGTCGCGGTGAAGGATGTGGACATCGAGATCGCCGACGGCGAGTTCGTGATCCTGGTCGGCCCGTCCGGCTGCGGGAAGTCCACCACGCTGAACATGATCGCCGGGCTGGAGGACATCAGCGCGGGTGAACTGCGCATCGGCGGCGAGCGGGTCAACGACCGCGCCCCCAAGGACCGGGACATCGCGATGGTGTTCCAGTCCTACGCGCTTTATCCGCATATGACCGTGCGGGAGAACATGGCCTTCCCGCTGCGGCTGGCCAAGGTCGACGACGCGACCGTGAACAGCAAGGTCGCCGAGGCGGCCAAGACGCTGGACCTCACCGCGCATCTCGACCGCAAGCCTGCGAACCTCTCCGGTGGGCAGCGGCAGCGGGTCGCGATGGGGCGGGCCATCGTCCGCAGCCCCAAGGCGTTCCTGATGGACGAACCGCTGTCCAACCTGGACGCCAAGCTGCGCGTGCAGATGCGGACGTCGGTGTCCAAGCTGCAGAAGAAGCTGGGCACCACGATGGTCTACGTCACCCACGACCAGACCGAGGCCATGACCCTGGGCGATCGTGTCGTGGTGATGCGCGGCGGCCTCGTGCAGCAGATCGGGTCGCCGCAGTTCCTCTACGACCACCCGGCGAACCTGTTCGTGGCCGGGTTCATCGGCTCGCCCGCGATGAACTTCCTGGCGGGCGAGATCGCCGACGACACCTTGCGTACGCCGTTGGGCTCGGTGCGTCTCACCGACCGCACGCGGCGGCTGCTGACGGCGTCGAAGGCGCCGCGCGAGGTGATCCTGGGCGTCCGCCCGGAGCACTTCGAGGACGCGGCGCTGGTCGACGAGTCCGTGCGGGCCGCGGGCGGGCTGTTCACCGCCGAGGTCGACGTGGTCGAGTCGATGGGCTCGGACAAGTATGTCTACCTGGCGGTCGAGGAGCGGGCGAGCTCGGCGGAGCTGGACGAACTGGCCGCCGACGCGGGCACCTCGGACGTCCCCGCCTCGGAGGGCCACCTCGTGACCCGGCTGTCCTCGGCCTCGACGGCCAGGGAGGGCGCGGCGCACGAGGTCTGGTTCGACGCGGACAAGATTCAGTTGTTCGACCCGGCCGACGGGCGCAATCTCACCCGCGAGATCTGACCGGCCGCGATCGGTCCACGCCGTGTCGACGGCGGTGGGGCGTCGTCCGACGACCGGGTCCGGTGGTCGGGCGACGCCTGCCGAGGTGCGCGGTGGTTCGGTCCGGCGTCCCCCGGCCCGATCCCGTCGCGGTTCGTCCCGCCCGGTGGGTCCCGCCGCGTCCGTCCTCTGGTCTGCCGCGTTCGGAATCGGCCCGTTTCGGCTGGTCGCGTTCCGGCGGGCTGGTCCGTGTCGTCCCCGGCGCCGAAGCCGCTCGATCAGGAGCCGTCCCCGAGCGAGCCCGTCTCCTTGCGGCGTCGCCCGGTCCTGCGTGGGGCGGTGCTCCGATGCACCGCCGCGATCACGTCGTCGTCCCAGCGATGGGTTCGCATCAGCCGGTAGCGCTCCTCGCCCACCGCGAGATAGGCCTCGGCGTCGGTGCGGTCACCGATCAGATCAGCCTGGCGGAGCATCGCCAGGACGGGCGTGAACTCCTCGGCGTACCAGCGCATCGCCACCGTCGGACGGTCGAGGAACCGTCCCTCGTCCTGCATCAACCGGAAGCCCCATGCTTCGACGGACTCGCTCAACTCCGTGTACCGCCAGGCGTCGGGCAGGCTGATCGAGGCCCTGGCCTCTCCTTGGAGCGGGACTCGTTCGAGGAACAGCCGACGGTCGTTCTTCACCGTCAGGTCGCCCCGAAATCGGATGTCGCCCGCGTTCAGCATCGTGACGACCTCGGTGACATAGGCGTCGATGGTGTCGAGCCCCTGTGCCAGCGCCACCGACACCCGGTGATGACCGTCCTTGACGAAGTGCAGATCGCCGATCCGGTAGACGTCGATCGGCGGCACGGACTCGCCGCGTCGCCGGGCCAGAGCCAGTCGCTCCCACCGCTCGCGCACCCGAGCGGACGTGGGGCGGAAACGGCGATCGAAGTCCCGCGTCCGGTCCACGCTGCCCACGATGGAGTCCAGCCGCAGTACCCGCAGGCCGAGCCTGCGCTGTCCCCGCTGTCCCAGGGCGGCCAGCACCTCGTCGAACGGCAGCATCACGTTGACGTCGTCCGGTTCGCGACGCAGCCACACGGCAAGGCGCGCGAGCACCTGTCTGCGTCGGGAACGCAGGAAGTCGTACTCCGCGTCCGCGCGAGGGAAGCCGGTGTCACGGCGCATCGGGGGACTCCTTGCCACGAGGCCGGGACCCGCCCGGCACGTCGAGGATGCGACAGCCGACCGCGTTGACCACTCGGGTGCCGTGCAGTTCCCGATCCGGAACCGGCTCGCCGAAGGGATGGATGTGGCCGTGCACCAGCAGCCGGGGACGCAGCCGTCGAACCGTGGTGTGCAGACTGCGGAATCCCCGATGCGGCGGGTCCTCCCGGTCACCGCAGTCGCGGGGCGGCGCGTGCGTGAGCAGGACGTCCACGCCCCCGCCGTCGCGAAGGCGCCGCAGAGCGGCGAGCCGGGACAGTCGTCTGCCCCGGCTCGCCTGTTCTCGTTCGGTCCACTGGTTGGGGCCCGGCCGATAGCGGATCGAGCCGCCGAGGCCCGCGATCCGCAGTCCGGCGACGTCCACCACCCGGCCGTCGGCGTTGACCGCCCCCGGTGGGCCGGGCCAGACGACGGGCATTCCGGCGCGCAGCCACAGTCCGCGTCGTCGCCGGTATCCGGTGAGGTCCCGATCGTGATTGCCCGGCACGAAGACGCACGGCACCTCCAGCCGATCGCCCAGGTAGGCCAGGTAGTCGAACGGCAGATCACCAGCGCCCAGGATCAACTCCGCGCCCAGCCCGCGGAGGTCGGTGGACCAGAACCGTTCCACCACCTCGTCGGCCACCGCCAGCACCCGGACCATGAGCCGAGCCTACGGGCGTCGCACGGGCGGGGTCGTGCCGATCAGTCGCCGAACCAGCCGCCGGCGGGCTCCTCGAGGACGATCAGCCCCTCGGCGAAGCGCACCATGCTCTCCTGCCCGCCGATCTCCTGGCCGAGCTCGGTGGGCTCGTGATCCTGGAGTGTCGTCTCCAGCCAACGCCCGTCGGCGAGTTCCACCTGCACCACGGCGGACAGCGGCCCCTCGCCCGTGTCACGGGCAGGCCAGAACGTGCCCTCGCGGTCGCCCACCTGGACCGGCGTGCCCGGGCCGTGCTCCGGCAGTCGGGACGGGGCCTCGCCGACCTGGGCGTGCAGCCGAGGACCCGACACGGCGACGTCGGCGTCCCGCGGGCCGACGGTGAGGACCGCGCCCCACCCGTCGCCGACCCGCATCACGCCGCTGTGGGCGACCGCCATGCTCGGCGGCAGCCAACCCGCCTCCAGTGCTCCCCGCACCGGCGACTCTCCATCCGGGCGGACGGACTCCGCCACCTGGTATGCCAGTTCGCCGGTGTCGGAGCCGAGCACGTTGCCCACCCGCACCGTCAACACCGTCGAGTCGTCGGGCATCCACGTCAGACGATGATCGATGTCGCGAGGGAACAACATCGCGGGGGAGCCGTCGACGGTCGGGTCGGTGCTCGCGGCGAGGTCCTCGGCCACGGTGTCCCAGTCGATCTCGTCCGGATCGTGTGCCGTGAACACCACCACGTTCTCGGTCAACTCGTTCGGGGCCTGCCGCTCGATCGCGTCCAGCGGAGCCCAGATGCGGGTCTGCGGGTACTCGCCCTCGACGTCCGCGGACCGGAAGACCTCGACGAAGTCGTCCGGCAGCCAGGTCACCGTGTAGCGCAGGGGCGTCGACGGCGGGCCCGGCGGCTCGGCGACGGTGGACTCCACGATCGGCCCCGAGGGCGACGCGGGCTCGGCGGACGTCGAGAAGGCGCGCACGGAGGTGGGCACGGCAAGCGCTCCGACCACCGCCACGGCGGCGAGCCCGGTCATCCTGCGCCGGCGCCGCAGGCGCAGGACGGGCAGCCGCGCGGCCACCGGCTCCGAGGCGGGCGCCGCCGCCGCCTGCCGCTCCAAAGCCGCCTCGATCAGGTTCTCCGTGTGCGAGGTGCCCATGTCTGTCACCGTTCCCCTCCGACCCGTGTGGCCACGGGTGCCTCCGATGCCGTCTCGATGCGCAGTGCGGCCAGAGCCCGGGAGAGATGGCTGCGTGCCGTGCCCTCCGAACACCGCATGATCGCCGCGATCTCCGCATGGGCCAGGCCCTCGTAGTAGCGGAGCACCAGGGCGGCCCGCTGCCTCGGCGGCAGCCGCGCGATCCGGGCCAGCATCGCGTCTCGCTCGTCGAACGCCGTGATCTGATCGCGGTCCGCCCCGGCCAGCACGCCGAGTGAGTCCGGCGGGACGCTCACGTCTCGCGCGGCCCGCCTGCGGCGCCAGGAGAGGAACTCGTTGGTCACCATCCGACGCACATAGTGCTGCGGGGAGCCCAGTGCCTCGATCCGTCGCCAGCGACTCTGCGCGCGGATCAGCACTTCCTGGACGATGTCCTCCGCGAGATGCGGATCGCAGGACAGCACCGTCGCATAGCGCAGCAGCTCGCGAAGTCGGGTGGCGACGAAGTCGTCGAACGTCACATGCCTGCCTTCCTGTTCCGGTCCTCCCTCACACGCCGGGCGGCGGGTGGAACGTTGAGCCGCGACAGCCGGGACTTCCACGCCGAACACCGCCGGATGCGGAGCGTGACACCCTGGTACGGCTAGGGTGATGGTCATGCTGGTCGAGCAGTTCCGTGCCGCCGCGGTCGGCTGCCTGCGCGCCAGCCCGCTCACCAGCCTGCTGCTCGACTCCGTCGCCGACGATCTCTTCCAGGACGGGCCGATGACGTCGGTGGTGCGCGGCCTGGAACTGGGCGGCGCGGGCAGCGTCCCCGGCCTCCGGTTCGCCGCGGCGGTGCATCACCTGGTGTTGTCCGGTCGGGCGCCGAGGCTGGCACGCCACTATCCGACGACGGGCGGACGGCTGGACCCGGCGACGTTCTGGCCCGCCGCCCGGGCCGCGATCCTCGCGGATGCCGACCGAATCCGTGAGCGCGCCGCGGCCACGGCGGTGCAGACCAACGAACCCGGCCGGATGGCGCCCTGTCTCGGCGGCCTCCACGTCGCCGCACAGGAGGCCGCCCGCCGGGTCGGCCGATCGACCCCCCTGCCGATCCGCCTGCTGGAGATCGGGGCGAGCGGCGGATTGAACCTTCGTCCGGACCGGGTGGCCCTCGAACTCGACGGCGCCGTCGTCGGCGACGCCGCCAGCCCGTTGCGGCTCGATCCGGCCTGGACGGGCAGGCCGAGGGCGGATCTGAACGCGGCACTGCGCATCGTCGAGCGCGCGGGCTGCGATCTGCATCCCTGCGACCCGCGCACCGAGGAGGGCAGGCTGCAGCTGTCCTCCTTCGTCTGGCCGGACGACCTCGATCGCTGGGCGCGGCTGCGCGCCGCGATGCGACTGGCCGTCGAGGAGCCGGTCACCGTGGACCGGGCCGCCGGACCGGACTGGCTCGCCGACCGACTCGCCGAGCTGCCCGCCGACGTCCTCACCGTGGTGTGGCATTCGGTCGTGTGGCAGTACGTCTCGGCGCGAGACCGGGCGCGCGGCCGGGAGATCCTGGCCGCGGCGGCAGACCGGGCCACCGACCGTGCTCCGCTGGCGCTGCTGGTCTACGAGTCCCGCCGCACGTCGCCGGGGGCGCCCACGCCGTTCCGCTTCGATCTGCTGCTGCGGCTCTGGCCGTCGGGACTGTCGACCCGACTCGGCACGGGCGCGGGCCACGGCATCCCGTTCACCTGGGCGGACTGATCGGGTGGCAGGACTCGCGGGCCGCCGGAGTTCGGGCGGTCGCTCGTCGGAACGGCCGGTCGATCGCCGAGCCGTGCACGGGAGGTCCTCCACCGCGTGGCCGGTCGTTCGAGTCCGCGTCAGGCGGGCCGTTCGCCGGGTGTGAGACTCGCGGAAGCGGCGGTCGGCGTCGGCGGATCGGATGGGCGCGAGGGACGGGGGCCGGTCGACCTCAGTTCGGCACCCCGTCGATCGCGATCAGCACGGTCACCGCGGCGATCCAGAGCAGGATGCCGGTCAGGGCCCAGAAGCGCAGGTTCCCGATGAGACGGATCACCGTGTCACCGTCCTCTCTCTCGTGTTCGGCGGTTCTCGGGCGGCGGTCTACAGCCAGCCGTTGCGGCGGAAGGTGCGGTACAGGGTGAGGCAGCTGGCGAGGATGACGAGCAGGACGACCGGATAGCTGTACTGGAAGTGCAGCTCCGGCATGTAGTCGAAGTTCATGCCGTAGATGCCCGCGATCATGGTCGGCACCGAGATGATCGCCGCCCAGGACGTGATCTTGCGCATGTCGCTGCTCTGGCGGAGCGTGATCTTGGCCAGCGCCGCGTCCACCAGCGTGGTGAGCAGTTCGTCGAAGCCCGCGACCTGTTCGGACACCTTCGTCAGGTGGTCCTCGACATCGCGGAAGTAGGAGCGGACCTCCTCCGGCACCAGCGGGGTGTAGCCGTCGGCCAGTCTGCGCAGCGGTGTGCCCAGGGGCTTCACCGCCCGACGAAGCTCCATGACCTCGCGCTTGAGCAGGTAGATCTGTTCGGCGTCGACCGTGGTACCGGGGGCGAAGACCGTCGCCTCCATCTCGTCGACGGCGGACTCCAGGACGGCACCGACGGCGAGGTAGCCGTCTACGACGTGGTCCGCGATCGCGTGCAGCACGACGGCGGGCCCCGAGGCGAGGTGCTCGGGATCGGCTTCGAGTCTGCGCCGCATCCCGGCCAGGCTCGAATGACTGCCGTGCCGGACGGTGACCACGAAGTCACGGCCCAGGAAGACCATCATCTCGCCGCCCGCCACCACCTCGCCCGTCTGCTCGGCGGTCCGCTCTGGCAGGTAGCGCACCGTCTTGAGCACCATGAACAGCGTGTCGTCGTAACGTTCCAGCTTGGGGCGCTGGTGGGCGTGGACGGCGTCCTCCACGGCCAGCTCGTGCAGGTCGAAGGTCTCGGCGACGCCCTTGATGTCGTCCTCGGTCGGCTCGTGTAACCCGATCCAGACGAAACCCGCCCGCCTGCTGCGGACCTCGTCGACGGCCTCGGCGTGCGTCCACCGACCGGGAAGTCGACGACCGTCCACGTAGACGGCGCAGTCGACCACCGAGTTCATGCCGGTGGACTCGGGGGCGTGCGGCGGACGTGCCGCGGTGCGCGTGCCGCGGCCACGCAGGCCGAATGCGGGGAGAACTGCCATGATGACCTCCGGTGGCGGGGGAGGAGCCTTCTCAACTGCTCGGATCGAGCGATGGAACGAGAGGCGCCCCTGCCGGTGACCGGGAAGTCAGCGCTGCCTGCGAGTCGTCGAGGGCAGGGACGCGGGTGTACTGCCGGGCAACGGACTATCGGCGCTGCTCACGAACCCACCTCCTCGCGCTCGGCCGTCGTCTGCGACGGGATGGCCGTCTTGGTCGCCGATCAAGCCTACTCCGGTGCGGGGCAGACTGGGCGGGCCCGGTGGGTGTGATCGGCCCCGCCTCGATCTCGTCTCGCCGACAGCTCGTCCGCCGCCCGTCGCTCGGGCCCGTCAAAGGAGACGTATGCACGGTACGGAACTGGAACTGGTCCGGCGCAGGCTCCAGGACTTCGCCGAGTCGGAGGAGACCGCCGCCTCGCCGCTCTACCGGCACCTGGCCGCTCACGCGGCCGCCGATCCCGAGGTCTCCAGTCTCCTGGCGGCGGCCGCACCCGGGTACGCGGTCCCGCAGCTGCTGCTCGCGGCGGCGCATCGCCTGATCCAGGCCGAGCCGTGGCTGACGCTGTCGAACTACTACCCCACGCTCGGCGGGACCTTCGGCGTCGATCAGCAGACATGGGGCCTGTTCCGGGACTTCCTGCTCGAACGATCGGAGCGGGCGCGCAGGCTCATCACGACGCGCACGGTGTGCGACGAGGAGGTCGGGCGCGCGGTGCTGATCTATCCGGCCCTGTCGCTGATCGCCAAGCAGGCCCGCGCCCCCCTGGGACTGCTCGAGGCGGGTGCGGGCTCGGGGCTGCTGCTCAACCCGCATCGCTACGGCTACCGGTACCAGGGAGCGGGCGTCGGGGAGGTGGCGGCGGGACCGAAGAAGACGTCGCTGGTGTTGAGCACCGCCCTGCGGACGGCCGACGGGGTGTCGCTGCCCGCACTGCCCGCGAAGCTCGCCGTGGCGGCTCGGGTGGCCCTCGATCGGGTCACGATGGACCTGGCCGATCCCGATGACGTCGCCTGGATGGAGGCCTGTGTCTGGGCCGATCAACCCGATCGGTTGCGGCGTCTGGAACTCGCCGTATCCATACAGCGTCAATCGCCCCCTGAACTGGTGATCGGAGACCCGGTAGAGGGATTGGCCGATGCCGCCGCCCGGGTGCCGCGCGAGGTACCGCTGGTGATCATCCAGGGTCGCGATCTCGCAGGCGAGTCGGCGGCGCGGCGGGCGGACTACGCCGGGCGGCTCGCCGATCTCGGGGCCTCGCGTCCACTCTGGTGGGTCGGCGTCGAGCCCGACTTCGCCACGCTTCGAGCGATCTCGCCGTCGTTGACGCCGGTCGACGCGCAGGCGCCCGGCGTCGATCACCTGCTCGCCGTGGTGCGCTGGCGGGATCGCGTGCCCGAAGCGACCGTCCTTGCGCGTACGGATGCACACGGTCGGCGGATGGATTGGGGACTTATCTGACTCTATGTAGTCAATCTGCGTTCTGATCGTCAGTCTGTCGCAGGTCGTTTAATCAATTCAGCCCAGGGATGGCTGCGGTGAGTGTTCTTGCCCGGGAGGGTGGGTCGACACGCGGTCGACGCGATGTGGCGAAGATCGCATCGAGCATGTATCGACGGCCTTCGCAGTGCTCTCACCTGCGCTTTTCGCCGCCGAAGCGGACAATGTGGACGAATGGGCGAGATTCACTCCGTCGATGCCTCGGCGGCGAGCCCGGCCGGTGTGGACGCCGCCCGGCGGAGTGCCGGAACGGCCGTCTCACCTGGCATCGCGCCGGGATGACGGGTCCCGAGCAAGATCACTTAGTGCGACCATCAGGTGATCGACTGTTCGGGTGAGCGCGGCGCAGGGCGTGATCTCTGCGACGGTCGCTGACCGGCGGTGGATCACTCGAGTGACAGATCGTCCGTATAGTTCACCCGGATCGCCCATTGGCACGGAGCGTAATCAGGTTCAGGCTGGTGTGCGAAATCCCGACCCAAGCGCGGGACATGTCTGCCGGCGGGCGGCAGAGTGCGGTACAACGGATCAGCAGGGCGCCTGCAGTGGTGCAGCTAGCAGACGGGGATGGTCGTCGTGAACCTCAAGAAGATCCTCATGTTCGCTGGGATCGCGTTGCTCCTCTTTCTCCTGATCACACAGCCGAACGAGTCCGCCAACATGGTCCAAGGAATCCTCGCCACGCTCCAGGGCGCAGCCGAGGCGATCATCACGTTCGTTCAGAATCTGTTCTGAGCAGGTCGGTGCACCGGCTTCCGGGGCCGGTGCAGACCTGGAGCGAGGAGTCGTGGCCCTGTGCTTGCACCCAGAGATCCAGACGAGTACCTGCTTGAGAGCGAGCGACGTGTCATCAGAGTGCGCAGGCACTGGGCGAGCATGCTCTGGGACATCTTCGAGGCCACGGCGCTGCTCGTCGGGCTGATGCTGATCTCCAGCCTGATGCCGCCCGGCTCCGCCCTCATCCAGAACATCCTCTGGTACGCCGGGCTCCTGGTGGTCCTCCGCTTCTCCTACTACGTCATCGAGTGGTGGGTGGAGCGGATCGTCGTCACCGACAAGCGGTTCATGCTGACCACGGGCGTCTTCGAGACCAACGTGGCGATGATGCCGGTCACGAAGGTCACCGACCTGACCTTCCGCCGCACCCTCATGGGCCGCTTCTTCGGCTACGGCACCCTGGTCATCGAGTCGGCCGGTCAGATCCAGGCCCTGAACAAGGTCGAGTACTGCCCCAACCCCGAGGAGATCAACGACGCGATCTCCGAGCTGGTCTTCGGGGACAAGAAGGCGCAGGCCGAACGCTTCTCGATGATGAAGGCGCGGCGAGCCGCATTGGGTCGGCGGCGAGTCGGCGCCCGGCGGTGACCATCTCGGATCGGGACGTCGTCCATCCCGGCGAATCCCGCTGAACGAGACTGTCCTGGTGCGCATCGATCTGCATACCCACTCGACGGCATCGGACGGCAGCGATGCTCCGGAGGAACTGGTCCGCCTGGCGGGTCTCGCGGGGCTCGACGTCGTGGCCCTGACCGACCACGACACGACGGCGGGCTGGGACCGGGCCGCCGCCGCGCTGCCCGCAGGCCTGCGGCTCGTTCCCGGCGCCGAACTCTCCTGCTCCGCGGCCGACGAGGCGGGCCGCCCGATCACCGTCCACCTCCTCGCCTACCTGTTCGACCCGACCGCATCCGAGATCGTCGAGGAGCAGGCTCGGCTGCGCTTGGAGCGCAGAACCCGGCTTCGGCTGATGGCGGAGCGGATGGTCGAGCAGGGCCACCCCATCGACGTGCCCGGCCTCTTCGCCGGACTGCCGCCCGACGCTCCCGCGGGCAGGCCGCATCTCGCCAGGGCGCTGATGCGGGCGGGCGTGGTCGACAGCGTCGACGAGGCGTTCCAGCGGTTCCTCGGCACCGGGGGCCGGTTTCACCTGGCGCGCACCGACACCCCCGTGCGGCAGGCGGTGGAGATGATCCGGCGGGCGGGCGGAGCGACGGTCCTGGCCCATCCCTTCGCCAGGAGCCGCGGCCCGGTGGTCGACGCGCAGACCATCGGTGAGCTGGCCGAAGCCGGCCTCACCGGCATCGAGGTGGATCACCCGGATCATGATCTGCCCACTCGGCGAGAACTGCGCGGTCTCGCCGCCGAGCTGGGTCTGCTGATCACCGGATCCAGCGACTACCACGGGACCAACAAGACCCTCAGCCTCGGCGAGGAGACCACCGACCCGGAACAGTTCGAGGCGCTGATCGCCGGGACCAGCGGCGCCGAGGTGCGAGTCGGCCCCGGACGGTGACGGTCCCGCCGACGGTCGGACACGCGATGCCGGCTACGGTGTCCGCGTGCAGTTGGGCCTGGAGGGAATGCCGAGCAGACTGGTGCGGGTCACACCGGCCAGGCTGGCTCGCTGGGCGGACTGCCCCCGTCGCTACCGGCTGACCTATCTGGACCGCCCGTCACCCGCCAGAGGCGGCGCCTGGGCGCACAGCACGCTCGGTGCGGTCGTGCACAACGCCCTGCGGACGATCTTCGCCCTGCCTGCTCGTCGCCGTACCCCCGCGACCGCGGCCGCGGAGATACGGCGGCAGTGGAGGAGCGACGGCTTCCGCGACGCGGCACAGGCCGCCGACTACCGCGAGCGAGCCGAGAACTGGGTGGCCGACTACGTCGCCGAGACCCACCCCGATGGGGAGCCCGTCGGGGTGGAACGCTGGGTCTCCGCGCCGGTGGGCACGATCGTGGCCGAGGGCCGGGTCGACCGCATCGACGCGCGCGGCGGGGAGCTCGTCGTGGTCGACTACAAGACCGGCAGACACGGCGTCACCGTGGACGATGCCAGGGACTCGCAGGCGTTGGCGCTGTACGCGCTCGCGGTGCGACGGACGCTGCGCAGGCCGTGTCGGCGAGTGGAGCTGCACCATCTGCCCAGCGGCTCGGTGCAGGCCTGGGAGCACGACGAGTCCTCGATGGACGAGCAGATCGACCGGGCGTCGTCGGCGGCGGAGCAGCTGCGGTCCGCCTCGGAACGGCTCGACGAGGGTGGTGACGCCGACCGGTTGTTCCCGACCCGGCCAGGGCCGCGCTGCTCCTCGTGCGAGTTTCGCAGCTCCTGCCCGGACGGCCGCGCCGCCGCACCGGAGCTGGACTCGTGGGCACTGCTCCGGCCGTGAACGGGTGGACATGGCGATGACCTCGGCGTCGAAGACGGTGGAGATGACCGAACAGGCGAGCACGGCAGGCAGGCTGCTGCGTGGAGTGAGCGGCTCGATCACCGCGGGGCTCGTGATCCTGGCGCTGTTCCTGATCGTCGCGCAGCTGGTGGCGTCGAGAGCCGGCTATCCGGGACCGGGCATGGCGGCGGTCGTCGCCCACTCGCTCGCCGCGATCGGCGCCGTGCCGCTGCAACGGTCCTCCGACCGGCGACGGACGGCGGTGCGCTGGTGGGGACCGCTGGCGATCATGGTCATGGCGGGCGTCGTGCTGTGGTTCTGGTGGTGGCAGTGACCAGGGGCCCGCTCGCCTGCTGAGGGGGCCCGGCGGTCTTCAGGACGGGCCGCGGCGCCGGCGCGGGTCACTCGGCCCGGTGCTCGGTGCCCCGGCTCGCCGCCCGCGGGCACGCGGCGGCGGACGAGTCCGCCGACCGATGTCCGACGGTGGTCAGTCCGAGCCGAGCCAGCGTCGCCAGACGGGCACCAGCGCCGTGACGAGCCCGGCCGGGTTCTCCGTGTTCGGGCTGTGGCTCGCCGAGTCGATCAGGACGAACTCGGCGTCGAGCCGTCGGGCCATGTCGCGTTGGCTGTCGATTGACCAGGCGTCGTCGCTGACGCCGCACGACACCAGGACGGGGAGCCCGGCCGCGTGAACGGCCGCCCGCAGCTCCGCGACGCGGTCCGGTTCGTAGCGGAGCCCGTCTGCCATGCCCAGCAGACACTCGGGCGCGGAGGCCAGGAATCGCCGCCGCAGGAACGCCCGCAGCTCGGCAGGCTGTTCCCGGCTCGCGGGCGAGGCGGTGTCCTGCGCCTCACGCAGCCGCTGGGCACCCTCGATCCCGTGTTCGATCAACACGGGCTCGCCCAGGTCCAACGTCTGCCGCCTCGGCCCCGGTGGCAGCGCCCCCGGCCCGGAGCAGAGCAGCACCAGCCCGTCGACCGGGGCACCCGCCACGACGGCCTCTCGCGCCACCACACCGCCGTAGGAGTGTCCCAGCAGGATCAACGGGCGCCCGTCGGTGCGCAGTTCCGCGACGAGCTTGGCGACCACCTCACCGAGCGGCCGCGGTCGGTGATCGGCGCGCTCGGGCAGACCCGGCGACTCGAACTGGCCGGGCAGATCCACGGCCACGGCTTCGAAGCCTGCCTCGGCCAGCGGATCCAGTATCGGAGCGAAGTCCTCCTTGGAACCCGTGTAACCGGGGAGCAGCACGACGGTGGCGTCCGGGTTCCGGCCGCCGGCGAGACGGGCGCGAAGGGCGGCCAGTTCGCTGCTGCCGCCTGGCAGCCTGACGTGCTCGGCGTGGTGCGGGGAGATCTGGGAGGCGGGAAGGACGGTCACACCTTCGAGTGTGCCCCATCGAAGCCGCGATCGGCAGACAGGCTTCTCGGGAGGGATCGGCGGGAAGGCCGTGAGGAACCCGCGATGAGTCCGAGAGGAACCCATGAGCAGCCCGCGAGGACTCCGCCGAGTACCTGTGGCGCGGGCCGTCTCGACGTCGACGACGGATCGGCCTCGCACCGGACGGGCTCGGCCCCGGTCAGCGCAGCGCCACGAGGGTGTCGCCGCGCTGCTCGAGCAGAACCGGCCCGATCGAGTCCATGGTGATCGGACCATCGTGATCGCCGCGATCCACCGGCAGCTCACCGAGCCGTTCGCCGGTGCTCGGGTCCAGCACGGCCAGCGCGCCGGGGACGGGGACGAGCAGGGTGCCCGCGAACAGCGTGCCCGATCCCAGGGTGTCCGCCGTCGTCCAGAGCAGCCGCCCGTCGTCGGCGGACAAGGCCGTGGTCGTGCCCGCCGCGTACCAGAAGACGTGCTCCTCGGTGATCGTCGTGAGCGGGACCGGCCGGGCGGCCGTGTCGAACTCGTCTTCGGTGAAGGGCAGCGGCGAGTGCTCGACCCTGATGCCGTGCGAGTCGTAGACGATCAGGGTGGGCGGTGACGGGGCGGCGATGACGGTGAAGGCGTCGGAGGTCGCGATCACCGTCGTGTCGGGCTCGTCGAGCGGCACGCTGAAGTCCTCCTCCGGCCGATCGTCGTCCTCCGGCCGGGCCTTCAGGACCGTGAGCCTTTCGGCCGGGTCCTCGGCGCAGCGCTCGATGACGGCGAGCCGGGCGTCGCCCGCGGCGAAGGCACGGTGCTCACAGTCGACCCTCGGCTGCCTGTCGGGGTTGACCAGCGCGGGAACACGGCCGTACTGGAGGGTGCGCACGAGGTTGGACCCCCACACCTCGGTGAGGCGCCTGCCGGTCGCGGTCAGATAGGTGCCGTCGCCGAGCAGCGTGGTGTCCTGCTCGGCGTCGGTGTTGCGCTGCGGGCCACGCTCCCCGGTGTCGCCGTCCAGCGAGGTGACCTCGCTGCAGTTCCGCGACTTCGCATAGACCGCGACGGCGCGGTCCCACTGGGCTCCCACCGTGCACAGCGGCAGGTCGCGTTCGTAACTCCAGCGGCCCTCGCCGCTGAACGGGTCGAGCCCGCGCACGGTGCCGTCCGCACCGACGACGACCGAGGGCCCCGCCACCGAGGGTCGATCGGTGGCAGGACTCGGTGCGCTCCACACCTCCGCGAGCGACGGCGGCAGGCGGGTGGGCGGCGCGGGCACCTCGGCGGACTCGCCGGCGGTCCGCAGCGTGGTCGCCCGCAGATCGCCCGTGTACCACGACACGGCCCCCACGCCGAGGGCCACGACGACGATGAGCACGACGACCAGCACGTCGACCTTCGTGCGTCGTTCTGGTCGAACCATCTCCCCGCTCCGGCTGTCCGCTCGCCGCGAGGACCCTCATCGCCCCGCGTTCGACGTGTCGTCAGTCTGCCGGTCGCTCCGCCGCGGCCTCGGCTCCGGTGTCGGCCGCGCCCTCGGTCTGACCGCTGCCGCGACGGCGCCGCCTGCGCCTGCGGGAGCGTTCGGGAGAGGTGGACTCCGGTCCCGAGTTGTCCGGCGACCTGGTCTCGGCGCCGTGCTCGGGCGTCGCGTCCACCGAGACACCGCCACGGGTGCGTCGCCGGGTCCGGCTTCGCCGGGGGGCGCTGCGAGGAATCTCCTCCTCGTCACCGGTCGACGCCTCCGAGGAACGGCCGCTCGACGTCGTGGAGCCCTCGTCCGCGCCGCGGCCGGTCTTACGCCCGCCGCGCTTCCTGTTGCGCCGCTCACCGGGGCTGAGATCCTCCACCGGCTCGGCCTCCAGGCCCTCCCTGGTCCGCTTGCCCAGCGGCAGCCTGCCGCTGACGGACTCCGGGATGTTGATGTCGCTGTAGAGGTGTTCGGAGGTCGAGTACGTCTCGACGGGCTCGGGGATGCCCAGCTTCAGCGCGTCGTCGATGAGCTTCCAGCGCGACTCCTCGTCCCAGTCCACCAGCGTGACCGCGACGCCCTCGCGCCCCGCCCGTCCGGTGCGACCGATCCGGTGCACATAGGTCTTCTCGTCGTCGGGGCACTGGTAGTTGATGACGTGGGTGACGCCCGTGACGTCGATGCCTCGGGCGGCGACGTCGGTGGCGACCAGGATGTCGACCTTGCCCGCGCGGAAGGCGCGCAACGCCTGCTCCCTGGCGCCCTGTCCCAGGTCGCCGTGCACGGCGGCGGCGGCGAAGCCCCGTTCGCTCAGCTCGTCGGAGATCTTCTGTGCCGTCCGCTTGGTACGCGTGAAGATCATGCTGAGGCCTCGGTCGGCCGCCTGCATGACGCGGGCGAGCAGTTCCACCTTGTCCAGGGCGTGTGCCCGGTAGACGAACTGCCTGGTGCGCTCGTGGATCGCGCCCGCGTCGACCTCCTCGGCCCTGATGTGGGTCGGCTGAGTGAGGAAGGTCCTGGCCAGGGTGATGATCGGGCCCGGCATGGTGGCGGAGAAGAGCATCGTCTGCCGCTCGTCCGGCACCATGCGCAGGATGCGTTCGATGTCCGGAAGGAAGCCCAGGTCGAGCATCTCGTCGGCCTCGTCGAGGACGAGGTTGCGAATCTTGCCGAGGACCAGGTGCCGCTGTTCGGCGAGGTCGAGCAGCCTGCCCGGCGTGCCGATCACGATGTCGACTCCCGAGCGCAGCGCCTGGATCTGCGGCTCGTAGGGCCTGCCGCCGTAGACCGCGAGGGTGCGGATGCCGAGGTGTCGGCCCGCGTCGTTGATGTCGCGCGTCACCTGGAGGCACAGCTCACGGGTCGGCACGACCACCAGCGCCTGCGGCGTCCCGTCGCCGGGCAGCACGGCGCGCTGGAGCAGCGGGATGCCGAAGCCCAGCGTCTTGCCGGTGCCGGTGCGGGCCTGCCCGATGACGTCCTCGCCCTGTAGCGCGAGGGGCAGCGTCAGCTCCTGGATGGCGAACGCCCGTTCGATGCCTGCCTCGGCGAGGGCGCGGACGATGTCCGGATGGACCCCCAGCTCCGCGAAGGTGGCCGCCTGAGCGGGCGTCTCGGCCGCGGGCTGCAACGGGTGGGACGGGTCCTCGTCGGGGACCCCGGTCTGGCTGTGCTCCAGGCTTCTCAGGTCGGTGTCATCGTTCTCGTCGATGTCCGGGTGCTCGTTCTCTGTGCGAGTGGTCAGGGGGATCGCCTCTCTCATACCAGCGCGCACGGCCCTGGTGAAGCCGCTCGACCGTCGTCGGCACGTTCGAGATTCTCGTGTGCCGGGCGCGGGAGGGCCGAGACGACAGTGCGCGCGCCCTTTCGCGTGACGGTTGACCGTCACCGCTTGTTCCTGCGGAGCCGCTCGCTGCCGCTCTCACGGCGCCCGACCCATCCGATGAGCCGACCCGTGGCGCGGCGAACTGCCTCTGCATCGCAACCCAGCCTACCTGGACATCCCATGCCGATGAAGCATCAGCCGCGCTCGGGTCTCGCAGGTGTGACGCAAGCCCTCCGATGGCTAGGGTGCTAGGCATGACCGAGGCTGATCAACAGGCGGCGCCCGGAAGCTCACCGGGCGAGGCCATTCCCGAAGGCGCCATCGACCTGCTCGGGGTCATCGCGTACGGCGAGCTGTCCGCCTTCGACCGACTCGCGGAGGACTCCAGGATCGCGCCGACGCTGGAAGGTCGTGCGGCCCTGGCGAGCATGGCCGCGGCCGAGATCGCCCACTACCGGACCCTCGACGACTACCTCGCGGGCCGAGGGCACTCGCTGCCGGTCGCCATGCGGCCGTTCATCGAGCCGATCGATCGCTTCCATGCCTCCACCGCCCCGAAGACCTGGCTGGAGTCGCTGGTCAAGGCCTATGTCGGCGACGGGTTGGCCGCCGACTTCTACCGGGAGATCGGCAACCTGCTCGACTCGCCGCTCAAGGAACTGGTGCAGGAGGTGCTGGCCGACACCGGGCACTCGGCCTTCGCCGAGCGGGAGGTCCAGGCGGCGTGTGCGGCGGACCGGACCGTGCGGGACCGGCTCACCCTGTGGGGCAGGCGGCTGCTCGGGGAGGCCGTCACCCAGGCGCAGTACGTGGCCGCGGAGCGGGACGGCCTCACGGAGCTGATCATTCGCGGCAGCGGTGACCTGGCGGGCATCGGCGCGCTGCTGCGCAGGTTGCAGAACAGTCATACGAAGCGGATGGCGGCCCTGGGGCTGGGCTGAGTCGAACCGGCGCGGACTCGCCGGGCAGGCGGCGCGGCGGGTCATGGGGAGTCTCGACGGGCATCGAGGGACTCCGGCGCCGCGTGGGGCTGATGTGTTCGAGTCGGCGTTCGTCGAAGGTCGCGCCGAGCGGCGTGTCGCCCGCCCGGCGGGCACCGGCTCTCGAAGCATGGTGCAGGCGCGGGGCGGATCGGGGCGGGTGCGCCGGCAGTGCCGACGCCACGCGAGACGGGTGGACGGCGGGGTGACCGGCTCCGCCGACGCTCGGTGGGAGTCGGGGCTGCGCCGTGCCCGTGTCGGGCTCGACTAGCCTGGCCGGGAAACCGTGCAGTTCGACGACCGGAGGTCGGCGTGGAGGTAAAGATCGGCGTCGCGGACAGCTCTCGTGAGCTCGTCCTCACCAGCTCGCAGTCGCCGGATGAGGTGGAGACGCTCATCACCGATGCACTGGGTGACAAGCAGGGTCTGCTCACCCTGGTGGACGACAAGGGCAGGCGCTACGTGGTCCCGACGGAGCGGATCGCCTACATCGAGATCGGCCCGAGCGAAGCACGACGGGTCGGCTTCGCCGTCAACGGCTGAGCAGGCAGGTGACGGCCGCGACGGCAGGCTTCCACGATGCCGCGCGGTCCTCACCGGCCCGGGCCGCACCCGGCCCTGCGTGGAGTGACGGCCCCCGGCGGGCGGCGGATCCGCTGCTATGTCGCTTCGCGGGACGGCCTCGGTCGGGGCCGCCCGATGCGCCCCAGAACCCCGGTGTGCCCCAGCACCCCCATGCGTCCCAGAATCTCCCCGCACCCAGGTCAAGGGCGTCCGCTCCGCTGCCTGTCGGCTCGCGACCGCTGTCGAACGGCGGGACCGGGACACGACGGCGTGGGCGCGGGCCGCTCGTGGAGCCTGCCCGACCCGGCTCAGCCGGACTGCAGCGGGAAGCCGCCGATACCCCGCCAGGCGAGGCTCGCGATCAGCGCGACCGCGTCGTCCTGGGGCAGCGCGCGACCGTCGTTCAGCCAGTATCGGGCCGTCACCTGGCTGAGGCCGGCGAGGCCTACCGCGAGCAGCCTGGCGCGCTCTTCGTCGAGCCCGGCGTCCGCGGTCACCGCACGGGTGATCGTCTCGACGCACTGCGACGTCGCGTTCTCGATGGCCTGCTCCACGGCGGGCTCGCCACGCAGGTCCGACTCGAACACCAGCCGATAGGCGTGTCCCTCGCCGTTGACGAAGTCGAAGTAGGCCGCCACCGCCGCGTGCACCCGCAGCTTGTTGTCCGGAGTCGACTCGATGGCCGCGTCGAGTCTGCGCACCAGCTCGTCGGCCTGGGTCTCCAACAGGGCCAGATACAGGTCGAGCTTGCCGGGGAAGTGCTGGTAGAGGACGGGCTTGCTGACGCCTGCGCGCTCGGCGATCTCGTCCATGGCGGCGGCGTGGTACCCGTTCGCGACGAACACGTGCTGGGCGGCGCTGAGGAGCTGCGCGCGCCGTGCCGTGCGCGGCAGCCGCACTCCGCGGGCGGTGTGTTCCGTCTCCGGCGCCGTCTCGGTCATCTCTGTGCCTCCCGACAAGTTCTTCCCCCGGCAGTGCAGTCTGACTGACTCGACCGGGTGGTCGTGCCCAGGCCGGTGGTGACACGGGGCTGTCATTCACCGACCGATGGAGCCCCACGAACCGTACTCGCCGGTAGCTCCCCGCGCGTAGCGCGCACGTGGTCCGAGTGGTCCGCACGGGTTCGGGATGACCGGGCGGCCGTCCTCACGCATCCTGAGGACGTGACGTCTCCACAGCCGCAGTCCCCGCCGCCGCGACCCCGGCAGGACCCGATTCCGGAGTGCGAGCGGCCGTCACCGGGCGACCTCCCCGCCCCGGACCCGGCTGCCTCGGGGCCGACAGCGACGGACCCGGCTGCCCCGGACTCGGGAGCGCCGGGCCGCTCGGGTCCGCGGTCCACGGCGCGGCCTGGATTCCGGCTGCCGAGGTGGACGGCCAGGCGGGCGCCGCATCGACCGGACCTGACCTGGGTGCCGCTGTCGGACGTGGAGCTGCCGCCGTTGGATCTGACCCGGCTCCCGTGGCCAGGGCGCACGCTGGAGGTGGCGGGCACGCGGCTGCACATCAGGGAGACCCCCGCCGAGACGCCGGACGCGCCGACCGCCGTCTACCTGCACGGACTCGCGGGGTCGGCATCGAACTGGACCGATCTGGCCGGGTTGCTGCGCGTCAGGCTGAAGGGCATCTCGGTCGACCTGCCCGGCTTCGGCCGCTCCGCACCGCCGGACGGATTCCTCTACACCCCGGACGCCCACGTCCGGATGGTGATCCGGCTGCTGGAGAGCCGGGGAGCGGGGCCGGTCCACCTGCTGGGGAACTCCTTCGGCGGGCTGGTCGCGGCGATCGTCGCGGCCACCCGGCCCGACCTGGTGGCCACGCTGACCTTGATCTCCCCTGCGGTCCCGGATCTGCGGCCGAGCCCGGACCGACTGTCCGATCCTCGCTTCCCGTTGGCCTATCTCCCCGTGATCGGGAAGCCGGTTCGCCGGGCGCTCGCCGCGATGACCCCGCTGGCCCGAGCCGAGCAGATGATGCGGGTGTGCTTCGCCCGCCCCGACCTGGTGCCGCGGCACCGCATCGAGGAGTTCGCCGCCGAGATGGCGAGACTGAGCCGCACCTCCTGGGCCGGGCCCGCCCTCGGTCGCACGACGATGGCGATGATCAGGTTCTGGCTGGCGCGCGGGGACCGGTCGCTGTGGAGAGTGCTGCCGAAGGTGTCGGCGCCCACGCTGGTGATCTGGGGCACAGAGGACCGGCTCATGAGCGCCCGCAAGGCGGTCCGCACCGCGACGGCGCTCCCGCACGGGCGGCTGCTGATGCTGCCCTATACCGGGCATGTCGCCCAGATGGAGCAGCCGGAACTGGTGGCGAAGGCCGTGCTGGGGATGGTCGCCGAGCCTTGGCTGCCCGAGAAGCTGCAGAGTGAGGACCGGACCCGGATGCTGCTGGATCCCCGAACCGACACGCCCGTCCTCGGCGGCGATGAGTGGGGGCGTTCCGGAGGTATGGCAGTCTGATTCGGTGCCGCCGACCTCGAAGGGAACACGTCGCGACGCCGACCCCCTCGGCAGGCCGACCGCCCAGGACTCCACCGGACCGCGACGGCGCGGCGCCCCGTCCCCGGACACGGCCGACGACCCGGATGCCGTCGGCGGCTCCGCCGAACTCGAACCGCTGGCCGCCTCCTGGCAGCCGGTGCTCGCCGACGAGCCGACTTCGGCCGAGGCCGAGGACGACACACGCGGACTGCGGTCGATCCATCGTCGTCTCGGGTGGCGGTTGTACGCGGTTCCGCTGCTCATGATCGTGACGGTGGTCGTCGTGCTCGACGTCCTGCGCACGCCCGCCGACTCCGCCGCCGTCGCCGACGGCGGTGACCCGGCGACGAGCGAGCCCGGCGGTGCGGGCGGTCCGACGACGGGGTCCGAGGAGGAGCCGACCCCCGTGGAACCGGTGGACGTGGACATCGCGAACGCCGAACTGCCCGAGGGCGACGCCTTCGCGACGAGCGGATCGGGCGAGTTCCGGCTGCTGGCCGGCACGACCGACGTCGTCGGCGAGGCAGGCGACCTGCACACCTACACGGTCGAGATCGAGGACGGACTCGACGTGGCCGCGGACGAGGACGTCTTCTCCTCGATGGTCGACCAGACCCTCGCCGATCCGCGCAGCTGGCCGGGCCAGGGCGAGATCACGATGCGACGGGTGGACGACTCCGGCGCGGCCCCCGACCTGCGCATCACGCTGGTCTCGCAACAGACGGCCGCGGCGGCCTGCGGCGACGTCCTGCCCTTCGAGGTCTCCTGCCTGGTGGCCGAGGGCGACGCCCATCGGGCCTACCTGAACGCGGCGCGCTGGACACGCGGTGCACACTCTTACGAGTCGAACCTGGCCGACTTCCGGCACTACATGGTGAACCACGAGGTCGGCCACCACCTGGGCCTGCGCCACGTCGCCTGTGGCACCGACGGTGAACTGGCCAGGGTGATGATGGACCAGTCGATCAGCCTCGCCGACGAGGAACTGAGCCTGTTGGGCCGGGCGGGCGGCATCGAGGAGCCCGTGCCCGACGGCGGCGCGGTGTGCAGGCCGAACGCCTGGCCGTATCCGGTGATCGACGCGAACTAGGGCAGTGTGGCAGCGTGTCGTCAGGGTCGGGGGACCGTGCACGCTCGACGAGAGAGAGGAAGACGTGACCTCGACTCATCGACGGCCCGCCGGACGTCGCGATCAGCCTGGCAGGCGTCGAACGGCAGCCGAGCCGCTCACGGCGGACTGGAGCCCGGCCGGGCGGTCGGCGCGGGCCGAGGACGCCGAACAGGACCGGCACGGCCGAGCCGAACACGACGAGCGCGGGGCCGACGGATCTCGGCGCACCGGACAGGGTCTGCTCGCCGTCTACGGCTGGCGGCTCTACGCGCTTCCCCTGCTGTTGGTGCTCTCGCTCTTCATCGTGCTCGACGTCGCGCGGGATCCGGCGGGATCGGCGGACGACCCGGTGGCCATCGGTAGCGCGGGCCGGGGCGACTCGGCGGCGGCGGACGACTCGGGCGAGGCCGGTCAGGCCGCACCGCGCGGACCCGAGATCGACGAGGAGGTCCCCGGTGCCCGGTTCGACCCCTCCATCATCGCCGCGGAGCTGCCGGGCGGCGGTCCGTTCCCCACGGTCGGCAGCGGAACGTTCAAGGTGCTGCCGGGCACGACGGAGCTGCTGGGCTCGCCGGCCGGGAACACCTATGACTACACGGTCGAGGTCGAGACGGGCCTGGACGTCCCCGTCGACGAGGACGGCTTCTCGACCATGGTGCAGGAGACCCTGTCCGACGAGCGGAGCTGGGTCGGCAACCAGTACCCGGGGATGGACCCGGTCGGCATCCGTCGGGTCGACGAGTCGTCCGGGGTGATCCCGGACTTCCGGGTGATGCTGGTCTCGCAGTCGCTGGCGCAGGAGAGGTGCGCGGGCGCGGTCGAGTACGAGGCGTCCTGTCGGATCGAGGAGCACGTCTACCTCAATGCCGCGCGGTGGGTGCGGGGCGCTCGGGACTTCCAGGGCGAGACCACGCGGTACCGGCAGTACCTGATCAACCACGAGGTGGGCCATGCGCTCGGGCACGCTCAGCACCTGCCCTGCGACGTGGACGGCGGCCCGGCGCCGATCATGATGCAGCAGAGCTGGAGCCTGTCCAACGACGTCCTCCATCAGCTTTCGCCGCAGGCCTACGTCGCCGACGGCAAGGTCTGCGAGCCGAACGGCTGGCCGACTCCCTGACGCCGGTCGGTCGATCCCTCGGATCGGCCCTAGACCGCCGCGGGAGGCGCGTCGGTGGTTCCGTGCCGGGCGCGGCGCCTCTCGCGGTGTGAGCGCCGCCCTCGCGGCGCGAGCGCTGTCCTTCCGGGCGGGCACGGGCTTCTCGGCGCGGGCACGGTCTTCCCAGGGGGACTGAGGATCGAGTCACGAGCGCCGTGCCGCGTGCGGGCCGGGCGCGGCCGGTGGCGCGTTTCGGGCGCACGTCCTGCCGCGCCTGCCCGCCGATGCCGTCCTAGATGCTGGGAGCGGAATGTCGACGGTCGCCCGCCGCGTTGTATAAGCAGCAGAAGGCGTGTGTGCCGATCCGAGGAGGACCGCTGATGCCAGGGCCGTCACTACCCCCGCTGGTCGAACCCGCGGAGGAGCTGACCAAGGAAGAGGTCGCCCGCTACAGCAGGCACCTGATCATCCCCGACGTGGGGGTGACCGGGCAGAAGCGGCTGAAGAACGCCAAGGTGCTCGTGGTCGGCGCGGGCGGGCTGGGCAGCCCGGCGCTGCTCTACCTCGCCGCCGCGGGCGTCGGGACGCTGGGCATCGTCGACTTCGACGACGTCGACGAGTCCAACCTGCACCGGCAGGTGATTCACGGGCAGTCCGACCTGGGACGGCCCAAGGCGGAGTCGGCGAAGGACTCCATCGCCGAGATCAACCCGTACGTGCAGGTCAACCTGCACAAGGTTCGGCTGGACTCGTCCAACGCGCTGGACATCTTCCGCGACTACGACCTGATCTTGGACGGCACCGACAACTTCGCCACCCGATACCTGGTCAACGACGCGGCCGTGCTGCTGGGCAAGCCCTACGTGTGGGGGTCGATCTTCCGCTTCGAGGGTCAGGCGAGCGTGTTCTGGGCCGAGCACGGCCCGCAGTATCGCGACCTCTATCCCGAGCCCCCGCCGCCCGGCATGGTGCCGTCCTGCGCCGAGGGCGGCGTCCTGGGCGTGCTGTGCGCCTCGATCGGCTCGATCATGGTCAACGAGGCCGTCAAGCTGATCGTGGGCATCGGCGAGCCGCTCGTGGGCAGGCTGATGGTCTACGACGCCCTCGACATGAGCTACCGCACGATCAAGATCCGCAAGGACCCGGCGGCCGAGCCGATCACCGAGCTGATCGACTACGACGTCTTCTGCGGGGTGGTCTCCGACGACGCGCAGCAGGCCGCCGCACGGCACACCATCACGCCGAAGGAGCTCAAGGCGCGGTTCGACGAGGGCGCCGACTTCACGCTCGTCGACGTCCGGGAGCCGCACGAGTTCGAGATCGTGCGCATCCCCGGCTCGGTGTTGATCCCGAAGGACCGCATCCTGTCCGGTGACGCGCTGGCCGAACTGCCGCAGGACCGGCCGGTCGTGCTGCACTGCAAGTCCGGGGTGCGTTCGGCGGAGGCGCTGGCCGCGTTGCACCGCGCGGGCTTCGCCGACGCGGTCCACGTCGGCGGCGGTGTGCTCGGCTGGGCGCGCGACGTCGATCCGAGTCTGCCCACCTACTGATCGGCTGCCGGTGCTCGGTGATCGTCGACGTGTTCGCCGACGGACGCGATACGCCTCGACCCGAGCCCGGTAGCGTCCCCCTTTGTGATGAGAAGACCGGACCACCCGCCGACTCATGTTCGAGCGGCGTTCGGTGCACGTGACGAGGAGCCGGAACCGCTGGACTCCTCGGGTGTGTGGCAGTGCGGCGAGATCATCCTCAAGCCGGTGGCCAACACGGCGGAGGCCGCCTGGGTGGCCAAGACGCTGGACGGCCTGCAGCCGGAGAACATCCGGCTCGCCAGGCCGTTGCGCTCCACCGACGGCCGCTGGGTGGTGTCCGGTTGGACCGCCACCCGCGTGCTGTCGGGCGCGCCGGAGGCCCGGCACGACGAGGTGATCGCGGTCTCGCTGCGTCTGCACCGGGCGACGGCGCGGCTGCCGAGGCCGCGCTTCGTCGACGAGCGCCGAGACGTCTTCGCCGTGGCCGACCGCATGGCCTGGGGCGAGGAGGAGCCGCTGCTGGACCTCGATCGCGGCGGACGGCTGTTCGAGGTCCTGGTGACCTCGCGCAGGCACACCGGACTGCGGCCGCAGGTGGTGCACGGCGATCTCTTCGGCAACGTGCTGTTCGCGGGCGACGGGCCGCCGGCCGTGCTCGACTTCACGCCGTACTGGCGGCCGGTGGAGTGGGCGGCGGCGGTCGTGGTCGTCGACGGGCTCGCCTGGGGCGGCGCCGATCCCGGTCTGATCCACCGGTGGGCCCATCTGCCGGAGTGGCCGCAGGCGTTATTGCACGCGCTGCTGTTCCGGTTGGCGGTCAACGCGCTGCACCCCCGTTCCACCCCGGAGTCGCTGGCCGGGCTGGAGCGGGCGGCGCAGTTCATCCTCGAGGTGTTGTGAGCCGCGAGCAGCCGACCTGACGGCCCGTGCGAAGGCCTGAGGCGGGGCGTGCCGGACTTTCGACACGAAGATCATCTCGGGCTGCCCGCCGTGACGTCGTCGACGTCACGGCGAACGTCAGGGCGTCCGGGCGTCGTGGGACGACCGTCGACCATGGACGCGGATCGCGCATCCGGTCGGCGACGGCGCGGGCCGGGCCCCTCGGATGGTCGGCGGCGTTCGGCCGGTGACGTCCCACGACCGCGTCCGGGCGGGAGCGTCCGGTGGGCCCGGCGTGTCGTGGGTGTGCGCCGGCGTGAGACGGACGGCTCCCCGTCTCCGTCCTCCGGCCTCGACGGCGCCGCGCGTGCCGCGGATCGACGGTGCCTCGGTCAGAGTCGCCGGGCGGCTCGGCGACGCGGCAGCTGGTCGACGATCGTGCGCACCAGCGCGCCGGTGCGCGCGCGGTCCGGCAGAAGGACGGGCAGCCCCGCCTCGGTCAGCGGAGCCGCCGTGACCGGGCCGACGCAGGCGAGGACCAGCCCGTCGTGCACCGCCCGGTGAAACGCCGACTCCTGTCCGATGCGGACCGCCCGTGACAGCAGGTTCGCCGCGGCGGGGGCACTGGTGAAGGTCACGGCGTCCAGCACGCCCGTCGTCGCGGCGTTGATCAGCGCGTCCAACGGGCCTGGATCGACGGGGTCGCTCCAGCGGTAGACGGCGACCGGCAGCACCGTCGCGCCCTGGTCACGCAGCTTGTCTAGCAGTTCCGGCATGGGCTCGCCGTGGATCTGGACCACGACTCGGCGACCGTTCACCCCGATCGTCCGCAGGCGTTCGGCGACCTCGGCGACGGTCTCGTTCGGCGCCGTCCACGGATCGGGTAGTCCGACGCCGCGCATCGCGCCCCTGGCCTTGGGTCCGCGCGCCAGCAGCGTCGCCGGACGAAGTCGATCGAGCAGGCGCTCGGCGAGCCCCCGGTGTGCGGCGTGGTCGATCCAGCCGCGGAAGCCCACACCGGTGACGGCCACGACGACGTCCACGGGCGCCGCGAGCACCTGCGTCGTCGACTCGGCGAGCAGCGGGTCGTCGTCCAGCTCCACGGTGTGGATCGCCGGTCCGGAGCGGACCTCGGCGCCCTTGCGTTCGAGCAGCCCGACGAGTTCGGCAGCCCGCCGTTGCGCGGTCACCCCGATCCGGAGGCCGGCCAACGGCTGTTCTTCGGTCACCGGTTCAGGATGGCATCTCCGCGCGAGGTGGCCCGCTGCCGAGGGCCACGGCGTCGTCGCTCCGGCATCGGCGGCTCCGGTGGGCGGACGTCCCAGGCGGCGGCCCTGCCCGCGCCGGCCGAGCGGCGTCGGCTCCGCGGAGACGTTCCGTCGGCGTCTGCCCCACGGAGTTCGACCCGGCGGCGTCGACGGCCGGGAGATCGGCCCGGTGAACCGGGCTGCGGTGGGGAGACAGCGGGCGGAGCGGCGGTCGGTCATCGTGCCGGAGACCGACCGCCAAGCCTGCGCTGGTCAGCTCGACGGCGGGTTCGGCGTGCCTGCCTGCCTTCGGCCGGACACCGGCCGCGCGGCGGTGCGGCCCGGTAACTCTCACATATCGAAATTTTCAGATCGCTTTTCTCGCCCTTAGGATCGCCGGGACTTTGCGACCCTCAACGGACACCAGACTGGCGGGTGCGTGATGAAGAAGCCGGGGATGGACCTCACCGGGCTCGACCTCACCCAGCCCAACCCCGCCCGCGTCTACGACTACTTCCTCGGCGGCGCCCACAACTTCGAGATCGACCGACGGGAGGCCGAGCGGCTCCTGCGGGTCAACCCCTGGCTGGCCGGTGCCGTCCGGGAGAACCGGCACTTCCTGCGTCGCGTCGTGCGTCGTCTCGCCGCGGCGGGGGTCCGACAGTTCCTCGACATCGGCTCCGGCATCCCCACCGCGGGCAACGTCCACGAGATCGCCCTGCAGAGCGCCCCCGACGCCGCCGTCGTGTACGTCGACATCGACCCGCTCGCCGTCGCCCACAGCCTGGAACTGCTCGCGGGCAGCGACCGGGCGAGCGCGATCCTCGGCGACGTCCGAGAACCGGGGCGCATCCTCGCCGACCCGACCGTTCGGGCGCGGCTCGACTTCGACCGGCCCGTCGGCGTCATCCTCAGCGGCGTCCTGCACTTCGTGCCCGGTGACGTCGACGCGATCCTCGATCCGCTGCGTGCCGCGCTGGCCGAGGGCAGCCACCTGGTGATCACCCACGCCGCGACGACGAGCCCGGTGAAGACCAGCGGCGCGTTCGTGATGGACGGAGCAGGCATCACCCTGCGAGACCCCGACGAGATCCGGGCGATGTTCGACGGTCTCACCCTGCTGCCGCCGGGGGTGGTCGCGGTGCCGGAGTGGCTGCCGGAGCACACCGGCCCTGCCGCCCGCGCCCCGGCCGCGGCGTTGTCCTTCGCGGGCGTCGGCCGCCGGGACTGACCCGGCGTCCCTCGGGAGCCGCGCCGCTCGATACGGGGTCCGCGTGCGGTGCGCGGGCCGCCGCCCGCCACGATGAGCACGACCTCCGTGTGAGCAGGAGCGACTTCGGCGGTGCCGCGGACCAGGTCGAGCCGATCCGGCGGCACCCGCGTGCCGCGGCAGGCCCGCACGGGGGGCGAACCGGACGGACAGACGGTGATCGGAGAGTGCCGATGAGTTCTGAGGAATGGGCGGAACGGATCCGAGAGGTGGTCGCGAGCATTCCCGTCGGGCGGGTGCTCGCCTACGGGGAAGTGGGCGCCATCGCAGGTGCCCCGTCCCCCCGGTTCGTGGGAACGGTGCTCGCGGAGGACGGCGCGGACCTCCCCTGGCATCGGGTGCTGCGCGCGAACGGCACCGTGGCCTCTCACCTGGCCCATCGTCAGCTGGAACTGCTGCGGGCGGAGGGCGTGCTCGCCGAGGACGGCCGGGTCGACCTCGCCCGATACCGCTGGACGGAGGGCCTCGCCTCGGCGCCCACCAAGGACCAGGGGCTGTGGTGAGGCGCCGCAGGCGCGGCCGACGGGGACCCGTGCCGCCCGACTGACGGCGGCTGAAGCCGCGGGACGTCGGCACCCGGGTGTCGTGTGTCGACGGACGCCGCGCCGTGGCTCGCGGTCGCCGCGGCACCGCGTGGCGAGCCCGAGATCACGACACGCGCCATGCCGCGCGCGATGATGTCCGCCGCGCATGGTTGCATCCTCAGAGTGGAACGGAGTTCGCCGTCACTGGTACGGCGCCGGTGGACGTCCCGGCGGCAGACCGGCTGGGATGCCCTGGGTCGTCGGGTGCTCGATCACCCCGGCGGCCTGCTGCGCGTGCTCGGCGGGCCCGGCACCGGGAAGACCACCTTGATCGCGGAGACGGTGGCCGACCGGATTCGCGGCGGCGTCGACCCCGAGTCGGTGCTCGTGCTCACTGCGGGGCGGCCGGCGGCCCAAGCCCTGCGCAGCCGGATCGCCACCCTGCTGACCGCGCCCGACCCGGAGCGCGGACTGCCCAGGACGGCTCGGGAGCCGATGGTCCGCACCCTGCACTCCTATGCCTTCGCCGTGCTGCGCGCCTACTCCGATCTCGCGGGCCTGCCACAGCCGAGGCTGCTGCCCGTACCCGATCAGGACGCCATGATCCGCGAACTGCTGCGGGGAGACGTGGCGGACGGCGCGCCGGGCTGGCCTGCCGCCCTGCGCCCGGCGCTGCTGCTGCCCGACTTCGCGGCCGAGCTGCGGGATCTGCTGCTGCGCACCGCCGAACGGGGACTCGGTCCGGAAGACCTCATCACCCTCGGGGAACGGCACGGCCGGCCGGAATGGACGGCCGCCGGGCGATTCGGCCAGGTCTACGAGGAGATCGCCCAGCTGGGCGCGACCGATCCGGGCGCCGACCACGATTCCGGGCCCGCGCTGGACGCCGCCGAGCTGGTCGCACAGGCCCTGCTGACCCTGGAGACCGAGGACGACCTGCTGGCCGCCGAGCACGCCAGGGTCCGCCATCTGATCGTCGACGACGCCCAGCATCTCGATCCACAGCAGTTTCGGCTGATCCGCCTGCTCGGCGACCAGGCGAAGGAGCTGATCCTGGCGGGCGACCCCGATCAGTCGGTGTTCTCCTTCCGGGGTGCGGACCCGCGCTGCCTGCTCGACGCCGACCCCGACGGAGACCGCACGGTCGTGCTCACCGTCGATCACCGCATGTCGCCCGCCGTCCGAGGCGCCGTGCGACGGCTGACCGCGCGGCTGCCCGGCGCGGGGCCGCAGCGGGAGCTGCGTGCCCCCGCCGCGCCGGACGAGCTCGCGCCGGAGTTCGTCGACGACGCGCTGCCACCGGATCCCTTCGAGGACGAGCCGCCGCCCGACCCCTTCGAGGAGGACCTGCCGCCGGATCCGTTCGACGGCGAGCCGCCGCCCGACGACGTCGGCACGGCCCCGCCGCCCGACCTGGAGACGGCGGTCTTCGGCCGGGTGTCCGAGGAGGCCGATCCGACGGGTCCGCGTCTGCCCTTGGCGCCCGACGGGGTCGTGCAGGTCCGGCTGCTGGCCTCCGCCGCGCAGGAGGCCGCCTGGGTGGCCGATCAGCTGCGCCGGGCCCGGCTGCTCCACGGCGTCCCGTGGTCGGAGATGGCGGTCATCGTGCGCTCCGCCGCCCGCTCGCTTCCCGTGCTGCGCCGGGCGCTGCTCGCGGCGGGCGTACCGATGACCGTGCCGCTGGACGAGGTGCCCCTGGCGGAGCAGCCCGCGGTCCGGCCGCTGCTGGAACTGCTGCGCTGCGCCGATCAGCCGTCGGAGCTGAATCCCGACATCGCCGCGATGCTGCTCGGTTCGCCGCTCGGCGGCGCCGACGCCCTCGCCCAGCGGCGGATCCGACGGGAACTGCGCAGGCTGGCGCTGGCCGCCGGCGTCGAGAAGGGCAGCGGCGACCTGCTCGTGGAGGTGTTGAACGAACCCGATCGCCTCGCCGGGATGAACGCGGAGGCCGCCGCCCCGGTACAGGCGGTGGCCACGCTGCTGTCCGAGGCGAGGACCGCCATCGCCGAGGGCAGCGGTGTGGAGGAGGTGCTCTGGCGGGTCTGGCAGGCGAGCGATCTCGAACGGCACTGGCTGAGCCAGACGGAGCGCCGGGGCCCGGCCGCCGCGCAGGCCGACCGCGACCTCGACGCCGTCCTGGCGCTCTTCGACGCCGCGGCCCGCCATGTCGAGCGCAGGCCGGGGCTCAGCGTCGGGGGATTCGTCGAGCGCCTGAGGGTGCAGCGGATTCCCGGCGACTCGCTCGCGCCCCGCGCGCCGCAGGGTGAGTCGGTGGCCGTGCTGACCGCCCACGCCGCCGCCGGTCGAGAGTGGACCGTGGTGGCCGTTCCCGGGGTGCAGGAAGGCAGCTGGCCGGATCTGCGACTGCGCGGCTCGCTGCTCGGGGTGGAACGGCTGATCGACGTCCTGACGGGGATGCCGTACGAGACCGTCTCGGCCACGGCCCCGCTGCTGGCCGAGGAACGGCGACTGCTCGTGGTGGCCGCCAGCCGAGCCCGCCATACCCTGCTGGTCAGCGCGGTGCGTGGCGAGGACGAGCAGCCGTCCCGCTTCCTCGACGAACTGGACGACGTCACCACGGACTCGGAGACGGAGGCCCGCCCGCTGTACCGGCCTCCTCGGGGGCTGTCGCTGCCCGAACTCGTCGGCGAACTGCGCCGGGTGGTCTGCGATCCGCTGACCGAGCCCGACCGCCGCGAGCGAGCCGCGCGGGCGCTGGCCCGGCTCGCCGCCGAGCGCGTCCCCGGCAGCGATCCGCGTTCCTGGTACGGGCTGGCGGACGCCTCCACGGACGCACCGCTGTGGGTCGACGGCGATCAGATCCGGGTGTCGCCGTCCACCGTGGACGTGCTCACCAGGTGCCCGACCCGCTGGGTCGTCGAACGCCACGGCGGCCAGGACCAGGCCGAGCTGGCCTCGATCACCGGCACCCTGGTGCACGCCCTGGTGCAGGCCGCGGGGGAGGGGGCCGACCGGGAGAGCCTGCGGCGCGGCCTCGACGAGGCGTGGGCGGCGGTGGACGCGGGCGCGCCATGGTTCTCCCGCCGCGAGCGGCGGCGGATCGAGGCGATGCTCGACTCCTTCCTCGGCTGGTTCACCACCAGCCGCTCCGAGCTGTCTCAGCTCGCGGTCGAGCACGACATGGACGTCTCGCTGCCCGCCGACCCCGAGGGGCTCTGGCTGCGGATTCGCGGGCGGGTCGACCGACTCGACTCCGACGCGCAGGGCAGGCCGGTGGTGATCGACGTCAAGACGAGCCGGGGCGCGGTCTCGGCGAAGGACGCCGAGGAGCATCCGCAGCTCGCGGTCTACCAGCTCGCCGCGTCCCTCGGCGCGTTCCGCGATCTCGGGGCGGACGTCGAGCCGGGCGGGGCACGACTGCTGTACGTCGCCAAGCCGGACGGCCGGACCGGGGCGGCCACCGAACGGGTCCAGCCGCCGCTGGACGCCGAGGGCGTCGCCCGGTGGCGGTTGACGCTCGCCGAGGCGGCGGAGTCCAGCCGCGGCCCGAGCTACGCCGCGACGGAGAACGCGGACTGCACACGCTGTCCGGTCCGCACGAGCTGCGCGCTGCACCCCTCCGGACGGCAGGTGAGCGAGTGAGCGGCGATCGGGGCACGGTCACGCCCGCCGAGGTGGCGGAGGCGCTCGGACTGCCGGTGCCGACCGAGGAACAGGCCAGGGTGATCGCCGCCCCCGGCGAGCCCGCGCTGGTGATCGCCGGCGCGGGGGCGGGCAAGACCGAGACGATGGCGGCGCGGGTCGTCTGGCTGGTCGCCAACGGCCTGGTGTCCCCGGAGCGAGTCCTCGGCCTGACCTTCACGCGGAAGGCTGCCCGCCAGCTCGCCGACCGGGTCCGGGCCCGGCTGCGGCGGCTGGTGGGCTCGGGACTGCTCGATCGGCTCGATCCCGGCGGCGGTCGGACCTCGGCGGTGCTCGCCGGCGAGCCGACCGTCCTGACCTATCACGCCTATGCGGGCAGGCTGGTCGCCGAGCACGGACTCCGCCTCCCCGCCGAGCCGGGCGCGCGGCTGCTCAGCGAGACCGCGGCCTGGCAGCTCGCGCATCGGGTGGTGTCCACGTGGACCGAGGACATCGACACGGACAAGGTCCCGTCCACCATCACCGGCTACCTGCTGGGTCTCGCCGGGGAGCTGGCCGAGCACCTGGTCACGCCGGAGCAGCTGCGTGCCCACGCCGCCGAGTTCTGTCGGCTCGTGGAGGAGGCTCCTCGGGCCGCCCGCCAGCGGATGGCACTGCCGCAGGAACTCCGCGACAAGGTGGCGGTGCAGCGCCTGCGGGTGGCGCTGCTGCCGTTGCTGGCCGACTACACGGCGCGGAAACGCCGGGAGGGCGTGCTCGACTTCGCGGACCAGATGTCGGCGGCGGCCCGACTGGCCGACGAGCATCCGGAGGTCGCGGCGAGCGAGCGGGCGCGGTTCGGCGCGGTGCTGTTGGACGAGTACCAGGACACCGGCCACGCCCAGCGTGTGCTGCTGCGGGCGCTCTTCGGGGACGGCGACCGGCTGCCGGTGACGGCCGTGGGCGACCCGGCGCAGGCCATCTACGGCTGGCGGGGGGCCAGCGCGGCGAATCTGCCCCGGTTCCGCACCGACTTCCCACGCCTGGACGCGGACGGCGAGCAGGCGCCCGCGCGCGGCTACGGGCTGCTGACCAGCTTCCGTAATCCGCCCGAGGTGCTGACCTTGGCCAACGCGGTGTCCGCCCCGCTGCGGGCCGCGGGGCTGGAGGTCGAGGAGCTGCGGCCCAAGCCCGGGGCCGAACCGGGCGACGTGCACTGCGCGCTGCTGCCCGACGTCCGTGGCGAACGCGCCTGGCTGGCCTCGGCCGTCGCGGCCCGGTGGCGACAGACGGTCGCGGAGACCGGCAGCCCGCCCACCGCCGCCGTCCTGGTGCGGCGCCGCGCGGACATGGCCGAGTTGGCGGAGGCGCTGCGTGCCGAGGGACTGCCGGTCGAGGTGGTGGGGCTCGGCGGTCTGCTGGACGAACCGGAGGTGCGTGACCTGGTCAGCGCCCTGCGGATGCTGGTCGATCCGTTGGCGGGGACGGCGGCGGCCCGGCTGCTCACCGGGGCCCGCTGGCGGCTGGGCGTCGCCGACCTGGCCGCGTTGTGGGCCAGGGCGGGCAGCCTCGCCGATCGGGGCGACCGGCGGGAGCCGAGCGGTTCCCCGGTGGACGCGCTGCCCGGCGAGCACGCCGAACAGGCCGGGCTGATCGACGCCCTGGAGGACCCCGGTCCGGCCGCCGACTATTCGCCCGCGGGCTTCCGCCGCATCCAACGGCTGGCCAGGGAGCTGGCCGTGCTGCGACGGCGACTCGATCAGCCGCTGCCCGAGCTGGTCGCCGACGTCGAGCGGACTCTGCTGCTCTCGGTGGAGAGCCTCGCCCGCCCGGGCGGCGTGGGCCGCGCCCATCTGGACGCCTTCGCCGACGTGGTCGCCGACTTCGCCGCCGCCAGCCCCATCGCGGGACTGCCCGCCCTGCTGGACTATCTCCGGGTGGCGGAGCGGGCCGAGGACGGCTTGGAGCCCGGCGAGGTGGAGGTCGCCGAGGACCGCGTGCAGGTGTTGACCATGCATGCCGCCAAGGGGCTGGAGTGGGAGATCGTCGCCGTGCCGCACGTGGTCGAGAAGGTCTTCCCCGGCGGACGCCGCTCGGCGGACTGGCTCGGCTCGGTGGTCCAGCTCCCGGCCGAACTGCGTGGCGACGCCGCCGACCTGCCCGCCTTGCGGATACCCGCGGGCGCCGATCGCAAGGTCGTCATCGAGTCGCTCGCCCGGCATTCCGAGGACTTCGAACAGCGGCGGCTGCTGGAGGAGCGCAGGCTCTGTTACGTGGCGTTGACCAGGTCGGAGCGCACCCTTCTCGTCTCGGGACACTGGTGGGGCGAGACCGGGAGGAGTCCGCGCGGGCCGTCGGACTTCCTGAAGCAGGTCAAGGAGGTGATCACGGCCCGCCCCGAAGTGGGGGACGTCGACCACTGGGCCGCGCCGCCGGAACCGGACACGGAGAATCCGCTGGCCGCGACGGTCAACTCGGCGCAGTGGCCGAAGGACCCGTTGGGCGCGCGGCGCGCGGACGTCGCGGCGGGCGCGGAGCTGGTGCACGCGCGGCTGCGGGAACTGCTCGACTCCGGTCCTCCCGGCGAGGATCGCGCCGATCGACGCGGTCGGACCGCGCAGGCGCGCCAGACCGTTTCGGTGGACCGTGCTCGGATCGAGGAGGCGGCAGGCTCGGCGGCGCCTGCCGAGCCCGCCATTCCGACCGTGCACGGCGTGCCTGCCGCGCCCGGCGTCGTCGACCCGACCGATCCCGCGCTCGACGAGGACGATCCCGAGGGATGGCAGCGGGACGTCTCGGTGCTGCTCGCCGAGCGCGCCGCAGCGGCGAACGCGACCGATCAGGTACTGCTGCCGCCGCAGCTCTCGGTGAGCAGGCTGGTGGAGCTGGCCGCCGACCCGGAGGGTCTCGCCCGCAGGCTGCGCAGGCCGTTGCCGAGGCCGCCGAGCCACGCCGCCCGCCGGGGCACCGCCTTCCACGCCTGGCTGGAGCGGCGGTTCTCCGTCACCCGACTGCTCGACGTCGACGACCTGCCCGGGGCGGCCGACGACGACCTGGACGAGCTGGTCGCCGCGCCCGCGGCGCTTCAGGATGCCTTCCTGCGAAGCGCCTGGGCGGATCGGACGCCGCACGCGGTGGAGGTCTCCTTCGAGACCGAGATCGAGGGCGTGGCCCTGCGCGGCCGGATGGACGCCGTGTTCGCCGACCCCGACGGCGGCTGGACGGTGGTCGACTGGAAGACCGGGTCGCCGCCCGCCGCCGACCGGCTGCCCGCGCTGGCCGTGCAACTGGCGGCCTACCGGCTGGCCTGGGCGGCGTTGTCCAACACGCCGCTGGTTCAGGTGCGCGCCGCCTTCCACTACGTGCGGGCCGACCGGACCGTGCGGCCCGCCGATCTGCTGGACGCGGAGGGCCTCCGGGCACTGCTGCGGAAGATCCCCGATGCGAGTGACCCCTGATCGAGTGGATGAGCTTGTTGCGGCCTCGGTGGCTCAGAAACGATCTCGGACGATGTCCGAGAACTTGTACTGGAAGCTGGCCACGTCGCCCACGACGGAGGTTCAGGTCGCAGAAGATGTCGTGGCGCTGCGCGCGCCGCTGGTCCGGGTGGCTCGGAACGAGGACGGCGGATGGGCCTTCTTCGGTCCCGGCGACACGGACGGCCCCACCCGGGCCACCACCCTGGGCGGAGTCGTGGACGCATGGCCGCACGTCGCGGGCCTCAGTGATCTCCGCACCGGAACGACTGCCGTCTGGCACTGGAGCCAGCACGGCTGGGCGGTGGGCGGCGGGTGCACCTGCGGCCAGTGCGGTGAACCGCAGGCCGCCGACATCGATCGCCAGGCTTGGCCGGACGACGTGCCGCCGAACCGGCCGGTGCTGGTCGAGAAGTCCGTTCTCTCCGGGCAGTCGCCGCTCACCGACCTCCGGGGCGAGAACGGCAACACGATCGTCCTCGGGCCGGGCGAACAGCAGCGGCAGGCCGACGAGATGGTGGCGATCGCCATCGTCGACGTCGTCCGTCGGTGGCCGCACACCCTTCACGCGCTCCGGGCCCTCCAGGACGGCCGGGGTATGGAATGGAATGCCGAGGCACTGAACTGGCAGGAGTACGAATTGGTGCCCGCCTGAGTCGAACATCGTGGTGTGCGACGCCCGCGCTGTCGATCCTATCGGCGGTGCGGGCGTTCTCCTCGAGTGATCGCGGCGCCCGGTTCGAACAATTCTCGTGCCGTCGTCCTACGCCGCCATTCACCCGCGGCCTGACTTCCGTTCACCCGGAGTCCTCCGGTTCGGTGAGTCCACCGGACTCTCGCCTGCCGCGTCGCCGATCACCTCGGGGCGGCCAGCACCTCGGTGACGACGCGGTGATAGAGCAGTTCCAGCAGCCAGCGGCCGAACAGCGAGCCGCCGAACTCCGACGAGCGGTCCTCGGGCCGGATCGACACCACGGCCTCGCGGTCGATGTCGGTGGCCACGACGCCGATGCCGTAGTAGTCCAGCTCGGCGAGCGGCCACGGATCACTGGTCTGAGCTGCGGGAAGAACCACCGCGCACGGTGCGAGGGTCATCAGCGTGCCGCAGGAGCGCAGCGCCCGCCCCGCCTTCGACTCGGTGACCAGCACGCCGATCAGGTCGACGGCGGGCACCGGAATCTGATCGTAGTAGCTGGGCTCGAACCAGGAACGGAACCACGAGGGATTCGGCTCCGGCGGCCAGCCGTTCTCCACACGCCAGCGATGAACGTCGGAGCGTAATCCCACGACCGCGGACACCTGCTGGCCGAGCACGGTGACATCGGCGACGACATGACCGTGCCAACCGAGCGCCTGAGCTGCCTGCTGGAGTGACGGCACGGACGTATCCTAATCCCCTCGGAAGGCCGATGGACGCCGGCGCGGCCCAATCTTGACCGAGTCGCATCGTTCCGACATTCCGTGTCTTCACCGTTCGGCTCGACGGGGTTCGGCCATGCCGTTTACGCTCGGCGCTGTGCGGGCCGCAAGCCGACGTGCCCTCTTCTCGACCGGTGACGGGTGGCGGTGGCGGTGGTGACGAGCGGCGGGGCGATCGTCCGGAGGACGGTCTGATGCGACTGCGCAGAGCCGACATCGAACGGGGCTTCGATCTCAGGCCCCACCACACCCTGGTGGGCGTCGTCCACATCCCCAGCGCGGGCGTGGGCCCGGTGCAGGCCATCGTCCAGCGCGTCATCGGCGCGCTGCTGGCGCTGCTGGCGACGGTGATCATCGTCTACCTCGATCGCGAGGGTTACAGCGACAACGCCGACGACTCGGTGTCGCTGCTGGATGCCTTCTACTATGCGACCGTCTCGTTGTCGACCACCGGATACGGCGACATCACCCCGGTCTCGGACTCGGCCCGACTGGTCAACATCCTGGTGATCACGCCGCTCCGGGTGCTCTTCCTGATCGTCCTGGTCGGCACCACCCTGGAAGTGCTCACCGAGCGGTCCCGACAGGCCTTGAAGATCCAACGTTGGAGGTCGAAGGTGCGTGACCACGTAGTCGTCATCGGCTACGGGACGAAGGGCCGATCGGCGATCAGATCGCTGCTCGGCGACGACGTGGACCCCTCGAACCTGGTGGTGGTCGACTCCGATCAGACGATGCTCGACGCCGCCGCCGCGCTGGGGCTGGTGACCGTGCGCGGCTCGGGCACCCGCTCGGACGTGCTGCGGGTCGCGGGCGTGCAGCGGGCCAAGGCCGTCGTGGTGGCCACCAATCGTGACGACACGGCTGTGCTGGTCACGTTGACGGCGCGGGAGCTGGCGCCGAAGGCCACCATCGTCGCCGCGGTCCGTGAGGCGGAGAACGTCCACCTGCTGCGTCAGTCCGGCGCCGACTCGGTCGTCGTCTCCAGCGAGACCGCGGGCAGGCTGCTCGGCATGGCCACCACGACGCCCTCGGTGGTCGAGATCTTCGAGGACCTGCTCACCACCGACGAGGGGCTGGCGATGGGAGAGCGCCCCGTCGACCCGACCGAGGTCGGCGGCTCCCCGCGCCACCTGGCCGACATCGTCCTCGGTGTGCTCCGACGCGGCACCCTGTACCGGATCGACGCGCCGCAGGCCGACGCCCTCGAACTCGGCGACCGACTGATCTACGTGCGCAAGGTGACGCCGCCGGACGGCGTCGGCGACTGAGCCGCGAGCGGCGGACCCGGCGAAGGGGGCGGTCTCGACGTCGTGTGCGCTCGGTTCCCGGCGGCGGTGGTCTCCGGCGGGACGGTGGTCTCCGCTCGGCGGGGCGGGCGATTCCGGTCCGGCGGCACCCGGTGCGCGGCGCGATGACCCCGGCCCCGTGACGAGCCGCCCGGCGCTGCACGCGCGTCGGCATCGGGCCGTCCGCAGGATCGCCGGCCGCTCGGCGGCGGGACGTATCGCCCCGTTCGTCCGAGTCGCGGACCGCTCGCCCGGCGGAGTTCGCGAAGTGATCGGGCGCCCTGTGTGATCGACCCTGCGCGGTGCGCCCTCCGCCGCACGGCCCGACTCGCGCGTCTGCCACGATCTTCGCCGTGGCCGTTCGACAGGGACCTGGCAAATCGGTGCTGACGATCATGGTCCTCGCCGTGCTCGGCATCGGCGTTCTCGTGGCGACGGGACGACTGCTCCCGTTTCAGGGTGTCTCCACCGAGGAGGTGCGGACCGCGACCGCCGTCGTGATCCGTTCGGCGGACTGCGGCGTCGCGGGGGCGCGAGACCGCGTCGAGGTTCAGATGGACGCGCGGTTCCTGGAGGCGGATCTGGCGGCCTGCGGGCACACCGAGGGCGCACGGCTCGACGTCGAGGTGATCGAGGCCGATCCGGAGTCGGACGCCGAACCGGAGGTATGGCTGGCCGGGACCGCGACGGGCGGTCCGGACCCCGGCGAGCGGATGACGGCCGTGCTGCTGACCATCGCCGGGCTGGCGGGCGCGGCGTTGGCGATCGTGATCGGACGACCCCGCAGACGGGCGGCCCGCGTGTCTGCCGCCAACCCGGCGTCCTCGGGTGCCGCGTCCTCGGGCGTGGGCTCGGCGGACGCCGTGCCCGGCGGCGCCGTCGGGTCGGACTCGACGCGGGCCGACGTCCCGGTGCCGGATTCCTCGGCCCTGGATTCCTCGGTGCCCGGCCAGAGTGCGGCCGATCCCGCGGGCTCCGGGCCGGTCGACTCCACGCTTCACGCCGCCTATGCCTACGACTCGACCGCGTTCCAGCGACCCGCGTACGACTCGACCGCGTTCCACCCCGTCGGGTCCGACGTCGCCGGTTACGACGCCACCGGCTATGAAGCCGCCGGCTACGACGCCACGATCCACCGGCCCGCCGAGCACGGCTCCACCGGTGATGCCCCCCAGAGCCAGGACTCTCCCGGATACGACTCCCTGGATCACGACTCCGCGGGCTACGGCTCCGCGCTGCCCGATCTCGGCGTGTCCGACCTCTACGCCCCCGACTCCTCGTCGACCGGCCGCCTGCCGGTGCTGGACGAGTCCGCCCCGCCCGAACGGAACCAGGAGAAGCCCTGAGCCGTGGCGCCGCGCGGCCACCGGCGACGACGCGGGCGGCTCACCGGACGTCGGCGGGGCTGGCGAGCCAGGTGTTGCACTGCTGAGTGTTGTTGTTGTAGTAGCCCTGTTCCATCCAGCCGCCGTTGATCTCCGGGGCGCCGTGATCCGGCGGAGCACCCCGATCCGGCCAGTCGCCCCGATTCCGGGCGTCGTTCAGCGCGATCGACATCGTCTCGAGGTCGACGACGCCCGTGCGGGTGGTCGCCGCCAGCAGCATGCCGCCGTAACAGGTCGCCTGAAGCTCCAGCCTGCGAGAGATCTCCAGCCCCTCCGGGCTGTTCGGACCGACCGCGTAGCGCTCGTCCCAGGCGGCCTGCATGATGCCCGCCGATCCCTGGACGTGGTGCCCGTACTCGTGGAAGAGCACACTCAGATACGGGCCGGGGTGATCCCCGAGCTGTTCCTGCTCGGCATGCACCGAGGCGGACATGTACAGCGTGTGGTTGCCGCTGCAGTAATAGGAGGAATGCGCCGTGCCGCACGGCGTCTCCACCGGGCCGGAGACGGTGATCAGCTCCGGCGGACCGGACGGCAGATTGTTCGACTCCAGCGCGTAGCGCCAGGCGTCCACCATGCACGGCAGCGCCGACTGATACAGGGCGTCCTGTCCCGCCGGGTCCGGAGAGAACGGGGCGAGCGTGCAGGCGGTGGTGTCGGAGGCGTACAGCCCGTCGGCGTTGATCGGATGATCGCCGAGCAGATAGACCGGCTGCGGGGCGGTCACCGGCTCGTCGTAGGGCTGCTGCGGCTCCTCGGTCTCGACCTCGGTCTGGTCCGGAGTCTCCGGTGCTCGCGGCGGGGAGGCGTCCTGCGGGGCGGGCGGCGGCGCCGCTGTCGTCGGTGCCGTCCGAGTGGGGGCCGCGGTCTGCCGCGAGGCGTCCAGAGCCGCGTTGGCGACCCCGCCGATGACGCCGACCAACGCGAGGCCCGCGACGCCGAGGCCGAGCGTGGTCAGCAGCCCCGGCGGGCGGGACCGTTCCGGCGTGGGGCCCGCGATGCCCTCGGCGGCCCGCTGGTGCCCGGTCTGTCGGGGCGGCGCGGTGCGGGGGATCGGGTACGGCGCGGTGACGGGCTCTTCGGCGCGGCTGCGTGGCGGCGGCAGCGGCCGCCTGCTCGGGCCTGCCATGCCGGACAGGCGGGCCTCCGGTGAGGATCCGCCTCGATTCCCGTGGTGAAACGGCGGGACGCCCGTCGGGCGGCCGTCGATTCGCCTGCTCGTCGGGTCGGCCGGTCGCTGCGCGTGCCTCGGCGTCTCCATGCCGTCCCGGCCGCCCGCACCGGGCCGCGATGTCGTTCCACCGCGCCATGTCGGACCGCCGTGCGATGCCTGTCCTGGCGGCGTCGTCGGATGCGGGACCGGCGCCGGACCGCGTCGACTCGCGCCGCCGTCGGGGCCGACGGGACGTGCGGCGGGCGGCGGCGCCACCGGTCGGGGCGGCGGGTGATGCCGTGAACCCTCGCCGCCTGGTGTGGTCCCGTCGTTGTGTGGCGGCCTGAACTCCGACATCGGTACTGCGTCTCCCCCTCAACACCCGGCCGAGGAGGCGAACCGCCGACCGGCCCGGCCGTCCGTCTTCGACGGCCCGTGCACCGTGCGACCCGGAGTCCCAGGTGGACCGCCTCCCGTGCGGTTCACCGGTGTTCGTCCAGATCGTGCTGCGGATGCGCGCCCCGGCGCTCATCGTCCCCGAGCATAAGACGACTCCGCTATCCTCCGCAGCCGTGTTCTCTGTCCGGGGCCCGCTCGCCCTCATGACCGCCGTCACCCTCTTCGCGGCAGGCGTTCCCGCCGCGGCCCAGGAGGCGGATCAACCGACGGCCGACGGCTCGTCGATCGTGGTCGAGCTGCGACTGGAACCGGACGGGACGCTCAGCGTCGAGGAGCAGATCACCGTCGCGGGCACCGAGGCGATCCGACGCGAGTCCCCGCTGCGGGAACTCGCCGGGGTGGACGTGGACCGGGTCTACGCGGTGCGCGACGTCGAGACCGACGGTCCGGTCGAGGCCGAGGTCACCGAGCGCGCGTTCGTCGTCACGGCGGACTCGGGGACCAGCACCCTGCGCTACCGGGTCGACGGCGCCGTCGCCGACCTCGCCGCGAGCCAGGAGTTCCGCTGGCAGGTCACCGGCGACTGGAACGCCGACCTCGACTCGGTCCGCGTGTCCTTCGTGTCACCCTCGGCCCCGCAGTCCATCACCTGTCTCGCGGGCGCGCCGTCCTCGAACACCACCTGCACCGTCTCGCAGATCGACGCAGGGCAGCTCGCCACCGCGCAGCAGACCGGGCTCGACGCCGACGACCGGCTCGTGGTCAGCGTCGGGCTGTCCGCGGACGCCGTGCCCGCCACCGCGCGATACGACGAGAACTTCAGCATCGCCAGGGCCTTCTCGCTCACTCCCACGACCGGGGTGATCCTCGGCGTCCTGTTCGTCCTGCTGCTCGCGGCCCTGGCCGTGCCCGCGCGCCGCAGACGACAGGACCGGGCGGCGCTGCGGGCCGAGATCGGGCCGGTGGACGTGCTGCTGACCGAGTCGGACGGTTCGGTGGCCTTCGCCTCTCCGGACGGCGTGCTGCCCGGTCAGGTCGGCACGGTGGTCGACGAACACGTCGACGTGGTGGACGTCACCTCCACCATCGTCGACCTGGCCGTCCGCAACTACCTGTGGATCGAGGAGCTGCACGTCGATCAGGACGTGCTCGACTGGCGCATCGTCCGACGCAACCCGCCGGACGAGTCCCTGCACGACTATGAACGCGCCGTCTACACGTGCTTACTCGGCCCGGACACCGGGCCGGACCGCCGTGAAGAGGTCCTGGTGTCCGAACTGGCAGGCGCCGACACGCTCGACCTGGCGGCCGTGCAGGACGCGCTGTACTCCGACGTCGTCGAACGCCGCTGGTTCTCGGTCCGCCCCGACCAGGCGAGGAACCGCTGGTGGTGGGCAGGTCTCGGCGTCGCCGCGCTCGGCGCGGTGCTCACCGTCCTGCTCGCCGTGCTCGGCGGCTCGGCCCTGGTCGGACTCGGGCTCATCGTGTTCGGTCTCGTGGTCGCCCTGGACTCGCGGCGACTGCCCGCCAGGACCCTGCGGGGCAGCAGACTCGTCGCCCAGGTCCGCGGCCTGCGCGACTATCTCGACACGGCCTCGTGCACCGACATCCCCGCCGAGGACCGGGAGATGGTGTTCTCCCGCTCGCTGCCGTACGCGGTCGTCCTCGGCGAGACCCGACGCTGGCTCGGCGAGTTCGCCGAGATCGACGGCGCGGCGGACGGGACGCCGGGCCTCTACTGGTACGGGGAGGACCTGGGCGGCGCCTCCTCCGCCAGCCCGGATCTGCGTCGATTCGCCGTCCACTTCCCGAGTTTCCTGGCGGAACTGGACGGTGTGCTCGCCGAGGCGGGCCATCTCCGCTCGCTGCGCTGATTCGTCCGTCCGGCGGTGTCGACGGACCTGGCGGCCGAGAGTCGCGGCAGCACTCCACGAGGTCGCGCGTGCACGTCGCTAGGCTGCCGGAATGGTCGACCACCAGCTCCACAGATTCACCCTGCCCAACGGCCTGCGGGTGGTCCTCGCGCCGGATGACACGGCGCCCGTCGTCGCGGTGAGCGTCCACTACGACGTCGGGTTCCGCTCCGAACCGGAGGGCCGCACCGGCTTCGCGCACCTGTTCGAGCATCTGATGTTCCAGGGCAGCGAGAGTCTGGGGAAGTTGGCGCACTTCCGGCATGTGCAGGGCTCCGGCGGGACCTTCAACGGATCCACCCACCAGGACTACACCGACTACTTCGAGATGCTCCCCTCCGCCGCGTTGGAACGCGCCCTGTTCCTCGAGGCCGATCGGATGCGCGCCCCGAAGCTGACCGAGGAGAACCTGCGCAATCAGGTGGACGTGGTGAAGGAGGAGATCCGGCTCAACGTCCTCAACCGCCCCTACGGCGGCTTCCCGTGGATCCTGCTGCCGCCGGTGCTCTTCGACACCTTCCCGAACGCGCACAACGGCTACGGCGACTTCACCGACCTCGAACAGGCGTCGGTCGACGACTGCGCGGCGTTCTTCGACACCTACTACGCGCCGAGCAACGCCGTCCTCACGGTGGCGGGGCACCTGGACGTCGACAAGACGACCGAACTGGTGCACCGCCACTTCGGCGACGTGCCCGCCCGGCCGAGGCCCGTCCGGCCCTCCTTCGCCGAGCCGCTGCCCACCACCGAGCTGCGGGGTACTCACGTCGACGCGCACGCGCCGCTGCCGGGCATCGCGCTCGGCTATCGAGTCCCGGACCCGGTCAGCGATCTCGACGCCTACCTCGCCTACGTGGTGCTGTCGCAGGTCCTCTCCGACGGCGACTCCTCCCGGCTGCCGCACCGACTGGTGCACGGGGAGGCGCTGGCCATCGAGGTCGGCGCGGGCTGCGGTCTGTTCCAGCCGCTGGACGTACGGGACCCGGACGCCTTCGTCGCGACGATCATCCACTCCTCGGATGTGGAGCAGGCCAGGGTGCTTGCCGCCTTCGACGACGAGTTGGAGATCCTGGCCTCGGAGGGCCCGCACGTCGACGAGCTGGCGAGGGTGACCGCCCGCTGGACCGCGGCGCTGCACGGTGAGCACGATCGGCTCATCTCGCGGACGCTGAGCTACGGCGCCTTCGAGCTGCTGCACGGGCGGGCGGAGCTGAGTGCCGAGCTGCCCGAGCTGATCGGCCGCGTCACCGTCGACCACGTCGCCGCCGCCGCCAAGGCGCTGCGCCCGGACGCCCGCGCCGTGCTGACCGTCGAGCCCGCCGCTTCCGCTGGAGACGCCCTGTGAACACCACCACGCACCGCACCGCCGAGCAGATCGGCCGCACCGAGACGGGCCCCCGTCCGCTTCCCGAGCTGGGCGTCGCCAGGCTCGACGATCCGCCCGTGCGGCTGGATGCCGTCCTGGAGAACGGGCTGCGTCTCATCGCGGTCCGGCAGTCCTCGGTGCCCATGGTCGAGATGCGGATGAGCATCCCGTTCGCGGGCGAGTCCGAGCAGCACTCGGCCGTCGCGGAGCTGCTGGCGACGACGATGCTGACCGGCACCGAACGGCGGGACCGCGTCCTGATGGACACCGACCTGGCGGGCGTCGGCGCCGACCTGCGCACCGTCGTCGACCCGGAACGACTGCGCGTGTCGGGGTCGACGCTGTCCAGCGGCCTGGACACCTTCCTCGACGTCGTCAGCGACGCGCTCACCAGCGCGGCCTACCGCGAGGCCGAGGTGCTGGGCGAACGCGATCGGCTCGCCGAGCGGATCAACGTCGCGCGTTCCCAGCCGAGGGTGATCGCCAGGGAGGCGCTGCAGCGGCGTCGCTTCGGCGACCACCCGTACACCCGGGAGATGCCGCGTGCCGTCGACGTCCTCGCGGTGGAGCCCGCCGAGGTCCGGCTGCTGCACGGGGCCGCCGTCGTACCGCGCGGCGCGACGCTCGTCCTGGTCGGCGACATCGACCTCGATCGGATCGCCGACACGGTGTCGCGCGCGCTGGCAGGCTGGCACAGCGAGCGCGGCGCCTCGGTGCTTCCCCGGCTGCCGCTGGTCGACGGCGGCGACCTGCTGCTGGTGGACCGGCCGGGCGCGGTGCAGTCGCAGATCCGGCTGTCGGCACAGGCCGTCACGCGGCTCGATCCGCGTTTTCCGGCGCTACAACTGGCCAACGTCGTGTTCGGCGGCTACTTCTCCTCCCGGCTCGTCGAGAACATCCGGGAGGACAAGGGCTACACCTACAGCGCCCACTCCTCGTTCGAGTACACGCCGCAGGGTGCCGTCCTCGACGTCGACGCCGACACGGCCAGCGAGGTGACGGCGGCGGCCGTGCTGGAGATGCGGTACGAGCTGGGCAGGATCGGGGTGGTGCCGCCGTCGAAGGAGGAGCTCGACTCGGCGCGGGAGTACCTGATCGGGTCGTTGTTGATCTCCACCGCGTCGCAGGGCGGCCTGGCCGGGACCCTGTCGGGGCTGGCCTCGATCGGCGTGCCGCTGGACTGGCTGCAGGAGCATCCGGACCGACTTCGCACGGTCACCCCGGAGCAGGTGGGGGAGGCGGCGCGCGAGTTCTTCACGCCGACCGCGTTCACCGGCGTCGTGGTCGGGGACGCGGAGACGCTGGCGGGGCCGCTGCGGGCGCTGGGAGGCGTCGCGCTCCCGTGAACCGTGAGGCAGATCAGTTCGTCAGTGCGGGCGTGGTCGAGCAGTTGGCGCTGCTCGGCCCGCCCGCGCTCTCCCGATCGACGGTGGATCGACGGGAGCCGGTGCGCGGCGACGAGGCCGCGCTGGACCGGCTGTGGGCCCGCGGCAGGCTGATCGACGTCGATCCGGCGGGTCGGGCGTCGGTGAGTCCCTCGGGCACCGTGCTCACCTCGGCGACGCCGCACGCCGAGCCCCGACCGGAGGGCGCGGTCCTGCTCGGTGCCGAGGACGAGGTCGGCTACTGGGCGCGACGCGTGACCGCCGAGGACGGCGGCCCGGAGTGGCAGGATCTTCGGCAGGCGGGGGCGCTGCTGACCGACACCGACGCGGGCCTGTTCACCACCGCCGTCGGCCTGCTGTCCTGGCACGACCAGTCCAGCTTCTGCCCGTTCTGCGGGACCAGGACCCGGGCGGTGCGGGCGGGGTGGACGCGGCACTGCGACGGCTGCGGACAGGAGCACTATCCGAGGACCGACCCCGCGGTGATCTGCCTGGTGCACGACGGTGCCGACCAGGTGGTGCTGGCCCGACAGCCGACGTGGCCGCCCGGCCGGTATTCGGTGCTCGCCGGCTTCGTCGAGATGGGCGAGTCGCTGGAGTCCTGCGTGGCCAGGGAGGTCGCCGAGGAGATCGGCGTGCCGGTCACCGACATCCGGTATCTGGGCAGTCAGCCCTGGCCGTTTCCCCGGTCGTTGATGGTCGGCTTCCACGCCGTAGCCGATCCCGCCGAGCCGTTGATTCCCGCCGACGGGGAGATCGAGGCGGCGCACTGGGTGTCGAGGCAGCAGGTCCGGGACGCACTGGCCGACGGCGGGGCCGCCCACGGCTTCGCTCTGCCCGGGCCCGCGTCCATCGCCCATCGGATGCTGGAGGCCTGGGCGGCCTGACCTCGCACGGTCCTCGCCCGTGCGGCGGCGGACACGGGGCGGTCCGGGTACGGCGAGGTCCCGATCGTGGCGAACGGCGGTCGCAGCCGGCTCGTCCGGGGCCTGCTCCGGGTCGTCGGGGAGGTGGTCCGTCCGCGGGCGCCGTTCACGACCTCCGGCGTCCCGAGCAGATAGGTGCCGCAGGACCGCGACCGGGTCCGGTGCCGCCTTCGGTGGCGAGGGGCAGGGCGCCTCGCCGCCGAACCCGAGCCCGGCGACTGGACGCCGTGTCCGGTGAGCCCCCGGGCGACGATCGGTGCGAGTAGCGCGGGTTTGCGACTTTCGGCCGAGGCGGCCGGACGCATGCCGGGCCTAGCGTCGCCGTCGTGCCTGACGCCCCGATCGCCGCCGGTCCCCCCGTACCCCGGACCGCCGCCCACACCCAGGCCGGGACCGCCGCCGACACCGCCGCCCGGACCACTGCTGACACCGCCGCCCACACCGATCGAGTCTCCGCCGTCGACGCCGTCCGCGGGCTGGCGCTGTGCGGCATCCTCGTCACCAACATCCCGCAGCTCACCCTGATGCCGAGGATGGTCGACGGCGAGCCGCTGACGATTCCGGCGGTCTTGGAGCTGACCGCCCATCAACGCTTCATGCCGATCTTCGCCTTCCTCTTCGGGCTCGGCTTCTCGCTCTTCCTGGACGGCGCGTCTCGCCGAGTCGGCGCGTCTCGTCGTCTCGTCCCGATGCTGCGCCGGCTCGCGGTGTTGGCCGTCCTCGGGCTCGTACACCAGCTCTTTCAGCCCGGAGAGGCGTTGCTGAGCTACGCGATCGTGGGCGCGGTGGTGCTGATACCCGCGAGCCTGCTGCCCAGACCGCTGATCCTGTTGGGCGGGCTGGTGGGCACGCTGCTCCCCCTGGGACTCTTCGGCGGCGGCATCGTGCTCGTCCCAGGACTCTTCCTGCTCGGCCTGGCCACGGCGCGCTACGGCATCGTGCACACCCTGGCGGAGCGCGGTCGGGCGACGGCGGCGCTGTGCCTGGGCGCGGCGATCGTCGCGGCCGTCGCGCTGCCGATCCAGGCGGACGAACTGGTGCACAGCGGCTTCAACGTCTCCTCGGGAGTCGCGGGCATCGCGCTGGCCGTGGTGTACGTGACCGGCCTGCTCCTGCTGCTGCGGACGCCGCTCGGACCCGGCCTGTCGGCGGTCTGCGCGCCGCTGGGGCGGATGGCGTTGACGAACTACCTGTCGGCCACCGCGATCGTCCTGCTCGCGGCGGGGCCGCTGGGACTGCCGGGCTCGACCCGCTGGGACGTCATGCTGCTGCTGGCTTTGAGCATCCTCGTGACGCAGTGCGTGGCGAGCCGCTGGTGGCTGCGCCGCTTCGCCCACGGCCCCGTCGAGTGGGTCTGGCGCTGCGTCACCTGGTGGGAGCGGGTGCCGAACCGGCGCAGGGCGGACTGATCCGACTCCGCTCACGTCGCGCGCGGCCGGATGGTCGCCGCCGAGCGTCCCGACGAGGTCGTGCGACGTCTCGCCGCCGTCGATGCGAGGATGCCGGGATGGCTGCGCAGCAGGACGATCCGGCGTCGGGACTCGATCCGGAGCAGCAGGCGGCGGTCCTGGCTCCGCGAGGCCCGGTCTGCGTGCTGGCGGGCGCCGGGACCGGGAAGACCCGCACGATCACCCGACGCATCGCGAACCTCGTTCGACGGGGGCACGTGGCGCCGGGCCAGGTGCTGGCGGTCACCTTCACCAAACGGGCGGCGGGCGAGATGCGTTCGCGGCTGCGGGCGCTGGACGCGGCGGGGGTGCAGGCGCTCACGTTCCACGCGGCGGCCCTGCGTCAGCTGCGCTACTTCTGGCCGCGGGTGATCGGCGACGACCCGTGGCAGCTGTTGGACGGCAAGCTGCCACTGATCGCGCAGGCGGCCAGGCGGGCCGGGGCCGGCACCGATCGCGAGACGCTGCGCGACCTGGCGAGCGAGATCGAGTGGAGCAAGGCCTCCCTGATCGCACCGGAGTCCTATCCCGCCGCCGTCGCGCGGACACAGCGGGCCACCCCCGCCCCCGCCGATCAGATCGTCGCCGTCTACCAGGCCTACGAGCGGCTCAAGAACGAGGCGCGCGTCCTGGACTTCGACGACATCCTGCTGCACACGGCGGCCGTCATGGAGGAGCACGGCGACGTCGCGGCGGAGTTCCGTGACCGCTATCGCAGCTTCGTGGTCGACGAGTACCAGGACGTCACGCCACTGCAACAGCGAGTGCTGGACGCCTGGCTCGGCGAGCGGGACGACCTGACCGTGGTCGGCGACGCCAACCAGACGATCTACTCCTTCGCAGGCGCGTCGGCGCGCCCGCTGCTGGACTTCCCGCGTCGTTTTCCCGAGGCGGCGGTGATCCGCCTGGAACGGGACTACCGCTCGACGCCGGAGATCGTGTCGCTGGCCAACCGGGTGATCGAGGCGGCGCGGAACCGGCCCGCCGGGTCGCGGCTGCGGCTGATCGGTCAGCAGCCGCCCGGCCCGCCGCCGTCGTTCGCCGAGCATGACGACGAGGCGGCGGAGGCGGCCTCGGTGGCGAGGGGCGTCAAGAACCTCATCGCGGCGGGCACCTCGGCGGGCGAGATCGCGATCCTGTTCCGGGTCAACGCGCAGTCCGAGGTCTACGAGCAGGCGTTGAGCGAGGCCGACGTCCCGTATCAGGTGCGCGGCGGCGAACGGTTCTTCGCCAGGCCGGAGGTCCGGCAGGCCGTGACGGCGCTGCGCACCGAGGGAGCGTTGACCGAGGACCGACCGCTGCCCGCGCGGGTGCGGGCGGTGCTGGCGCGGCTGGGGCTCGGCGAGCGACCACCGGAGGGCGGTGCCGCGCGGGAACGCTGGGAGTCGTTGCGTGCCCTGGCGGAGTTGGCCGAGGAGACCGCGAACGTGGCCCCGGAGACCGACCTGGCCCGGTTCGTGGTCGAGTTGGATCAGCGCGCCGAGGCACGGCATCCGCCCGCGATGGAGGGCGTGACCCTGGCGTCGCTGCACGCCGCCAAAGGCCTGGAGTGGGACGCGGTGTTCCTGGTCGGGCTGACCGAGGGCACCCTGCCTCTCCATCGGGCCGACGGCGACGACGCCGCTGTGGACGAGGAGCGCAGGCTCTTCTACGTCGGCGTCACCCGCGCCCGCAGGCACCTGGCGTTGTCCTGGGCGCTGGCCAGGGCCGAGGGCGGGCGGCGCTATCGGCGGCGCAGCCGCTTCCTGTACGGGCTCGCTCCGGAGGACCACCCGGCGTCGGCCGTCGCCAGGGCGAGCACCACCCGCGGCGCCGCTCGGGCGGGGGCGCCCCGTTGCCGGGTCTGCTCGTCGGCGCTGACCGCGACCATGGCGATCAAGCTCGGCCGGTGCGAGCACTGCCCGGCCGACCTCGATCAGGAGCTGCTGGAGCGGCTGCGGGCCTGGCGCGGCGATCGGGCGCGGAAACTGGGCGTCCCCGGCTTCGTGGTGCTCACCGACGCGACGCTGACGGCCATCGCCGAGCAGCGGCCGTCCGACGTCGCCGCGCTGGTGCGCATCCCCGGGATCGGTGCCACCAAGCTCGACCGCTTCGGCACCGAGGTCATCTCCCTGGTGCGCGAGGCAGGCGCCTCGCCCTGAGTCGTCGCATCGCGGCTCGGCTGATCACGGTGCGGGTGATCGCGATCGCCTGATCGCCGCTCGGCTGATCGCGATCGCCTGATCGTGGTGCGGCCGATCGCCGGCGGCACGGGTGATCGCCGACGGCTCCGGCGATCGCGACATCGCTCACCCGGTCGTGTGCGAGCCGCAGTCGCGGTCTCGGAGGGACTTCGCCCCGTTCCCGGCGTCGTCACCTGCGACGATGCCGCGAGACTGTCGGCTGGGCGGAGGAATTGAAGATCATCGAGAAAACTCTCGGAAAATGAGTTGCGCGCGTCTGTGCGCGCCCCATAACCTGCATCAGGCAGGCCAAGAAGGCCTGATGACGTTCTTCGATCCCTGAGGGAGGTGGCCGATGTGAGGCTGATCAACAATCCAGTGACCCCCGGCCGCCGTCTGCCCGGGGTTACTGCCGTGTTCTGGGGAGAAGGCAGCGTGCGTGGCGCTCACGATCAGGTGGCTCTTGCCATCTTCGAGTGGGCTGCATCCTCGCGCGTTGGCAAGCAGTACGCACGGCCGAACGGCATGAGCCCGTTCGCCATCGAACGAACCCATCCTGTCCGCGCAGGAGCGCAGTCTCTGACCTAGTCAGGTACGACTGATCGATCAGGCCGCGGACTCCTATCGGAATCCGCGGCTTTCTTGTCGTCTTCGGACGTCTCGGGCTGTCGCGGGCCGATGAGAATTCGATGAAGATCAGAAGGAGAACGCATGTCTACCGCGACCGTGTCACTGGCGCGAGACGTTCTGCCGGAGCCGAGGGAATCCGACTCCACCGTGGTCGGCATGGGCGAGCTGTTGGTCGCCGTTCCCGACGACGAGACCGAGCTGCCCTGTCGCGTTCAGGACCCGGACCTGTGGTTCGCCGAGAGCCCCGGCGAGCTCCAGCGGGCCAAGCAGCTCTGCGAGACCTGCCCGATCATGGCCGCGTGCCTGGCGGGTGCGCTCGCCCGCCGCGAGCCGTGGGGAGTCTGGGGTGGCGAGATCTTCGAGAGGGGAACCGTCATCGCGAAGAAGCGGCCTCGGGGCAGGCCCAGGAAGGCGGACCGGCCGGTCATCGCCGCGAACGACAACGCGGCTGTGGCCGGAAAGGGGGCGGCGGCATGATCGACTACGGCCGACTCCCCCTCCGTCCGCTGCGCGTCTCCGGCGTCGACGTCGTGACACACCTCCCGGACGCACTCACCCGTGCTCGAATGCGGGAGATGGAAGACGAGATACATCGATGTCGAATAGCGGCTCGATTTCGAAGGCGCGGCCGATGGCGCAGGCTGTCGGCCTTCGCCTCGAGACGAGCCGCTGAGGCCGACCGCTCCCTGAGCTGAGTCGGCTGAATCAGACCGGGCGGGGCCGGTGATCTTAGTTCGGATCGCCGGTTCCGCCCGGTTCGTCTTCGCCGGGTTCCGGCTGCGGAAGGCGACGGGCCGGGCCTGCGGGCCGGGTGCGGCGAGTGCGGTCTGCCGACGTCGCCGCCGGCCCCGACCGTCGGGGGTGTCGCCGCCGTGTCCGACCGTCGGGGGACAGGTCAGCAGCGCCGTCCTTCGCAGACGGTGTGCCGCCCGATCGCATCGCGAGCGGCCGCACCGGTCTCGACCTGGTCGCCGCCCGTGGGCACGGTGGCCGTTTTCGTGCTGCCCGTGGTGATGCTGCCTGCGCTCGTGCCGCTCGTGGCGCTCGTGGCGCTCGTGGCGATGTCGGCGCGTTGGTGCCGCCTGTGTTCGTGCTGTTGGTGCTGCTCGTGTTGACGTCGGGCGTGCCCTGCCTGCAGGCCGCTGCCGTCCGAGTTCACGCAGGACGGTCGCCGTTGCTCGTGCTGCCCGTGCCCGTGCTGCCCCCGTTCGTGCTTGCGCTGCCCGTGCCCGCGTCATTCGCGCTCGCCCAGCCCCGTGCTCGCGTCGGCCTGTGCCGCCCGCGTCGCCCTACCCGTGCCGCTCGTGCTACCCGTGCCGCCCGCGTCGCTCGTGCCGCCCGTGCCCGTGCTGCGGCGCTGGTCGTGATCCGCCGCTGGACGTCGCCGGACGAGTTGATGCACGTGGACGCCTTCGCCGCCGCGACGGCGTGTCCGCCTACCTCGACGTCGCCTGTACTGGTGCTGGCCGTCCTGGTGTGGGCCGTGCCGGCGGTTCGCATCGCGCTGCCCGCCTCCCGCGTTGCCGGGCCTCGCGTCGGTTCCGCTCTGCCTGTTCCTGCGTCGCCGGGCCTTGTTCCTGCGTCGTGGGTCTTACTCCGCTCCCGTCGCGCCAGCCGTTCGTGCCTCGGCTGCTCATACCTGCCCGGTCGCTCGTGTCCTCGTCCGATCGGGCCGGCTGCTCGTGCCGGTTCGCGCCGCCCACCGCCGTCGGTGTTCCTGCCGGCCGAGTCGTCTCGGGTCGGGCGACGCATGGGCGGCCACGGCGTCCGGTGGCGGTGATCGACCGCGTGCCGCCGCGCCGGTCCGAGCGCCGAGGCGCCGGGGGGCGGTCGCGTCGGTGGCGGTGCTGCGGCGACGGCCGGTGCCGAGCAGTTGCCGGGCAGACGGCGCGAGTTCGGGAGCACGGTGTTCGGCCGGCTCGCCCGTCGTTTAGAGTGAACAGAAGTTCATTCAAAATGGGACGAGGTGTGGATGCCGAGAACCAAGGAGCAGTACGAGGCGCTGCGGGCCGCCAGCCTGGCGAAGGTGCAGGCCGCGGCGATCACCCTCTTCGCCCGTCGAGGCTTCGCCGCCACGAGCATGCGAGACGTCGCGCGGGCGGCGGGCATCAGCACGGGCCTGATCTACCGGCACTACGAGACGAAGGAGGAGCTGTTCGCGGCACTGGTCGACTACGCGGCGGCCGGACTGCACCGCGTCGTCGAGCGGTTCGGTGAGGCCGAGTCGCCCGCCGAACTGCTCGACGAGTTCACCAGAACCTTCCTGACCGACCTCGCGGGCGACGGCGCCTTCGCCGAATTCTTCCTGATCATGAACCAGGCGTTCATGACTCACGACGAGTCGCCGCAGCTACAGCGGCTGCGCACCGCGCACGCCCTGCTGGTCGACGCCGTCATCGCGCTGGTCGGCCGGGGTCAGGAGCGCGGCGAGTTCCGGAGCGGCCGACCCGCTGAGCTGGCGAGCTGCTACCTGGCCGCGCTCAGCGGGCTGGCGACGATGCGGCTGCTGCCGGACACCCGTCTGGCGGTGCCCGGCCCGTCGACACTGATGAGACTTCTACTCCGACAGGACGATCATGATCGAGGTAATGCCCGCCCGTGAACTGGGCGGCGACAGTCGACGGACGATCGCTGAGATCTATGCCGACGCATTCCGAGGCGACTTCGCCTATTTCAGCAAGGACCCGAAGGTCCTCGCCGACGGATTCGAGCACATGATGGTGCCCGAGCTCTTCTACGTCGCGCTGCTCGACGGCGTCCCCGCCGGGATCACCGCGTGCACCGACGGCACGCAGTCCTGCGTTCGTCCGGACGCGCGACAGCTGCGCAGGCACTTCGGGCTGATCAAGGGCTCGATCAGTTCGGCCGTGTTCGCCCGTGAGTTCACGGGCTCCGTCCCGAACATGACCCCGACCAGCGCGTCACTCGAGTTCGTCGGCACCGCCCAGGCGTATCAGGGCCGGGGCGTGGCCAAGGCGATGCTGCGGCATCTGCTCGCGCTGCCGCAGTACGACGACTACCGGCTGGAGGCCATCTCCGACGTCAACGCGCCCGCACTCGGTCTCTACGCCGGTCTCGGTTTCGTCGAGTATCGACGGGAGAAGGTCCGGCACACCTGGATGACGGGCATCAACCACTACATCTCCATGCAGCTCGTGCAGCGCTGAGTACTCGGGCAGCGCTGAGTACTCGGGCAGCGTTGAGTACTCGGGCAGCGTTGAGTACTCGGGCAGCGTTGAGTACTCGGGCAGCGTTGAGTACTCGGGCAGCGTTGAGTACTCGGGCAGCGTTGAGGCCGCGTGCATGGCCGGGGCCGGGTGGCAGGGCCGGGCCTGGGGGCGTTGCGGCGAAGCGGGCAGGCGACGGGCGATCGGTCCCCGAACGGCTGGGCCGCCTGCGACGCCTCCGACGGGCCCCGGCTGTCGGCCGCTGCGGCTGCTCGCTCGGCCGGGGGAGGTCCGGTGTCCGGCGGGTTCGGTGCTCAGCGGGCTCGGCGGTCGGTCGGTCCGGCGGCCGTCCGAGCGGGCGGCGCCTGCCTGCGCCGTCGCCGCCTGCGACGACCACGGCGTGGCCGCGTCGGCCAGACCCGCCGTCGGGGACTGTCCGGGCCGCTGTTCAGGCGGTTCAGGGCTGTTCGGCGAAGCCCGGCTGCCAGGCTGTGACGATCTCACGGGCAGGCACCCGGGCACCCAGCTGGCAGAGGATGCCGGTGGTGCCGAGGGTCACTCGGTGCGTGATGAGGTAGTCCGGGGGGAGGTTCAACGATCGGCCCGTGCGGAAGTCACTGCCCTGGAGATCGCTCACCCGCTCGGCCTGCTTCTGGAGCCAAGGCCGGGTGAAGTGGAAGACCTCACTGGTCAGCGGCTCGACGAAGGGCGCGAGATAGGCCAGCACGTCGGAGGCCCGCAGTTCACGATCCGGTTGCACGAAGTTCTCCGCGCGCAGCAGGTCCAGCAGGTCGTCCGGCCGCTGCTCCAGTGCCAGCCGCACCATTCGGCCCAGTGTCCTGGGCAGACCGTCGGGCAGCCGGGCCACCGCCCCGAAGTCGAGCACGCAGATGCGGCCGTCCGACCGCAGCATGAAGTTGCCGGGATGCGGATCGCCGTGCAGGAGGCCGGTGCGCGCCGGGGAGGAGAAGTGGAAGAGCGACAGCATGCGGCCTGCCTGGTCGCGGTCCTCCTGACTGCCGTCGCGGATGATCGACGCGAACGGCGTGCCCTCCACCCATTCCGACACCACGACCTTCGGCGCGCTGGCGATGACACGGGGGATCAGCACATGTTCGTCGCCGTCGAAGCCTGCTGCGAAGCGACGCTGGTTGTCGGCCTCGCCTCGGTAGTCCAGCTCCTCGGCCATCCGAGCCTGAAGTTCGGCCAGCAGCGGCTTGACCTCGGTGCCGGGAACGAGCATCTGGAACAGTCTGCTGAACCGCTGGAGCTGTCGAAGGTCGGCGAGCAGGGCCTCGTCGGCGCCGGGGTACTGCACCTTCACCGCGACCTGCCGGCCGTCGTGCCAGGTGGCGCGGTGCACCTGCCCGATGCTCGCCGCCGCGGCGGCCTCGTCGTCGAACTCGGCGAAGCGGGTGGCCCACCGACTGCCGAGCTGCTCGGCGAGCACTCGGTGCACGCTCTTGGCGGGCATCGGCGGCGCCGAGGACTGCAGCTTGGTCAACGCCTCCCGGTAGGGCTCGGCCATCTCGTCGGGAACGGCTGCCTCGAAGACGCTCAGCGCCTGCCCGAACTTCATCGCCCCGCCCTTGAGCTGGCCTAGGACGGCGAAGACCTGCTCCGCCGTCTTCGCCGTGACGTCGGCGTTGACTTCCTCGGCACTACGGCCGGTCAGCCGTCGTCCCCAGCCCGCCGCGACACGTCCCGCGGCGTTGAGCGGCAGGCTGGCGAGCTTCGCAGTGCGCTGTACGGTCCGACGTGGGAGGTCGTTCACGACATCATTCTCTCGCGATCGCAGGGGGGAACGCAGCTCTTCTCGGCGGCTGATTCGGAAAGCGATCGATCCGGACGCCGCCGCAGCGGTCCGTGCGGGCTCGCGCACCGCAGGGACAGTCCGGATGCGGCGGCCGAGGATGCCTGCGCAGCCGGGCGGAGAACGGGTCGATCTCCACCGCCGCGTTCCACACCGCCGGGGCGGCGGCCGCCCGACCGTGCAGGAAGGTCAGGCTCTGTGCCGCGGCCAGCGCCGCGACGGCCGAGGTGCCCGCCGCGTCCGTGCGTTGAGTCCGGCCCGCGAGCTGCGCCGCCAGCATGGGCCACTGTGGATCGACCAGGCAGCGGTGTCGGTCGGCACACTCGAGACAGCTCGACCTGCCGGGAACCACGAGCGGTCCGACCATGCCGCCTTCCGCCGAGGTGACGAGCAGGTGCGGGACGCCGTCGGCGACCAGTTCGGCCACCACCGCCGGGTCGGGCACCAGTGAGTCGGCCAACAGCACCAGGTCGGGCCTGCGCCGTCCGCCCCGCGCGGTGGTCCGAGTCCCCGTTCCGAGTCGTTCGACCATGGCCCGCGTGGCCTCGGCCCGATCTCGGCCGACGGAGTCCTCGGTCAGGTCACGGCCGACGTCTTCGCGGATGACCCGACCATTCGTGCGGGGACGGACCCAGCCGACACCCGACACGGCGAGCAGGGCGATGACGGCGGCGGCCAGCCGACCGTCGCCGATGACGACCACCGAGCTGTCCTGTCTGGAAAGGCCGCCGTTCGTGAGCCCGACGCCGCCGCGTCGGCGCCAGGCGGCGTCCTCGTCGGCGTGCCGTCGGGAGGCGGCGGCGCGGGGGTGCGCCGCATCGTCCAAGACTCCCTCGGCGGCGAGCTGACCCAGCAACGCCAGCAGCGCGGCGGGCGGCCCGCCGCCCTCGGCGCACTGTCGGAGTAGTTGTGCGGTGGTGAACTCGCCGGTCAGCTGTGTGGTCCGGGCGGCCAGCTCGGGCGGGACCTCCTCGACCAGCACCGCGTGCCGCGGGTCGGTGCCGAACTGGAGACATCGTCCGTCACGCCGCAGCGGGTCGAATCCCGGCGCCAGCCGGGGGCGCTCGGGCAGCCGTGGATCGACACGGAGGGTGCTCATGGTGACACGATTAGCAGGAGGGTCGGCCGGGCCGGAAACGGCCGTCCACAGGCGATGGTCCTCGTCTCGACGCGGCGGGCCGAGACAGGAGGTCGGACGGAGCGCCCGCAGGGTGACGCTCCGCCCGACCGGTGGCCGGGTCAGGCGGCCTTCCCGAGGATTCTCGTCATCTTCGTCCCGCAGACCGGGCAGATGCCCTTGGCCATGCGTCGATTGTTGGACTCCTCGACCCTGCCCTCGAAGTCGCGCTTCGCGCGGCATTTGACGCAGTAGCCGTTGTAGGTCTCGGCCACGATTGCCTCCCTTGCTCGCTGTGCCCGTGCACGCGGTGCCCGCCGCGTGCCTGCGCCTGGTGCGGCGTCGGGCGAGAACCAGGCGTCACGCTACCTGTGCGTCGATGCTCATCCGTGCATGTGGGGTATCGCGTGTCAAGTTCGAGCAGGTCACAAGGGGCATGACCAAACAAGCATTCGGTCGAATGTCACAGTTGGTCGCCGCCGCTCACCCTCGCGGGCGCACGCCGTCTCCTTCGAAGGGATGGCGCCGGTTGGCTTGATGACCTTTGGTCACCTCGGCGGATCCGCGTGCAGCGTGGCCCCTGCCACGCTCCTGCCGGGGGCGCCACGCCGGGCGCATACCGTATGCGGTGTGGGAGAGCCGCAGGTCGAGGTGCGCCGCAGCATGCGACGTCGCCGCACGGTCACCGCCTATCGAGAGGGCGACCGCGTCATCGTGCTGCTGCCCGCCAGGATGTCGCGGGCGGATGAGGAGCACTGGGTCGCCGAGATGCTCGGCAGACTGCGGCGCAGCGAGACACGTCGACGATCGCCCGCCCGTGCCTCCGACACGGCGCTGCTGGCTCGCTGCCGCGAGCTGATGCGCCGTCATCTGCCGGAATGCCCTGAGCCGGCGTCGATTCGCTGGGTTCCGTCGATGCGCACCCGGTGGGCCTCCTGCACGCCGAGCGAACAGACGATCCGCATCGGGGAACGGCTGCGCGAGGTCCCGAGCTGGGTGCTGGACTACGTGCTCGTCCACGAGCTGGCACATCTGCTGGTGCCCGGCCACGGCCCCGAGTTCTGGGCGCTGGTGCATCGGTATCCGCGCGCCGAACGGGCCGTGGGCTACCTGGAGGGCCTCGCCGCCGCCGCGGGCTGGGACATCTCGGGGGATGACGAACTGCCCGAACCGGGGCCCTGACCCGATATTCCGCCGAACCTCAACCCGTCGATCCGCTACACGATCAGGTGGGTGTTCATCGGACGCGAGCCGTATTCGGATCGGTCGCGATCGCCACGTCACCACCCGGGTGATGCCGGCGAGTCGTTCCGCCGTGGACGTCCGGACACCCTGATCGGACCGGACGAATCGGCCAGGTGCGGGAGCTCCACAGAGGGGACGTCGTCGGCCGTCCGACCGCCCCGGGCGGCGGTCCCCCAGTGGCGTTCGCACCCGCGCGGCGCAGGCTCGGCCCGACCTCCGCCACGACCGCGCGGGACTGGGTCGCCCTCGTATCCGCGGCCTGCCACGAGACACGGCGCCCGCCTCGGCGGAGGAGGGAGGCCGTGCGCCACCACCGCTCCTGCCATCCGCGCACGCCGTGACCGGGGCCGTCGACGACCCTCGGCCAGCGTGCCGCCCGGAGCCGCCGCACCGAGTCGTCTGCATGGCGTCGCCGCACTCAGACACCGCAGGGCCCCTCCGGAAGACGGGCCGGTGGTGATCGTCTCGCGGTGGTCGTCGAGGCGGTCCCGATCCGCTCCGCGACTCCGTCGCGACGAGGATCGCGGCGCGCGAGACGTCGTCGGCCGCCTCAGCGGCCGCCCGTCTCAGCCGTCGCAGGCGTCAGTCGTCGTCGCGGTCGGTGCCCTGACCGCGCTGCGGGCGGTCGCCCTCGGAACCGTCGCTGGACGTCGTGCCACCCGACTCTCCCGCCCCGGCGGACCCGCCCGTCGCGCCTGCGGAGTCCGGCCGGCCCTCCTTGCGACGCCGAGCCGCCTCCAACGCCGCGAGCGGATCGTCCAGCTCGCCGCGCTGCGCGCCGAAGCGCTCGACGAACTCCACCGGCTCGGCGAGGTCCTCGGCCGTCGGCAGCAGATCGGGGTGGTCCCAGAGCGCGTCCCTTGCCTCCTTGCCGTGCCGGTCGGACAGGCCTCGCCAGAGTGTCGCCGCCGCGCGCAGCTGACGGGGACGCAGGTCGAGTCCGACGAGCGTCGCGAAGGTCTGCTCCGCAGGCCCCCCGCTGGCCCGCCGACGCCGCAGCGTCTCGCGCAGCGCGTCCGCTCCCGGCAGCCGCTCGCCGACCGCGTCGCCGACCACGACGTCGATCCAGCCCTCGACCAGCGCGAGCAGCGTCTCCAGCCGGACCAGGGCCTGCTGCTGGGCAGGCGTCCGCTCGGGTTCGAGCAGGCCGGAGCGCATCGCCTCCTCCAACGAGGCCGGGTTGCTCGGGTCGATCTTGGTGGCGAGGTCCTCCATGGCTGAGACGTCGACCCGGATGCCCTGGGAGAACTCCTCCACGGCACCGAACAGGCCCTGCCGCAGCCACGAGACGTGGGTGAACAGCCGGTGGTGCGCGGCCTCGCGTGCGGCCAGGAAGACCAGCACCTCGTGCGCCGGGCGTTCCAGCCCACCGGTGAACCGCTCGATGTTGGCGGGCAGCAGCGCCGCCACGCCCTCCTTGCCCAGCGGCAGCCCGATCTCCGTCGCGCTGAGCACCTCGGCGCCGAGCTGACCGAGTGCGCCGCCGAGCTGCGAGCCGTAAGCCATGCCGCCCATCTGACCGAGCATGTTGAGCAGCGGACCGGCCGCCTGCTTGGCCTCCTCCGGCAGCGTCTCGATCCACGCGGCGGAGATGCGCTGCACCACCGGATCACACAACCGCTGCCAGGTGGGCAACGACTGCTCCACCCACTGCTTCGCCGACCAGACCTCCACCAGGCGGGCGCCGACGGGCAGCGTGGTGGACTCGTCCAACCACAGCTCGGCCAGCCGCACGGCGTCGCTCGCGGCGGTGCGCTGCGCCGACGTCGGCGACTCCCGTCTGCCCTGCGAGTCGAGATGCTGGAAGGCGAGCTGTTTGGCCAGGTCGTAGTTGACCGGGCCGCCGCCGCCCTGGGACGCCTGGCTGAACATCTGCCCGAGCTGGCTGAACATCTGCCCCAGCTGGTTCATGTCGAAACCGGGCGGCATTCCTCCCGGCGGCATCCCGGGCGGCATCCCGCCGGGCGGCATTCCGCCGGAGAAGCCGAACGGGTTCGCGCCGGAACTCCCCTCAGGGCGTTCGGAGGGGTTGTCGCGGTCCCTCCGGCCCTCGGGATCGTCCGACGGATTGAACCCAAACGGCAGATCGGTCATACCCCCACGGTACGCGGCGGGCCGTCCGCGTACGCGAGGAGAGGACGTCCCGGCATCAGCCCGTGGCGAACACCGCCGCGAGAGTCCGGTCACGCCAGGCAGGGCCGTTTCCGTAGTCTCTGGTGCGTGAACCGCCGAACCTGGACCCTTGTGGTCAGCGCGTTGCTGGTCGCCGTCTTCGGCCTTCTCGGTGCCTTCGTCAAGGTGCCGTACGTCGCGCTCGGTCCGGGACCGACCTACGACACGCTGGGTGAGCTGACCCTCCAGGAGGGCTCGGCCGCCGAGGAGGTCATCTCCATCGGCGAGGGGCCGGAGGTCTTCCCGCCCGATGGTCAGCTGCGCATGACCACCGTCTCGGTCACCACCGAGCTGTCCCTGTTCGGTGCGCTGGGTCTGTGGGGGAGCGGGAGATACGCGCTCGCGCCGGAGGAGGAGTTCTACCCGCCGGACCGCACGCAGGAGGACGTCGAGAACGAGAACCGACAGGCCTTCGAGACCTCGCAGACCAGCGCGGAGAGCGCCGCCCTGCGTCACCTGGGCTACCCCACCTTCGTCTCGGTCGGGCAGGTCGTCGCGGACGGTCCCAGCGACGGCGTCCTGGAGCCGGGCGACCGCATCCTGTCCGTGCACGGCACCGAGACGGTCGACGATCGACAGGTGCAGAACTCGCTGACGGAGACCGCGCCCGGCGACGAGGTGCGGGTGGTGGTCTCCAGGGACGGCGAGGAGCGCACCGAGACGGTGACACTCGGCGCGAACGAGGGTCGGTCGCACGGATTCCTCGGCATCGTCCCGGTCACGGAGCCGGAGGTCGACTTCGACATCGACATCGAGCTGTCCGAGGTCGGCGGCCCGTCCGCAGGCCTGATCTTCGCGCTCGCGATCGTCGACAAACTGGAGGACGGCGACCTCACCGGCGGCGCCACCGTCGCCGGGACCGGCGAGATCACCTCCGACGGCAGGGTGGGACCGATCGGCGGCATCCAGTTCAAGATGCGGGCCGCCCGCGAGGAGGGCGCGACCGTCTTCCTGGTGCCCGCGGACAACTGCGTCGAGGCGGTGCCCCACGCGCCGGACGGCCTGCGACTGGTTCGCGTCGAGACGCTGGCGGGTGCCGTCGACTCGTTGGAGAGCCTCGCCGACGGCGGCGACGACGCTCCCACCTGCGGCTGATCGTCTCGGCGCCGACCAGCCCGCCACCCGCCCGACGCTCCGCCGTGAGTCGTCTCGGGGATGCCCGGCCGCCGCAGTGGACCGGGCGTCCGCGTGCTCGCCCGCAGGTCGGCGGACGATCGCCCGCCTCTCCGCCCCGTCGGCCGGCCTTCCCTCGTGATCGCCGGTCCTGAGAAGACCGGACGGAAGGCCGCGGCGCCGCGCCTCAGGGTTGGAAGGTCGCCCGCAGCGCGTCGACGAGATTCGGTGCCAGCTCGGGGTGCTCGATGATCTCCTCGTCGCCCTCGCCCGCGGCCTCCCCGCGCAGCCGCAGGACGCAGGCCGCGGTGCCGTCGCGCAGCACGGCGGCGACGACCCTCGCCTCCCTGCGATGCGGGTGCTCCGCGGCGATGCGCCGCGCCAGCTCACCGTCCTCCTCGCCGGACGGCAGCTCCGCCTCGGCCTCCGGGGGCAGCACGACGATCTCCTGCGCCAGCGCGCATCCGTCCACGCCGTCCGGCCAGACGATGCCGGCCAGCGCGTCACCGAGATCGCCGTCGGGCAGTTCGTCCTGCGCGATGGGAGTCAACGACGCCGCGCTGTCGATCCGGTCTGCCAGCCCCGGTTCTCGCGAGAGCAGCTCCTCGGTGCGCACCAGGGCGAAGAGTTGAGTGGGCTGATCCCAGCCGCCGGTGGAGACGAAGTCCTCCACTTCGCGCGCCGCGGCGGGCAGCGTGGCGGACAGGTCGGGAGCGGGCTCGTTGACCACGATGCCAAAGTCCTTGTCAGTAGCCGGTGTCGTGTGAGGTCCGTGTTCTCATAGGGGTGACGGGAACTTCGAACCCTCGTCGTAGAGTTGGACATTGCAGGACGGACTGCGCATCACCCTGGGGTCCGTCCGGTGGAACTGATCCCGAACCTGGAGCGTGCCCTGTGGCGATGCGGAGCCCGGTCAGTATGCCGAAGCTTTCCCGCCGGAGCCGAATCCTCGTCATAGTCGGTGCGATCCTGCTCCTGCTGTTGTTGAGCGGCTCACGACTGTTGAGTACCTACGTCGACTGGCTGTGGTTCGGCGAAGTCGGCAGACGCGATGTCTTCACCACGGTGTTGTTCACCCGCGTCGCGTTGTTCTTCGCCGTCGGCGTGCTGTTGGCCGGCGTGCTCGCGCTGTGTCTGTACCTCGCGTACCGCCACCGTCCGGTGTTCGCGCCGGTCGCTGGTCCCGATGATCCGGTGGCCAGGTATCGCTCCGCGATCGTGGCGCGGATCAAGCTCGTCGGCATCGGGCTCCCGGTGATCGCGGGCATCGTCGGCGGCCTCACGGCCCAGGCCGACTGGCAGACGGCGCAGCTCTTCCTGAACTCCACGCCGTTCGGCGACGTCGATCCGCAGTTCGGCCTCGACATCGGCTTCTACGCCTTCGACCTGCCGTTCTACCAGTGGCTGCTGAACTGGGGCTTCATCGCGATCGCGGTCGGCTTCGTCGGCTCCGTCATCGCGGCCTACCTCTTCGGCGGCATCCGGCTCGCGGGCCGGGGCGGCGAGCTGACCGACGCCACCAAGGTGCAGCTGGCCGTGCTGGCGGGAAGCTTCGTGCTGCTCAAGGCGGTGGCCTACTACTTCGACCGCTACGCCCTGCTGTTCTCGCAGCGCAATGAGAACTTCACCGGTGCGAGCGCGACCGACCTCGACGCGGTGCTGCCCGCTCGGCTGATCCTGATGTGCATCGCGGTCATCTGTGCGGCGGCCTTCTTCGTCGGCGCGGTGCGCAAGAACCTCCAGTGGCCCGCGATCGCGACGGCGCTGATGGTCGTCTCCAGCGTGCTGCTCGGCGCGCTGTGGCCCGCCGCTCTGGAGCAGTTCTCCGTGCGGCCCAACGCCAACGTCGCCGAGGCGCCGTCGATCGAGAACAACATCGCGGCGACCAGGGCCGCCTACGGCATCGACGAGGTCAACTTCGTCGACTACGAGGGCACCAGCGAGCTGTCGTCGGAGGATCTGCGTGAGGACACCGCGACGATCCCCAACGTCCGGCTGCTCGACCCGAGCGTGCTCACCGACACGTTCACCCAGCTCCAGCAGCGCCGGAACTTCTACGGCTTCCCCGACCAGCTCGACGTCGACCGCTACACCGTCGACGGCAAGACGCAGGACTACATCGTGGCCCTGCGCGAGATGAACACCGAGGGGCTCGCCGAGAACCAGGGCACCTGGATCAACCGGCATCTCGTCTACACCCACGGCAACGGCTTCGTCGCCGCGCCTGCCAACGAGGTGAACTCCGCGCTGGCGGACGCGGGCGGCCAGGGCGGCTACCCGAACTTCACGTTCAGCGACGTCAGCAACGACGGCAACGGCGACATCCCGGTGGACCAGCCCCGGACCTACTTCGGGGAGCTGGTGACCGACTACGCGATCGTCGGCGCCGAGAACCCCGAGGACGAGTCGACGCACCGCGAGTACGACACCGACAACAGCCGGTACCTCTACACCGGCGAGGGCGGCGTCAGCATCGGCAACTGGTTCAACCGGATCGTCTTCGCCGCCTACCACGCCGAGCGGAACATCCTGTTCAACGAGGCGATCGGTTCGCAGTCCAAGATCATCTACAACCGGAACCCCCGCGACCGGGTGTCCGACGTCGCGCCGTTCCTCACGGTCGACAGCGACCCTTACCCGGCCGTGGTCGACGGACGGATCACCTGGATCGTCGACGCCTACACGACGCTCGACAACTACCCGTACTCCGAGCGGACCCCGTTGGCCGAGGCGACCAACGACAGCGTCAGCCAGGCGCCGGGCGTCCCGAGGCCCCCGGACCGCGAGATCAGCTACATCCGCAACTCGGTCAAGGCCACCGTCGACGCCTACGACGGCACGGTGACGCTCTACGAGGTCGACGACGAGGACCCGGTCCTCGACGCCTGGCGCGGCGCCTTCCCCGACGTCATCGAGCCCATGGACCAGATCTCGGACGAGCTCCGCGCGCACTTCCGGTACCCGGAGGACCTCTTCAAGGTGCAGCGGGACCTGATCTCGCGGTACCACGTCGACAACCCGAGCGAGTTCTACTCCAACGTCGGCTTCTGGAACGTGCCCTCGGACCCGACGACCGGCGACGACCCCGGCGACGCCAACACGCCGCAGCCGCCGTACTACATCCTCGCCGAGGACCACGAGACCGGGGACACGGCGTTCCAGCTCACCAGCGCCATGGTGTTCTTGAACCGGCAGTTCCTCTCCGCCTTCATGACGGTGAACTCCGATCCGGAGAACTATGGCGACATCACGGTCCTGACACTGCCCGAGGACAGTCAGACCCAGGGGCCGCAGCAGGTGCAGACGCAGTTCGTGTCCTCGTCCGACGTCAGTACCGAGTTGAACCTGTTGCGGCAGCAGGCCACCGACGTCCAGTTCGGCAACCTGCTGACGCTGCCGGTGGGCGGCGGTCTCCTCTACGTGGAGCCGGTCTACATCGAGCGCGTCAACCAGGAGTCCTCGTTCCCGCAGTTGGCGAGGGTCCTGGTCAGCTTCGAGGGGCGCGTCGGCTACGCGGCGACGCTCTCGGAGGCGCTCGACCAGGTCTTCGGCACGGGAGCGGGCGAGAGCGCCACCGACCCGACCGGTGAGGACGTCGAGGGCGAGCTGCCCGGCGGCGGCGACGGCCAGAACGGCGGCGACGAGACGGAGACGCCGCCGACCCAGGATCAGGGCGTGCCGCCCGGCGACGACGAGGACGGCGACACCGTCGAGGTGCCCGCCGATCTCGATGAGGCCGTCGCCGACATGAACGACGCCCTGGAGCGGGTCCGCGCGGCTCAGCAGAGTGGCGACTTCGCCGACCTGGGCCAGGCCTACGAGGACCTGTCGACGGCGATCGAGCGCTATGAGCAGCTGGCCTCCGGCGGAGGCAACTGACGCATCCGCCCCGGTGCGGTGCCGATTTGGCGATCGGCACCGCACCGTGTAACGTAGTCCTTGCAGCGCGGGGTGGAGCAGCTCGGTAGCTCGCTGGGCTCATAACCCAGAGGTCGCAGGTTCGAATCCTGTCCCCGCTACAAGGAGAGAAGGCCCTCGGATTCGTCCGGGGGCCTTCTCGCATGTCAGGGCCTTGTCTCGTCGGGTGGCACGGGCGCCAGCCGCACCCCGTGTCGGAGATCCGGGTGCGTCTGCCGCCCGGGGCGCGTCGATCCCGTGCCTCGTGACCAGCGGGCGCGGTCCGGAGTCGGAGCCGACCGCCGCCGGATCGGAGTGCGACGAGCGGGGCGACGGTCCGTCCTGGTCGCCTCGGGCGGCGCCGAGGCGGCTGCCGTTCGCGTCGGAGCGATCAGCTCACGTCGGCGGGCCGGTCGATCTCGTGCCCGAGCAGCTCCCTGGCCCGGATCGCCAGCATCTCGCGGAGTTCGGGGTGCAGGCGCGGCGACCAGTCGCGCAGGAAGTCCTCCAGGCTCTGCCTACACGCCTCCAGCAGGCGCTCGGCGACCTGGGCGCCCTGTTCGGTCAGGACCAGGATGTCGTCGTGAACGCTGGTGAGCCGATCGTCGATGAGCCGCTGCGCGAAGGGCCTGCCCGCCGCCACGGTGGTGTTCGCCCGTCTCGCCAGTTCGGTGCCGGTGCCCGGCCCGGCGCGATACAGGCTGCACAGCAGCCAGCAGGATCCCGGCGGGAGGTCCACGCCCGCGTTCGTCGCCAGCCGGCGGTAGTAGTCACGCCGCAGGTCACGGTCGGCGTGCTGGGCCAGTGCCCGATCCAGTCGCTCTCGCGAGGTGAGCGTGGCGGGCGCGGCGCCGACGCTCTCGCCGAGGTCGGCCGTGCTGGTCGCCTCCCGCAGCGGAACCTCCCGGAGGAACCAGGTGAGCAGGAACGCGACCGCCGCGACCGGGGTGGCGACCAGGAACACGTCCGCGATGGCGTCGGCGTAGGCGTCGATCGCCTGGCGCGCCTGGTCGGGCGGCAGGCTGTGCACGGCGTCGGGGTCGGACTGGAGCCTCTGCGCGTCGGTGCCCGGCGGCAGCGGGGACCGATGTCCGGCCGCCGCCAACGCGGCGGCCAGCCTGTCGGCGAACACGGCGCCGAACAGCGAGACCCCGAAGGAGCCGCCGATCGACCGGAAGAAGGTGTTCCCCGACGTCACCGCACCGAGGTCCGGGTAGGGGGCGCTGTTCTGCACGGCGATGACGAGCACCTGTAGTACGCCGCCGAGGCCGAATCCCAGCAGGAAGAAGTAGAGGGACATGACCAGCGTGGAGGTCTGGGCGGTCATGGTCGAGAGCAGGGCCATGGCGATCGTGACCAGGCCGGTGCCCACGATCGGGAAGAGTCGGTATCGCCCGTGCCGGGTGATGAGTCGCCCGCTGATCACGGAGGTCACGAACAGCCCGCCGACCATCGGCAGCAGATGCACTCCGGAGAGCGTGGGGCTCACCCCGTGGACGACCTGGAGGAACAGCGGCAGATACGTCAGCGCGCCGAACATCGCGAAGCCCACGATGAAGGCGATGGCGACCGCCACGGAGAACACGCGGTCGGAGAACAGGCGGAGCGGGAGCACCGGCTCGGCCGCCCGACGTTCGGTGGTCACCCAGAGCACGAGGAGCCCGAGCGCGCCGATCGCCAGGCCGATGATCACGGGCGAGCCCCACGGCCACCTCGTGCCGCCCCAGGACGTCACCAGGACGAGTGTGACGGCGATGCCCGCGAGCAGCGCGGTGCCCAGGTAGTCGATCCGGTGCTTCTCCCGGGTGGTCCCTGCCGGAAGCACGAGCCCGATGACGATCATCGCCAGGATGCCCAGCGGCAGGTTGATGTAGAAGACCCAGTGCCACGTCAGGTGGTCGACCACGAAGCCGCCCAGTAGCGGCCCCGCGACGCTGGCGACCCCGAAGGTGGCGCCGAAGAAGCCCTGATACCTGCCTCGTTGACGGGGGGACACGATGTCTCCGACGCTGGCCTGTGTGAGCACCATGAGCCCGCCGCCGCCGAGCCCCTGCACGGCTCGGGCGCCGATCAGGTGACTCATCTCCTGCGCCAGTCCGCACAGTGCCGATCCGCCCAGGAAGATCAGGATGGCGATCTGGAAGAGATGCTTGCGTCCGTACTGGTCGCCGAGCTTGCCCCACAGCGGTGTGAAGGCCGTCGCGGCCAGGATGTAGGCGGTGACGACCCAGGAGATGTGTGACAGTCCGCCGAGGTCGCCGACGATGGTGGGCAGCGCGGTGGCGACGATCGTCTGATCGAGCGCGGCGAGGAGCATCGCGAGCATCAGCGTGCCGATGGCGAGGGGGACGCGGCGGCCCGAGACCGGGGGAGCCGTGGTTGCGGAGCCGATGTCGGCCATCGTTCCTCCTCGTCGCCGGTGCGGATTGTCGGACACCGCGGCGGGCCGCGCGATTCGTACCGCGGCGGGCCGCGCGATTCGTACCGCGGCGGGCCGCGTGATTCGTACCGCGGCGGGCCGCGTGATTCGTACCGCGGCGGGCCGCGTGATCTGAGGCCGCGGCGGGCCGTGTGGCTCGGTCGCGCGGCCTGGCTCGGCGGCGGGTCGCGTGATGCCGTGCCGGGTCGGTGACGGCCCTCGCGGCCGGGGCGGGTCGGCGTGCGCTCGATGGTCCGTTCGATCGGAGATCCGGCGTCGGCATCGTCGTCGTCACGGGGACGACGACGGACTCGGTGACGTTCGCCGCCTGCCCGGCCCCGCCCGCCGGCGAGCCAGGGTCCGGCACGCGACGACCGACGAGTCCGTGCCCGAGCCTCCCGCCCGGACGAACGTCGCAGGCACCGGCCCACGGCCCCACGGCTCACCGCCGCCGGCCCCACGGCTCACCGCGCCGACCGCGGACTCCGTGACGTCCGATCGGCGTGGGGTGTGGGGTTCGGCTGCCTCCGTCCCATCGACTCGGCAGGCCGACGGACACGGCGGCGGCCTACCCGATCGGCGTAATTCGAGCCGCCGGCGGGCCTGACCCGACCGGTGGTACGCGATGGGCCGCGTGTGGCGATGGTGACGGCAGTGGCCGGCGGCTCGCCGGGAATGGCTTCGAGACTCACTCTTTCGGGGCATAGGCGCCCGTGACCGGGGGCGTAGCGGGGACTTCGGCCATTGTGGACAGCATCGCGACCCCGTGGCACCGTGAAGGAGTGTCGGAGTTGAACGCCACCTCAGCCGCCTTGCTCGGTCTGCTGCACGAGGGACCGATGACCGGCGGGGAACTCGTAGCCGCGGCGCGTGAGCGCTTCGGCGTGTTCTTCAGCGTCACCCGCAGCCAGGTATACCGCGAGCTGCCGGTGTTGGCTGAGGAAGGGCTGCTGAAGCTCGGGCGCCAAGGGCCCCGATCCTCTCAGCAGTATGTGATCACCCCCGTAGGCCGCAGGGCGTTCCGTTCGTGGTTGAACGCCGACGTCGGGCAGGACAGCGTCCGAAGCCCGCTCGTGCTGCGGCTCGCCCACTCCGGAAGTCTCACCAGTCGACAGCGGCGCAAGCTCGTCGAGGGGGCCCGGCCGATGGCCGTCGCCCGTCTCGACGCGGCGAAGGCCGCGGCCAAGGCGGCGGACGGCGATCCGTACGCCAAGGCCGCCGCGGACTTCGCCGTGGGCCACAGTCGGGCGCTGGTGAAGATGGTGGACTCCATTCCACTCGGTTGACAGCGGCGGCGAACCCGGTCGCCAGACCTCCCACGTGAGCGAACCGGGCCGCCTGCCGCGTACCCTTCGAAGCCGTGAATCCCGATGTCGCAGCCGATCTCAAGGAACTGTCCAACACCCTCAGCAGCATCGAAGCAGTGATGGGCCTGGAAGACCTGCGGGCTCGCATCGAGGAGTTGGAGCAAGAGGCGGCACTGCCCGGCCTCTGGGACGACGTCGAACGCGCCCAGGACGTCACCAGCCAGCTCGCTCATCGTCAGGGGGAACTGCGTCGGGTCGAGCGCCTGCGCGGTCGCCTCGACGATCTCGGTGTGCTCTATGAACTGGCCGAGGAGGAGGGCGATCCCGGCTCGGTCGCCGAGGCCGACGCCGAGCGCGAACGGCTCCGCAAGGACATCGCGTCGGTCGAGGTCCGCACCCTGCTCTCCGGTGAGTACGACGAGCGCGACGCGCTGGTCACGGTGCGCGCCGAGGCGGGCGGCGTGGACGCCGCGGACTTCACCGAGATGCTGATGCGGATGTACCTGCGCTGGGCGGAGCGGCACGGCTACCGGACGGACGTCTTCGAGACCTCCTACGCGGAGGAGGCGGGGATCAAGTCGACCACCTTCAAGGTGGCGGCGCCGTTCGCCTACGGCACGCTGTCCGTCGAGCAGGGCACGCACCGGCTGGTGCGCATCTCGCCGTTCGACAACCAGGGCCGTCGCCAGACCTCGTTCGCGGGTGTCGAGGTCGTGCCCGCCGTCGAGCAGTCCGACCACGTCGAGATCGACGAGAAGGAACTGCGGATCGACGTCTACCGCTCCTCCGGGCCGGGCGGACAGGGCGTCAACACCACCGACTCCGCCGTGCGCATCACCCACATCCCCAGCGGGATCGTCGTCTCCTGTCAGAACGAGCGGTCGCAGCTGCAGAACCGGGCGACCGCGATGGGAGTCCTCCAGGCGAAGCTGCTGGAGCGGCAGCGTCGGGAGCAGCAGGCCAAGATCGACGCGCTCAAGGGCGACGGCGGGTCGAGCTGGGGCAACCAGATGCGGACCTACGTGCTGCACCCCTACCAGATGGTCAAGGACCTGCGCACGGAGCACGAGGTCGGCAGCCCCGGTGCCGTTCTGGACGGCGACATCGACGGCTTCCTCGAGGCCGGAATCCGGTGGCGTAAGCAGAGCGAGTGATGGTTTCGCGACGCTGCGCAGCTGAAGCGAGGGTGATCATCACACCTGGTGACAGCCCTGGGCGATTCGAGGTACCACCGTACCCCGGGAGTAGGATGGCGCTCCGTGATCCGGCTTGAGCACGTCTCCAAGGCGTACAAGACGTCGACCAGGCCCGCCCTCGACGATGTGTCGGTCAATGTCGACAAGGGCGAGTTCGTGTTCCTCATCGGGCCGTCCGGCTCTGGGAAGTCGACATTCCTCCGTCTGCTGCTGCGCGAGGAGCTGCCCAGCAAGGGCTCCATCCACGTGGACACCTGGAATCTGACGAAGCTGCCGCGTCGTCGAGTACCGCGACTGCGGCAGCGCATCGGCTGCGTCTTCCAGGACTTCCGGCTGCTCGTGAACAAGACGGTCGCCGAGAACGTCGCCTTCGCACTGGAGGTGATCGGCAAGCCGCCGAACACCGTGCGCAAGGTGGTCCCGGAGGTTCTTCAGCTCGTCGGGCTCGACGGCAAGGCCGATCGGATGCCCAACGAGCTGTCCGGCGGTGAGCAGCAGCGGGTGGCGATCGCGCGGGCCTTCGTCAACCGGCCGCTGGTGCTGCTGGCCGACGAGCCGACCGGAAACCTGGATCCAGACACCAGCCAGGACATCATGCTGCTGTTGGAGCGCATCAATCGCACCGGCACGACGGTGCTGATGGCCACCCACGATCACTCGATCGTCGACTCGATGCGACGGCGGGTCGTCGAGCTCCAGCTCGGCAAGGTCGTCCGAGACGACTCTCGAGGCGTCTACGGCGTCGGGCGCTGACACCCCCGATCAGCGTGATGTTCTGACGCTCCCCCTCCCTATTCCCCCTCCCCGCCCCCGGATTCGAGGAACGCAGCCCCCCATGCGCGCCAGTTTCGTGTTCAGCGAGGTTCTCACCGGCTTGCGCCGGAATGTCACGATGACCGTCGCGATGATCCTCACCACGGCGATCTCGCTCGGCCTGCTCGGCGGCGGGCTGCTCGTCGTTCGCATGATCGACCAGATGGAGGACCTGTTTCAGGAACGGGTCGAGGTCTACATCTATCTGACCGAGGACGTGAGCGCGACGGACTCGGACTGCACCCAGGAGCCCTGCGCGAGCCTGTGGTCGTCGGTCCAGGCCGCCAACGGCATCGAGACGGTCGACTTCGAGAGCCGCGACCGGGCCTACGAGCGTTTCGTGGAGCTCTTCCAGGGCCAGCCGGAACTGGTCGACCTGACCCGCCCGGAGTCCCTGCCCGCCGCGCTGAAGATCAAGCTCGAGGACCCGGAGCGCTATCCGGCCCTGGAGGCGGAGTTCGCGGGCCAGCCGGGCGTGCACCGGGTCGCCAACCAGGCCGACTACCTGGATCGCCTGTTCGAGGTGCTCGCCGGGGTCCGCAACGCCGTGTTCGCGGTGGCACTGATCCAGGCCGTGGCCGCGCTGCTGCTGATCTCCAACACCATCCAGCTCTCGGCGTTCACCCGACGTACCGAGGTGGGCATCATGCGGCTGGTCGGCGCGAGTCGGTGGTACACACAGCTGCCCTTCCTGATCGAGGCCGTGGTCGCCGGTGTGATCGGTTCGCTGCTGGCCATCGGCGGAGTGATCGTCGCGAAGTTCACCTTCCTCGACCGAGTGCTTCAGGGGCCGATCGAGGCGAGCATCATCCCGAGACTCGGCATGGCCGACGTGCTGCTCGTCTCGCCGATCCTGCTCGGCGTCGCGGTGGTGATCTCGGCCGTGACCGGTTACGTCACGCTGCGGCTCTACGTCCGGACCTAGTCGGCTCGCGGCGGGTCGTCTCCCGTTCAGTCAGCCTCGACGGCGTCGTCAGGTCGCACCCGACCTCGGCCGGGGCGGAACCGCACCGAGACGCGTGCATCGCGCGGGCCGGTCTTAGTCGCAGCGGCCGCCCGGCACGGTGCGGAGTCGTTCGTACGATCGTCTTCCCACAGCTCACAGCGTGTCCCAGGAGTGTTCTCACGACTCGGCGGTCACCGACTTCCACCCACCGCACGACGGAGCCGCGCATGCTCGGGCGTCGCCGCAAAAGCCGTTGCCGAGCGGGTTAGAGTCGTCGACATGGCCAGGGAACAAGGACGCAAGGTGATCGTGTCGAACCGCAAGGCCCGACACGACTTCCAGGTCCAGGACACCTATGAGGCGGGTGTGGTGCTGGTCGGCACCGAGGTGAAGTCGCTGCGGGCGGGGCGGGCCTCGCTCGCGGACGCGTTCGCCACGGTCGACGACGGCGAGGTCTGGCTGCGGGGTCTGCACATCGGCGAGTACGAGCTGGGCACGTGGACGAACCACGAGCCTCGGCGGGCCCGCAAGCTCCTGCTGCACAAGGGGGAGATCCTGCGGCTCATCGGCAAGACGAGGGAGAGCGGCCTGAGCCTCGTGCCGCTGTCGATGTACTTCCAGGACGGCAAGGTGAAGGTCGAACTGGCGCTGGCCAAGGGCAAGAAGGCCCATGACAAGCGGCAGGACATCGCCCGGCGGGACGCCGACCGGGAGATCGCCAGGGCCTACGGTCGGGCCCTGAAGCGGGGACGCCGCTGACCGGAGGCGTCGTCGCCTCCGGACCGGGTGGTGGTCGTGGGCGTCCGCTCGCGCCTGCCCTCGACCGCGCCAGCCCCGCTCACGCCGGCTCCCGGCCGCCACGGCCGGTCCGTCGTCACTCGGTGACCCACCGTCGACGACTGCGACCAGGTCGCTGACGCTGGGTGTCCGGATTCGCGTGGCTCGGATGCTCCGCCCGCCCGCGGGGTTGGCTCGTCGGCTCGTCGACGGACGGCTCCGGCGCCCGTCGAGCACCGTACGGGAGACGAAAACTCCTGGTCAGGACGTTCTGCTGTTAATGGGAATGATCGCTGCCCGTCGAGGCGTTATGCTGTGTGCAGTAACCACCAAGGGGGTGAACGGTTTCGACTTCGGACGTTGAGTCAGGAGAAGCGTGCAGGTGCAGGCGGGAGACCACCTTGAGCGTCGCCGCACATCAATAAGCGCCGACAACAAGAGTCGCGCCGAGTACGCCCTCGCTGCCTGAGCGAGGAATTACTCTGTCGGACCGGGAACGCCTCCGTCCCGGACCCCGGCATCAGCTAGGAGGCTCAACTACCAGGTTTGGCCGCGGGGCCTGGTAGGACACTTACAGCGGCTGGGCTCGTCACACCGGCTTGTCCGTGAGACCGGTGGAGCCGAGTAGAGACAAGACGGACTGCGCACGGAGAAGTCCTGATGAGGCGACGGAGGACCCGGGTTCGATTCCCGGCACCTCCACGTATGTGGGAGAAGGCTCGCGCTCGTTCCATGAGCGCGAGCCTTCTGCGTTCGCACGGCCTCCGTGCTCCGCGGGCCTCGAGTGCTCGGCGAAGAAGGACGAGTCCATCGAGAGGCGAGCCGCCCTCGACACCGGCCCCCGTGTCGCTCGACGACGAGGATGGCTCGGCGATGAGGCACTCGTACTCTCAAGGGAGCGTCCGTGCGCGGGCGATGGGCTCACCGGCCATATCGTGAAGGTCAGTCGACTCTCGGCTGCCGCCTGCCTGGATCGGCGTCTGTGGTGATGAGGGCTTCCGGAATTCCGACATCGGGTTGGCCTGCGGTCCGGAGCAGTGGTGGCAGCCCGGTTGCGTTCGTTCGGGCGTGGCGATGACGGCTGCAAGGACCCTCGGGCTTGCGGAGTACCGGACTGTGCCTGGTGCGGCGCGGGGTCACGGTGCGGCGGTCTGATACTTCACACTTTTTATTTTTCCTAGAGCTTGCGTGCGGATCAGAGGTGGTTTGGATCGCGCTACGGCAACTGAAGATGCAGCTAGACATCGTGAAGCCGGGAAGTCGACAGCGTTACACTCGAACCCGACGGCCACGGAGTTCACACTTTTGCGTACGGCGATACTTGCACTCCACCTAGGCGGTCTCCTCCCCTTCGATCAAGGAGACCTCAGGGTGATCAGCCGGCGCGCTGCGATGAGCCGCAGTGCGATCGATCCACGGCAGAGATGACTGTGCCCCGGGTGGCATGCCGAAGCAGAGGCGTACCCGGGGCGTACCCCTCGACGGTACCACGGAAGCCACGTTCGTTCGTCCCCAGGAGCAGTCATGCCTGCTGATTTCCCGGACTGGGTCCGGGTCGTCCTCTCCGAGGCGCGGTTCGCACCGTACCTCGCCGCAGCAGGTGGAGACGAGGCGGCGGCCCTTCGCCTCTACTGGTGGAACGTGCGGGTCTCGGAGGCCTTCTACCCCTCGTTGCACTGCCTGGAGGTGGCCCTGCGAAACGCACTGCACGATCGATTATGTGAGTTGTCCGGTCGGTCCGACTGGTGGACGGTCATCCCACTGACTGCGGACGGCCGACGCATCCTTGCCGCAGCCCAAGAGAAGGTCACTCGAAGGACAGGCCCCGACACCCGACCGATTCCGTCGTGGCGGAGTTGTCTCTCGGCTTCTGGGTGTCCCTGATCAGCAGGGGCCAGTCGTACGACCGCACCCTGTGGGTGCCCGCGCTGCACAGGGCGTTTCCGCACTATCAGGGCAAGCGGAAGGTCTTGCACGACAATCTGACCACGGTCCGTCTGCTTCGAAATCGGATCATGCACCATGAGCCCGTCTTTTATCGCGATCTCCGAGCCGACCACATGAAGATCAAGCGGGTGCTCGGATACATCTCGCCGAGGATGGTTACGTTGCTCGCTGTGGTGGACAGGGTCGACGAGGTGCTCTGCGGACGTGAGCAGCAGCGATGACGGTAGTCGAGACCTCGGGTGAGGTGACCGGGTCCGACGACCGGCGGATCACCGCGACCGAACTGGCCGAGCGCATCGATGTCGGACTGACGACCGTCAGCAATTGGCGTAGGCGGCACGCCGATTTCCCGGCGGCGAGGCGTGCGGCAGGCCGCACAGCGGGACACGGAAACTCGAGATCGCGCAGGTGAGACACAGCGGTTGCGTGATCTGCTCAGCAGGCTCGACGCCGAGGCGCGAGCGGTCCGACGAACGCGGGAACGCGCACTCAGCGATGTCCTGGATCGAGCGAGTCCGCAGGGGGCCGTCGTCCGCGGTCGACGGGAAGTGCGACTGGGCGATATCGCTGAGCTGCTCGCAGGCCTGGGCACACTCCGGAACCGAGGTGCCGACGGCTCGGGGTTCGTCCCCGTCGTGCTCCCCCGCACCATTCGGCATCGCCGTCTCGTCGTCGCCGATCAACATCGGGTCTCGGAGAAGACTGCCGAGACAATGGCTCGGTACCGACTTCTCGAGGACGACATCGTCTGTACGCGCACTGGTGATCTCGGCCGTTACGGACGGGTCGGAGCAGTGCAGGAGGGCTGGCTGCTCGGGCCGGGATGTATGCGGATTCGGCATAAACCCGGCCCCCGACTGTTCGACGCGGGTTACCTCACCCAGTACTTGAGCGGACCCGAGGCGGCGACCTGGCTCGAACGCAACGCCACAGGCTCGGTGATCAAGAACATCAGCACCGGCCTGCTGAGTCGGATGCCGGTCGTGCTGCCGCCGTTGCCCGAGCAGCGGAGGATCGGTGAGGCATTGGCGGCCCTGGACTCCGAGATGGAACTCTACGGTCGGTTCGGAGCCGCCGTCGCCGCTGTTCGGGATCGGTATGTGGAGCGTCTGATGTGATCTCCGAATCGGATGGTGGTGCTGAAGGACCAGGCCCTGTCGCACGCCCCAGGCCGCGGTGTCGGATCGGACAGTCGTATCCCGGACTCCGGACGGCGTCGGAACGATGTGACGGCAGGCGGCATCGCGCGAGAATTCGAGCCGCCTCACCGGCCCGACTAGGGTGAGATCATGAGTACGCGCCGTGCCGACATCGGAATGTGCTTCCACCGGACCTTCGCACCGTCGAAGGTCACCGAGTTCGCTCGCAGGCTGGAGGAGGGCGGCGCCGACCAGCTCTGGTTGATCGAGGACTGCTTCTACACCGCCGGGGTCAGCCTCGCCGCCGCGGCCCTGACCGTCACCGAACGACTGAAGGTGGGCATCGGCATCCTGCCCGCGGTCGCCCGGAACCCCGCGATCACCGCGATGGAGATCGCCACCCTCTGCGGGCTCGCCCCTGGTCGGGTGCTGCCCGGCATCGGGCACGGCGTCCAGTCCTGGATGCGTCAGATGGGCGTGCGGCCCGCCTCGCCGCTGACCGCGCTGGAGGAGGTCCTCAGCGCCGTGAATCGGCTGCTCGCGGGGGAGGAGGTCACCGTCGACGGCCGCTATGTGCGGCTCGATCGGGTCGCGCTCGACCAGCCGCCCGTCCCGCCGCCGCCGCTGTTGGCCGGGGTGCGTGGTCCGAAGTCGTTGGCCGTCGCGGGGCGTGCCGCGGGCGGGGTGGTGCTCGCCGAGCCCACGAGCCCGTCCTATGTCCGGGCGGCCGTCGAGCAGGCCGGGAGCCCGGCGGACTTCCATGTCGTCGCGTTCTCCTTCCTGTGTGTCGAGGCGGACCGGGCCACCGCCTATCGGCGGATGGCGCCATGGCTCGCTACGCAGCTGGCCGATCCCTCTCCCGGGCTCACCGTGCTGCCCTTCTTCCAGGATCTGCACGATCTCTTCACGCGGGACGGCGTCGACGCCCTGGTCACGATGCCGCCGGACTGGTGGCGCGAACTCGGTCCGGTGGGCACGTTCGACGACGCGGTGGCACACGTCGAGGCGTTGGAGGACGCGGGCGTCCGCAGCATCGGGCTGTTCCCGGAGGCGGACGTCGAGATCGCCTCGGCTCAGTTGGAGACCGTCCTGCGGCTCGCCGCACGCTGAGCTCGCTCGCTGGGACGCGCGTCCCGTCTGTCGGAGCGTTCGCGTGCCTCCTCCACGGCTCGTCTGCTCGCACAGCCCGCCCACGGCTCGCCTGCCGGCGTGACGGCATCGCGCGGGTGCCCCGCCGGGCGTCCGGATCGCCGCGTCACGACGTCGATCCGGACGTCGGTCCCGGCGGCTCAGCGGGCTTCGCGGGCCGGCCCCACGGCCGCCAGCGCCGCCCGCGCGGCGGTGACGGCGCTGTTCATCGCGATCTCGCCGCGCATCCCCGGCGCGGCCACCATGTCGCCTGCGAGGAACACGTCGCCGCCCCGATCGATCGCGGGCCGGTCCCGCCAGGTGCGTCCGGGCAGGTCGAGCGCGCCGGATCGTCCCCGGGCCGTGGCGGTGCGCTTCCAGACCGTCCGTTCCCGCCATCCCGGCACGGCGAGATCGGCGAGCCTTCCCAGTCTGCGCTGCGCCTCGGCCTTCGACTCCCCGGACCGCACGGGCATGTCCAGCTGAAACAGCGACTCGCCTGCCGGGGCCACCGTCGGGTCCTGCATGGAGTAGGACTCGTGGAAGCCGCCCTCATCCAGGTCGAAGACGAGGAAGTGATCGCTGCGTCGGTCTTCGCGCACCGCGAGGTCCAGCATCTCGCAGTGTCCGCTCTCCCAGTGCAGAGACTCGTCGCGGAGCAGGATTCGTGCCGAGGCCAGTTCCGTGGCCACGATGGTCGGTGCGGCGCCGATCTCGGTGACGCGGGAGCCGAGTTCGACACGGACGCCGAGGGCTCGGGCGCGCTCGGCGAGCCGGTCGACGACGGCCTGCCAGCCGCCGACGACCCAGCGCACGGCGGGCGGGGCGGGCGCGAACACCCGGTGCAGCAGACCCCAGACGAAGGCCGCCGAGAGTCGCCCGGTGTTCGCGTCGTAGGTGGCCACGCTGATCGCGTTCGCGGCGGCCAGCGCGGCCCGCTCGCCGTAACGCTCGCTCGCCCAGCTGTGGAAGTCACGATCGACCGGCGCGGGCCGCCGTCGATGCAGCACCATCCGGAGGAAGCCTGCGGGCAGGCTGCGGCGGATGCGTCCGCCGGAGCGGAAGCCCGCGTGCAGGAGAGCCCGCGCGGGCGGCCTGCCGAGCCTGCCGGTCAGTCCTCGCTCGGTCAGCCACGTCCAGTGCGGCCCGTCGGCGTAGAAGACGTGGGCGCCGTCGTGGGCGACATACGGTCCCTCGGTGGCGCGGGCCCGTCCGCCGAGCCGGGCGTGTGCCTCGTGCAGGGTGACGGCGGCGCCCGCCTCCGCACAGGTGATCGCCGCGACCAGGCCGGCCAGCCCGCCTCCGACGACGGTGATCTCTCTCGTCACGTCGACTCCCTCTTCTCGCGGTTCATGGTCGACAGGAGAAGGACGAGACGGGGTCGAAGAGTGTGACGGTCGAGCACGGCGGGGATCCGTCGCCGAGCGTGCGCGGGCGGATGCCCGCCGGGCGAGCGGGTCGTTCGTTTCTCACGCCGGCTGCCGCCGAACGGCGGTTCCGACGCTGAACGCGGGGGCGGCCGGATCGAGGCCGTCGGCGTCCGCTCGCCGAACGCGTCCGGCCCGTCCGCCCGTCGGTAGACGCCCGGCCCGACCGCTCAGCTCAGCCGCGCCTCATACCGGCGCCGCAACTCCTCGGTGCGGTCGAACGGCCAGCATTGCGGCCTGCCGTGTAGCGTCCGTGCCAGCACCTCCAGGTGGGTCTGCCAGGCCGCCAGCGCGTCTGCCCGGCTGTCGGCCAGCGCGGCGGGGACCGTCTGCACGATCTGGATCGCGCAGCCGTAGTCGTGGGCGTGGAACTCCCAGCGGAGCACCCCCGCAGGCGCTCCATCGTGTTCCCAGCGGTACTCCAGAACCCTGGCGGGTTCGACGGCGACGACCGGGCCCGCAGGCACGAAGCCGTTGGTGAAGCGCAGCGGGGGAGCCGCGCCCACGGCGGGGGAGCCGCTCGGTGCCGTCGTGGGCGTCGCGTCGCCGTCGGCGTCCCGGTTCTCGGCGTCCTCGGCCCGGCCCGCCGAGGCTGCGGCGTCCGGTGGAGTCGTCTCCTCATCGGAACCGAGCACGGCCCAGATCTCCTCGGCGGACTGGACGAGGTCGCGTGCGACGCGCAGCCGGAATCCCTCGGGCGTCTCGTCGACGAGGCCTTCGGCGACGCCGAACGCCTCGGTGTACCGCTCGCAGCGGTCGAACCACCCGCCGTCGGCAGGCCCGGACGCTGGGGTGGGGCGGCCGTCGAGCCGGTCGTCGAGCGCGTCCAGGCAGTCCATCCAGCCTGCGGCGTGGCGCGGGGCGGCGAGCCGGTCGCCCCAGGCGTCCGGGCCGGTGAAGGTGTGGCTGAAGTCCAGGACGCATCCGTGCTCGGCGGGCACGATCTCCCAGCGCAGCACCTCCTGTCCCCAGCGGTAGACGAAGACCCTAGGCGGGTCGATCTCCAGGATCTCGCCGTCGGTGTCGACGAGTTCGCCACCGTCGAAGACGAAGTGCATCGGCGCGCCTGCCCGCAGCTCGGTTCGCACGGCGGCCGGGAACCAGTGCACCAGCTCGGCGGGATCGGTGATCGCCCGCCACACCTTCGCCGGCGGATGGGCCAGTTCGCGGCGCAGCCGCAGCTGAGGGCGGCCGTCGACGGTGTGCAGCGTGGGCTCGGTCGGGTCCATCGGGATTCCTCCTCTGATCGCTCGGCCGCAGGCTCATGCGGTTGCTCGGGTGGGCCGGGCCGAAGACGAGTCGTGCGCGGGCGGCGTCGGGTCAGGCCCCGGAGGTGGGCGGGTCGTCCGGCATCTCCTCGAGTCGTCGTTCCAGTGCGTCGAGACGCTCGCTCCAGAACCTTCGATACGGCGCCAGCCAGCTGTCGATCTCCGCCAGCGGTTCGGGACACAGCCGATACCAGCGACGCTGCGCATCGTGACGGACCTCGACCAGCCCCGCCTCCCGCAGCACCCTGAGGTGCTTGGAGACGGCGGGCTGACTGAGAGCGAGGCGGGAGACGAGCTCGCCCACCGGGCGTTCGCCCGCTCGGAGGATGTCCAGGATCTCCCTCCGGCGGGGCTCGGCGAGCACTTCGAAGGCGGTTGCCATGCTGGGAATATACCCGCATAGGCATATTAATGGTGGTGGGCGGAGGGCGTCTGACCGCGGGCGCCTGGTGGTCGGCGCGGCCGGCCGGCGGCCGCTGCCGTGGGCGCGCGGGTCGGCGACGGGGCGCCGCGCGCCACGACAGGCTCTCGGACGCCGTCGAGCGGTAGTCGGGGCGGCCCGTCGTGTGCCGCGGGATCGGCGTCTCGCGCCCATCTCCTCGGCGCCCTTTCGTGTCGGGACTCGGCGATACGACCTTGCATTCGCGCCATTCTCCCGCCGCGCACATCGGCGCCGATCTCGCCACGTGAAATCGGTGTTCAGAGCCGAACAGGCCTCCGAATCACCCGGTGTGTCCGCGTAGTCTGGGGAAACCTCAGGGCTGGCGCTGCGGTGTGGTCTCGGTAAGACGATGGTGGCTTTCATGTTTCTCGGCCGGTCGATCTCCGAGCATTTCCAGCATGAGTCAAGGGAGTCATGCATGAATCTCATTCACCTGGCGGCGGAGTCCGGATCGGAGCCGCCGGGAGGCCTCGCGGGCTGGGCCATCGGCCTGATGGAGACCTTGGGCGGACCGGGTGCCGGACTGGCCATCGCCCTGGAGAACCTCTTCCCGCCGCTGCCCAGTGAGGTGATCCTGCCGCTGGCGGGATTCACCGCCAGCCAGGGTGACATGAGCCTGGCGAGCGCGCTCATCTGGACCACGGCCGGCTCCGTCGTCGGCGCGATCGTCCTCTACTACGTCGGCGCGCTGCTCGGCCGGGAACGCACCAGGGCCATCGCCGCCAGGCTGCCGCTGGTCAAGATGGACGACATCGACAAGACCGAGGCGTGGTTCATCAAGCACGGAGTCAAGGCCGTGTTCTTCGGCCGGATGGTCCCGATCTTCCGCAGCTTCATCTCGATACCCGCGGGTGTGGAGCGAATGTCCATCGTGACCTTCGTCCTCTTCACCACGCTCGGCAGCCTGATCTGGAACACGATCTTCGTCGTGGCCGGTTATCAGCTGGGAGAGAACTGGCACATCGTCGACGAGTACGCGGGCGTGTTCTCCCGCGCCGTGGTCGTCGCCGTCCTCGTGGCCGTCGTCGTGTTCGTGGTGCTGCGGGTCCGGAAGAACCGCAGACTCAAGGCCCAGGGCATCGACCCCGCCACCGAGGAGCCCGCCGACCCCGAGCGGACGCAGATCATCGTCGCCGAGGACACTACTCAGACCATCGAGCGCTACCGCGAGCGCTGACCCTTCGTCGGCGTCATGAGCCCCGGATGCCGCGGCATCGCCAGGACCGACGGTCGTATCCCGCGACCTCGGCCAGGCCGAGCCTGCAGGCGGCCGCGTCGACGTGCTCCTCCACCGCGCCGCGCGCCACGGGCATCATGCGGACGATCAGCCCGTCGATCCGGCCGTGTGCTTCGTGATCCAGCACCTCCCGCTCTCGGGAAGTCAGTCGCGCGAACGGGTCGACACGGCCGGCGGCGTCGGCGGGCTCCGGCTCGCGAACGGCCCGCCTGCGCGGACCGCCGGGAGCACGGCCCGTCCGGGCCCGCCGGGCCGTCGAGGGTCGGGTGTCGGACGCCGGGCGGATGGATCGGCTCGGGTCGTCCGCACCTCGGGCTCGGGCCTGCCGGGTCATGAGTGCTTCCGACTCGGCCGGTGTTCGGGCGGTGTCCGGGCTGAGCGGATGGGTGTTCGCGCGCCGGGATCGGACCGGCCGAGGGTGTTCGCGCGCCGGGATCGGACCGGCGCGGGCCGTCACCCGCGAGCCCCTGATCAGCGCTGTTCACCTGTGCGACGGACAGGTCACACCGTCGGGACATGTGTGTTCCACGTGAGCCTCATATGGCTGCACTGTGATGGACGGGCCCATCGAACCTGGAGTCCCCTGATGCGACGTCTCTCCGTCACGGCACTGGCTGCGACGACCCTCGCACTGCTCGCCGCACCGCCCGCCCTCGCACAGCCCGACCGGCTCGACGGCCACGGGCCGGGTCCGCTGTCCCTTTCGGTGCTCGGCACCCACGCGAGCGGCGTGTACGACGCCAGCGCCGCCGAGATCGTCGCCCATGACCCGGGACGGCAGCAGCTCTTCGTGGTCAACGCGGCGGCGGCCCGCATCGACGTGCTGGACATCGCCGACCCGACGACGCCGACGCTCGTGTCGAGCCTGGAGACCGTCGGCGTCCCGGCCGCGGACGGGTCCGCCGTCGGCGACGGTGCCGTGGTCAACTCGGTCGACGTGCGAGCGGACGGACTCGTCGCGGTCGCGGTGGAGGCCGACCCGAAGACCGACGCGGGCTGGGTGGTCTTCTACGTCGACGGTGAGCCGCGCGACGCGGTACGGGTCGGTTCGCTGCCGGACATGCTCACCTTCACCCCCGACGGCGACACCCTGCTCGTCGCCAACGAGGGCGAACCCGCCGAGGACTACTCCGTCGACCCGGAGGGCTCGGTGTCGGTCGTCGACGTGGCCGGTGTGATCGGCGAGCTGACGCAGGACGACGTGCGCACCGCCGACTTCCGCGCCTGGGACCCCGACGGCGGCCGGGAACTGCCCGCGGACGTCCGCGTGTTCGGGCCGACGACCGACCCGCAGCGCCGGGTCTCGGAGAACCTCGAACCGGAGTACGTCGCCGTCGACGCGACGGGCGCCACCGCCTACGTCGCACTCCAGGAGGCCAACGCCGTCGCCGTCGTCGACATCGCCGCCGCCGAGGTCACCGACATCCTGCCGCTCGGCTTCAAGGATCACTCCCTGCCGGGCGCCGAACTCGACGTCTCCAATCGCGACGGCGCGATCGCCATCGAATCCTGGCCGATCAAGGGCGTCTACCAGCCCGACGGCATGGCCGCGTACGAGGCGGACGGGGCGACCTACCTCGTCACGGCCAACGAGGGCGACTCCCGCGACTGGGCGGGCTACGGCGAGGAGTACCGCGTGGCGGACCTCGTGGACGAGGTCGCGCCGTTATGCGAGGACGCCTTCGCGGACTTTCCCGGCGGCGTCGAGGAACTGGTCGCCGAGGAGAACCTCGGCAGGCTCAACGTCACCGCCGCCGACGGGCTGCGCGAGGGCGACGAGCCCTGCTACGAGGAGCTGTACTCCTTCGGCGGGCGGTCCTTCTCGATCTGGACGACCGATGGCGAGCAGGTCTTCGACTCCGGCGCCGACTTCGAGCGCATCACCGCCGAGCGATACCCGGAGATGTTCAACAGCAACCACACCGAGAACACCTTCGACAACCGCAGCGACGACAAGGGACCCGAGCCGGAGGGCGTGACCGTCGGCACCGTCCACGACCGCACCTACGCCTTCATCGGCCTGGAGCGCATCGGCGGCGTGATGGTCTACGACGTCACCGAGCCCGCCTCGGCGGAGTTCGTGCGGTATGTCAACAATCGCGATTTCTCCGTGGACCCCGAGTCCGAGGACTGGCGACGGGCGGGCGATTTGGGGGCCGAGGGTCTCACCTTCATCGCGGCAGAGGACAGCCCGCTGCCGGACACGCCGCTGCTGGCCGTCGCCAACGAGGTCTCGGGCACCACCACGCTCTTCCGCATCGACGGCGGTGACGGGCCGGGCGGGCCGACCGAACCCGGCGAGCCGACGGAAAGCAGTGCGCCGCGGCCGACCGTGCCCCCCGGCGAATCCACTCCCGCGATCCCGGACACCACGGCGCCCACCGGCCCGGACGGCGGCACCGACAACGACGGCGACGTCGCGGCGCCCGACGGGCTGGCCGACACCGGCGTCGACGGCAGGGGACTGCTCCTCGGCGGCCTGCTCCTGCTCAGCGCGGGCGCGGGCCTGTGGCTGCTGGGACGCCGTCGGAACGCGGCCTGACCGAGCCGCCGTCATCGGACGACAGCCGTCGCCGCGCGTCGACGGCCGAACACACGAGGGGATGCCGGTGATCAGGTGCGACGCCCGGAACGAATCCTCCGGTCCTCCTGGAGTTCCGGAGCGCCGTGGTTCAGTATTCGACCGGACACCGTCCTCACCTCTTTCACGACCGTGTCTCGCGGCCGGCTCCTCACCCTGCCCTGCCGGGCGGGCGACGCCGCGCCGCCGCCGAAAAAAGATCATGAAGGAGTGCTGTGCACGCCCTACGCCCTGTTCGCAAGCGCGCCGGTAGAGCCCTGCTCACCGCATCGCTGGCCACGCTGATGATGGCGGGCCTCGCGGCCCCGGCCGCCGCCGACTGGTGGGGCGACCGCCCCGCGTACACCCTCACCGTGCTGTTCACCAACGACGGCGAGTCCCAGCTCCTCGGCGTGGACGCCGACATCGACGGCGACGGGACGATCAGCCCCGACGAGGAGCGTGCCTTCGGCGGCGTCGCCAGGACCACCACGCTGATGAACCAGCTCCGGCGGGAGGCCGTCATCGGCAGGCCCGACGCGGGCACGGCCTTCCACCGGGGCGCCCTGGTCGTCTCCGGCGGCGACAACTTCCTGCCCGGCCCGGAGTTCGCGGCCAGCATCGACAAGGGCGCTCCCTACTACGACGCCCTGGCCTTCAAGGCGATGCGCTTCGACGCCACCGCCATCGGCAACCACGAGTTCGACTTCGGCCCCGAGGTCCTGGCCGACTTCATGAGCAGCTTCCGGGGCGGCACCAAGTTCGTCGGCTCGAACCTGGACGTCTCCGGCGAGCCGTCGCTCACCGGCTACACCCGTGACGGCACGCTGGTGTCCAGCCACGTGTCCTGGCAGGCAGGCAAGCCGATCGGGATCATCGGGCTCACCACGCCCGATCTCCCCGCGCTCTCCAGCCCCCGCGACGTCGAGGTGTCGGACGACCTCGCGGGCATCGCCAACGGCCTCGCCGCGGGCTTCGAGCGGCGCGGGGTCAAGCAGGTCGTGCTGATCTCGCACCTCCAGGACATCGACAACGAGCTGGCCCTGGTGCCCGAGCTGTCCGGCGTGGACGTGGTCGTCGGCGCGGGCGGCGGCGAGATCCTCGCCGACCCCGACGTCGAGCTGATCCCCGGTGACCAGGCCGAACGCGGCTTCCCGCTGGTGGCGCAGGACCGCGACGGTCGCGACGTGCCGGTGGTGACCACCACCGGCAACTACAAGTACATCGGCCGGGTGGTCCTGCACTTCGACCGGCGGGGCAACCTGCTCGGCTACGACGACGCGAAGTCGCAGCCGGTCCGAGTCTCCGGCGTGGGCGACGACGCGGTCCGACCGGACCGCCGCGTGCAGCGCACCGTGGAGGAGCCGGTCCAGGAGTACATCGCCGGGCTCGCCGACACCGTCGTCGCCCAGAGCGAGGTTCCGCTCGACGGCGTCCGCGACGCCGTGCGCACCCGTGAGACCAACCTGGGCAACCTGCTCGCCGACGCCATGGTGTGGTCCGCGAGCGGACAGGCCGAGGAGTTCGGGGTGCCGGTCCCGCAGGTCGGCATCCAGAACGGCGGCGGCATCCGCAACGACTCCACCATCCCGGCGGGGGCGATCAGCGAGCTGAACACCTACGACATCGCGCCGTTCGCGAACTTCGTGTCCGTGCTCCCGGAGGTTCCCCGCGACACCCTGCGGCAGCTGCTGGAGCGGGGCGTCTCCGGAGCCCCCGGTGCGGCAGGGCAGTTCATCCAGGTCGCGGGCCTGCGCTTCGAGTACGACGTGGCCGCCGTCGCGCAGGAGATCGACGCCAACACCGGTGAGATCCTGACGCCGGGCGAGCGCGTGCGCAACGTCGTGCTGGACGACGGGACCGTGCTGGTCGAGGATGGCGAGGTCCTTGAAGGCGACCCGATCGCCGTCGCCTCCAACGACTTCTCGGCGCGGGGCGGCGACGGATACCCGCTGGGTGGCCTCGACTTCACCCCGGTCGGCAAGACCTATCAGCAGGCACTCAACGAGTATCTCCAGGACGGGCTCGCCGGCGTGATCAGCGCCGAGCAGTACCCCGTGGGCGGTGAGGGCCGGATCACCTCGATCGGCTGATCCGCGTCGGAGACCATTCGACGGCCGGGGCCCGCGCGGGGTCCCGGCCGTTCGCGTCTCGCCCGGGCGCGGTGACGGTGAAGGCGTCACGGCGCCGGGATGTTCGGCGACGCGACGGAGCCCGGGGCCGGGTGGGCCTGCGGCGGTGCCCGGACGCCGGAAGGCGCGGCGGGCCGGGTCAGGGCTGATCACGTGTCTCCGCAGGCTCGGTCGCCCGCGGTACGCCGTGGCCGTGCCCGTACGGGGCGTGATCGGTGCGTCGTCCTCTCGCCGATCCGTTCCGGGCCGCCGCCACACCGATGTGAGCCTGCCGCGAGGCCGCACGAGTCGTGTGAGTTTTCGCGCCTCGGCATGCGGGCCGGCCGTCGTCTCCGTGCGGGCCGTCGACTCCACAAGGGCCGTCGACTTCGGAAGGCTTCGGCGCCGCCGCGACCGACCCGGTCCTCGCCGTGTCGCGGTCGGGAGGACGCCGCTCGGGGCGGGGCCGGCCGAGCGGGTGCGACCGGGGCGGGGGCGACCGGGAGCCGACTGCGACAGAACCGACCGTGACGGGGGGGGGCGACCGGAGCAGCGCCCACCGGAGGAGAAGCCGCCGACCTCGCGGCCGGGCGCCACGGCGACCCCGCTGGTCCTCAGCGTGGCCGCACGCGGCGGGTGGGTGCGGCCGTGGTGGGATCGTCCGGCCAGGGATGCCGGGGGTATCGCCCGCGCAGCTCGGCACGGACCTGCGGATATCCAGTGGCCCAGAACGACGCCAGGTCGTCGGTGACGGCCGTGGGCCTGCCCGCGGGCGACAGCAGATGCAGCAGCACCGGCACTCGGCCGCCCGCGACACGGGGAGTCTCCGTCCAGCCGAAGGCCTCCTGCACCTTCACCGGCAGCACCGGCCGCTCGCCCCGGTAGTCGACGCGGACCCGGGAACCGGACGGCACCTCGATGCGTTCGGGCGCCAGCTCGTCCAACCGGCCCGCGACCTGCCACGGGATGATCCGACGCAGGGCGTGGCCCGCGTCCACCCGACTCAGATCCGCGCGGCGGCGGACCCGCGTCAGGTCGGGTCCCAGCCAGTCGTCCAGGTTCGCCGACAGCTCCTCGTCACTCATCGCGGGCCACGGATCGCCCACGGCATGGTGCAGGAACGCCAGCCGTTCGCGGAGCGCGACCGCGGCCGGGCTCCAACGTAGGAGACTCAGGCCCTCCTTCCGCAGGCCTGCGAACACCGCCTCACGCAGCGCCGTCGGGTCCGGAGCGACGAGATCGCGTTCGCTCAACACGATCGCGCCGAGGCGGCGAACCCGCCGAGCCCGCACCTCGCCGTTCACCCAGCCGACCTCCTCGGCCTCCGCCAGCAGGGCGGGTGCGGCGGCGGCGGCCAGCTCGGCGTCGGTGCGGGCGGCGAGCCGGACGGTGGCGTGCGGCCGTCCGGGGGAGCGGTCGGCGACCGCGACCGCGAGCCAGGCGGCCCCGCTCAGCGCACTGCCCGCAGGCAGCTCCACGGCGGTGCCGCCCGCCATCAGGTAGGTGGCGCCGGTCGTGCCGCGTCGACGCGCCAGCCGCTCCGGATAGGCCAGCCCCACGACGAGCGCGGCGGCCTCGGCCCGCGCGGTGCCCGAGGCCGAGCCCGCGCGGCCGGCGTCCGAGGGCGAGTCCGTCCGTGTCGCCTCCGAGGACGGGCGTCCTCCTCGCACGTCCGACGGCCGACCGGTCTGGTGTCGGGCGGTCTCGTGGTCGTCGCCGGCACGGCGTGCGGCGACGTCGCGTCCGTTCGTCGTCGACCGCGTGGCGGACGCGCCCGGCACGGCTGTCGGCCCCGCCGTGCCCGCCGTCTCGGTCGCCCCCGCCGTGCTGCCGCGCGGACTTCGATCGGCGCGGACGGCCCCCGCCGCGAGCCGCGCCAGCCGCGCCGTCTCCCGCCGCAGCCGGGCCGAGCCGTCCCCCGCGACCTGCGAGTTCCGCCAGGCCTCCAGCAGATCCGGCGTGCCCGACTGCTCCTCGTCGAGCAGTGCCACGATCTCCGCGGCGGTGTCGGCCCCGACGAGTGCCGCGCCGTCCCAGAGCGCCCGTGCCAACCGAGGATGCAGGCCGAGTTCGGCGAACCGGCCGCCGCGCGCGGTCACCGTCCCGCCGGCGTCGAGCGCGCCGATCGCCGTCAACACCTCGCGGCCCGCCGCCAGCGGGCCCGAGGGCGGCGCGTCCCACCACCGCAGGGCGGCGCCGTCCGGAGTGCCCCAGCAGGCGAGTTCGAGGGCCAGCCGGGTGAGGTCGGCCGTGCGGATCTCGGGTTCGGGATGACGCGGCAGCGTCGAGTGCTCGTGCTCCGGCCAACAGCGATACACCCGGCCGGGGCCCTGCCTGCCCGCCCGGCCTGCCCGCTGGTCGGCGACGGCGGCCGACACACGGCCGGTGACCAGGCCCGCCAGTCCGCGCCGATGGTCGGTGCGCGACGTCCTCGCCAGCCCGGAGTCGACCACCACCCGGACGCCGGGCACCGTCAGACTCGACTCGGCCACGGCGGTGGCCAGCACGACCCGGCGTCGGGTGCCCGCCCGCAGCGCGCGATCCTGCCGCTCGGTGCTCAGCCTGCCGTGCAGCGGCAGCACGTCCACGTCGCCGAGGCCGTCGAGCAGCGTGGTCACCCGGCGGATCTCGCCCGCACCGGGGAGGAAGACCAGCACGTCGCCGTCGTTCTCGGCGAGCGCGGTGCGGACCGCCCTGGCCACGGTGTTCTCGACCCGCTCGCGGCGGACCGGCGGGACATAGGACGTCTCGACCGGGAAGGTGCGTGCCGTCGCGTGGACCACCGGCGCGTCGTCGAGCAGCCGGGCCAGCCGTTCGGTGTCGACGGTGGCGGAGGCGGCCAGCAGCCGCAGATCAGGACGCAGGCCCGCGCGGGCGTCCAGCAGCAGCGCGAGCGCCAGATCGGCGTCCAGATGCCGTTCGTGGCATTCGTCGAGCAGCACGACGTCGACGCCGGGCAGCTCCGGATCGGACTGGAGCCTGCGCACCAGCAGCCCGCTGGTCACGACCTCGACACGGGTAGCGGCGGAGCGGCGTCGATCCCCGCGCACCGCGTAGCCGACCGTCTGGCCGACGGCGTCCCCGCACAGCCCGGCCATCCGCGCGGCGGCGGCCCGCGTGGCCAGCCGCCGAGGTTCGGCGACCAGGACGCGGAGGCCCGCGGCGGCGAGGGCGAGCGGCACGAGGGTGGTCTTTCCGGTGCCCGGCGGCGCGCTGAGCACCGCGACGCCCCGGTCGGCGAGCGTGCCCGTCACCGTGTCGAGCACGTCCCGGATGGGCAGCGCGGGCAGCTCGGCGGGGAGTGCGCCGCCTCCTGATCTCATGGCGACCACGGTAGGCGGCGTCGTCCGCACGGCGAAGGCGTGCATGCGGGCTGCGCGTGGGTGTCGCCGGTCGGGAGCGGCGCGTATCGGGGTGCCGCCGGGTGGGACGGTTCGGCCGGAGTGTCATGGTCCGGGAGGCCGCGCTCCGCGGCGGGCGGCCGGCGAACCGCGCTGTGCGAGTGCGGGGAGCGTGGCGGCTCGGGCGGGCCTGGAAGGAGCACCTGGGCGAACCGGCCGAGGAGCGCGGACGGGTTCTCGGGTGACGACCTGATGAGTACGTCGGGTGGCAGGGTCTCGGTGGGTCGGCCTCGACGGGCTGGACCGCGGGCGGGCGCGGCCGGGACGGGTCGTGGTGCGTCGAGACGCGCGGGTCGAGGCGTGGCAGGGGGAGGCGCCGCGGACCGGCTCCGGTCCATACCGGCCATCGGTAGGGCGCCCGATGACGGCGGTGTCGCGGCGGCGCGAGTGAGGGAGGTACGCGGAGCAGGAACGTGAGGTACGTCACCGTCGAGCCGGCTGCGTGCTCCGGGCCGGCCTTCGGAGACGGTCGAGAACGGCGCCGTTTCGCCCGACGGGCGACCATCGGGACGAACCGGGCGCCGGGTCCTGCACGGTCGTACATGAATCAATTTCCAATCATGGGTGCCCGCCGGTATTCTTAGCCCTGCTAAAAACTAAGGAGGAGACAGGTGCCATCGGCGGCCGGGACGGATCAGCAGACGACCAACCAGCCGAACCGGAGTCCAGGCACCCGGGACCGATTTCCCCTCGAGATCTGGATCCTCGTCGCGTGCGGCTTCATCATCGCGGTGGGCTTCGGCATCCTCGCCCCGGCGCTGCCCACCTTCGCGGCGAGCTTCGACGTCGGAGTCACGGCGGTCTCCCTCACCATCAGCGCCTTCGCCTTCATGCGGCTGGTGTTCGCCCCGGCGAGTGGCAAGCTGGTCACCCGGCTCGGTGAACGGCGGGTCTACTTCTGGGGTCTGGTCATCGTCGCGGTCGCGACCGCCGTCTGCGGTTTCGCGGCCGAGTACTGGCAGCTCCTGCTCTTCCGCTCGCTCGCGGGCATCGGCTCGACCATGTTCACCGTGTCCGGGGTCGCGATGCTCATCCGGCTCTCGCCGCCCGCGATGCGCGGTCGGGCGTCCGGCCTGTGGGCGACGTCCTTCCTGTTGGGCAACATCACCGGCCCGTTGATCGGCGGCGGCCTGGTCGAGATCTCGATCCGGCTTCCGTTCCTGGTCTACGGGGTGACCGTGCTGTTGGCGGCCTTCGTGTCGCTGATCTTCCTGCGCAACTCCACGCAGGCCGACCGCGAGACCGAGGAGACGCCGACCGCGCCGATGCGGATCAGGGACGCGCTGCGGCACAAGACGTATCGCGCGGCGCTGGCCTCGAACTTCGGCAACGGCTGGGCCGTGTTCGGCGTGCGGATCTCCCTGATCCCGCTGTTCGTGGTCGAGGTGCTGCGCACCGGGGAGAGCATGGCGGGCTTCTCGCTGGCCGTCTTCGCCGCGGGCAACGCCGCCGCGCTGCTCTTCTCGGGGAGGCTCGCCGACCGCATCGGCCGTAAGCCGCTGGCGCTGGCGGGTCTCCTCGTCTCCGGCGGCGGCACGATCTGGCTCGGCTTCACCGGCTCCGTGGAGATGTTCCTGGCGGCGTCGCTGATCGCGGGCGTCGGCTCGGGCATGCTCAGTCCGCCGCAGAGCGCCGTGGTGGCCGACATCATCGGCAACCGGGGCAAGGGCGGCCCCGTGCTCGCCGGCTTCCAGATGGCCGCCGACGTCGGGGCGATCATCGGGCCGCTGGTGGCGGGCGTGCTGGCCGACACCGTGTCCTATGGCGCCGCCTTCGGGGTGACCGGGCTCATCACGTTGCTTGCCGTGATCTTCTGGGTGCCCGCGCCGGAGACGCTGCCCAAGCCCACCGCGGCGGCGACAGTCGAGCCTGCGGCGTCGGGGAAGGCCACCGAGCTGGCTCCGGAGTCGGGCGCGCTCTTCGACGCCCCCGAGCCGCCCACCGGCGAGCGCCTCGGCGGCAAGCCGGGCCAGCCCGACGCCTGACCACACACGGTGACCCCATTCGGGTCGCCTCTGCCCTGAACGGGGAAGACGGCGTGGCGTCTTAAGCTTGCTTTCAGTTTGGCTGAGTACGCTCGCGATCCTGTCCGGACCATCACGGGGCGTGGTCGACGCTTGTCGTGACGACAAGGGTCGTCTCGACTCGCGCTCGGTCGAGCGGCGCGGGGCTTGCGCTCGCGACGATCCTCCGCAGGGTGGGCGTGGCCGGATCTCGCAGCAGCTTGCAGGAAGGACGTGGACGTGGGCGGCGCGGAGCGCAGTGCTCGAAAGTACCGGCAGCAGCAGACCCAGGCGGCGGCGGCCAAGGCGATGAAGTCGGCCAAGGGCGGCGGCAAGAACGTCGTGGTGATCGGCGTCGTCGTGATCGTGGTGGTGGCCGTGGCCGTCATCGGCGGCGTTCTGCTCACCCAGAACAGGGAGGAGGAGCAGGCGGCCGACACGGTCCCGGTCGTGCGACTGGCCGATCACCCCGTGGAACGGGACGGTGGATCCGTCCTGGTCGGCCAGGCGGACGCGGGCGTCACCGTCGACATCTACGAGGACTTCCTCTGCCCTGGGTGCGCCCAGTTCGAGGAGGTCTACGGCGAGCAGATCGACACCGCTCTGTCCGAGGGGACGGTGCGGATCAACTACCACCTGCTGCCGATGCTCAATGAGTCCAACGCGGCACCGGGCTACTCGATGCGCGCGGCGAACGCGGCCCTCTGCGCCGCCGACCAGGACGTCTTCGTCGACTTCCACGCCAGCCTCTTCGGCGCGCAGCCCAACAGCGGCTCCACGGTGTGGAACGACGACCAGATGATCGCCCTCGGCGAGGAACTGGGTGTCGAGGACCCGGCCTTCGCCACCTGCGTCCGCGAGGGCGAGCACACCGCCGCGGTCGCCGACGAGCTGATCACCGCCGACGCCACCCCGCACCTGCAGAACGAGGAGGGCCGCTTCCACGGCACGCCGCTCATCGCGGTCGGCCAGGAGCGCTTCGACTTCACCGACGAGAACTGGCTCGAGAACGCGATCGCCACCGGCAGCTGATCCGCCCGCCCGGCGGCGTGCTTCGCCGCCGGCAGTCGATCCGCGGACCCGGCGGCGTGCTTCGCCGCCGAGCGCCCACCCGAACGACGACGGGGCGTTCTCCTTGAGGGAGGGCGCCCCGTCTGCGCTGGTCAGGGTCTTGTGGCTGTGGAATCGATCGTGGGGGACCCCCTGATTTCCATCCGGGTGTCGGGATGTTGTACTGTATGCATCGCACGGCACGGGGAAGCCCGAGACGCCGATGCGGGGCTGTGGCGCAGCTGGTAGCGCATCACACTGGCAGTGTGAGGGTCAGGGGTTCGAGTCCCCTCAGCTCCACAATCACTAGAACCCTCCTGATCTGGGCTGTTCGTCCAGGTCGGGAGGGTTCTTTGTGTTGTGTTGACGATCTTCGGTGATCAGTTGCCTGCTTCTGCCGGATCGGTTCAGTGAGTATGGGTGGAGGATTTCTGGAGGATTGATCTCTCGGTCTCCTCGATCGGTGATCGGTCTGGGGCATCCGGAGATCGTCCGTGCTCCGTGTCGTTGTGTTCTGCCTGGTGTCGGCGTGATCGCGTCGACGGTCGGTGTGCACCCCACTCAGTTGTGGCGTTCGGCGGTGTCGGGTTCGGGTGCGGTGGGGGTCGCTGATTCCCTGCTGCGGTCGGCCTGGGCGTGGTGCCAGCGGTGTTCGAGGTGGCGGAGGAGTCGTTGTTCGACTTCGGGAGCGACGTGGCTGTAGGCCTCGATGATGCGGTTGTCGAGGTGGTGGCCGAGTCGGCGTGCTTGGGCGATCTCGGGGATGCCGTCGGCGATCATCCAGGTCTTGTGACTGTGGCGGAGACCGTGGAAGGTCAGGCCGGGACGGACTGGGTGAGTTCGGACGACGGGGTGGGGTAGCCGAAGGTTCCCGTCGACCGCGGGCCGGAACACGCGGCGGTCGAAGTCACTACGGCGCAGTGGACGACCGCGTGGGCTGGTGAACACCAGGTCGCCGTCGTGGTCGTCGAGGTGGCGGCGGAGCAGTTCGATGAGGAACGGCGGCAGGCTGATGGCGCGGGCCGAAGCCGGGGTCTTGGTAGGGCCGAGCCAGAGACCGTGGGTGGACTCGTGGAGTCATCCGGTGTCGGGATCGATGAGGATGCAGCCGTCGTCGAGGTGGGTGTTGGTGCGGTGGAGGCCGGTCATCTCTCCCTTCCACGTCCAGCGTCTCGATCCATGACGCAGCCCAGTGGGCCATGGTGGTCTTGGCCGCCTTCGGGTCCAGCCAGGTGCCCCGTCGGCGGTCCGCTTCGGCCTCCGGGGCGTAGTCCTCGGCTGCTTTCCTGCGCCCGAAGCCGGACGGCGAGCCGATCCGGCCGTCATCGGCGCGCTACCGCACCCGCCAGGAGTGCGCGCCGATCTTCTCGGTCCAGGCCATGGCCCTCCAACCGTGTGGGAGCGGGTGCCAAACGCCTGGTATGAACCACTGTTGGGTGCTTCGCAACTCGATCAGCACGCGCGCGTTGTTTCAAGCACAGGCACTCGACCGATCCGCTCGGGGGTGGGGCTTCGCGTCTGTCCGACACAGGTCTTGACGCTCCAGGCGTCTGCTGTTGGCAGCAGCGGGCTTTCAAGAGATCATGTTCTGATGGACGGCAGGGTCATCGGGAATGCATTGCTGATCTACCCGCACTGCTCGTCGGATGTCACGCACGTTGAGCATGTCTTCGTGTCCGCGCGGCAAGAGGACCGGTTAGCCAATGAGATTACTGTGAACGCCATCTCCGGGCGAGTAGAGACCCGTAACAAAGGAGAGGCGCCGATCGGCTCCACCGTCGGCCACGGACGACGACAGCGCATCGCGTTGGGCGGCTATTGCGACTTATGTGGGACGCGCTTCGCCCTGGTTATCACCCAACACAAGGGGAGTGCACTCGTCGAGTGGGCAGAGCGTGAGATTCCGCTGTGGAACGATGAGGATCCACTCGATACCGTAGAAGATTCTTTCTAGGTCAGTCGATTTCCGCGATTAGTAGCCGTTATCGTCCACTACTTGCGGGGCTGGTGCCCGTACTCACGAGCACCATCGGTCATCCGTAAGTGCGGTGCGCAGGCCGACTGGACTTCGTAGCTGAGTCAGTTGACGAGATAGTGGGCTTCGATGTAGGCGACGGTGGAATTGTACGGTTCTCCTACCGGCTTCAACTGGTACTTTTTGAAGACCTGGGCGGTGGCGCGGCGGACACCTCGGCTGCGTGCGTCGGCGTTGTCCCATGACCAGGCGAGGGTGTCGGTGACCATCTGGTCGATCTCCTCGGCCAGGTTTCTCTCCGTGACCGTGAGCCCGGACGGTGCGTGGTCGTGGATGATCCGCGACAGGACGCCGACGTGGTCGTCGTCCAGCACGATGACGGCCTCGTCGGGGTGCTTCTCGGCGTCCACGATGGCGCGGGCGACCCGGAGTGCTTCGGACAGGAACTCGAGGGCGTCCTGGGCGTTCTGGATGATCCGGTCCCGCAGTTGCTTGATCCGCTCCGCGAGGGCGGTGTACTTCGCGGACCCCGGTTCGACACCCTCGTCGAGGGCGGCCTTGATGCGGTCCAGGATCTCCTTCGCAGACGGCGATGTCCTGTCCTTGCCGTCGTCGGAGCCCGGTGTGGGGCGGACGAGGGTCAGCAGCTCCTTGAGGACGGCGATGCCCTGAGCGTCTAGCACCAGGGCTTCTTCTTGGGAGGCGACCACGGAGAAGGAGCGGACATGGGCATTGATGATCTCCAAGACCATCGGCCCCAGCTCGCTCAACCGTTCCTTCCGTTCCTCGTCGGAGGACTTCTTGAACAGGGTCGTGTACACGGATCCGAACAGCCCGAAGCCGTCCCGATACTTGGCGACCCGCTTGTCGGTGTTGATCAGCGGGTACAGGCGGGCCAGGAGTCGGTAGTCCTTGGAGAAGATCTGGGCGGCGCCGGGATTGGCGTCCAGGAAGACGTTGACGGCTCGCACTGACTCGTATCCGTGGACCGTGAGGTCCAAGTCGTCCACGTCGGCGAGGAGGTCCTCGGTGCGGGCGAAGGTGGTGCGGAACTCGGCGACCAGCTCGGACAGGTCGGTGACGAATCCGCCGCCCTTGCCTGGTCCGGCGGTGGTGGGGTCGACGACGGCGCGTTGGACCTCCTCGGCCAGGCCGATGTAGTCCAGGATCACCCCGGAGTTCTTCACGAAGCCTTTCGGAGACACCCAGGTGCGGTTCGTCCGGGTGATCGTCTGGAACAGAGTATGGGCCTTCAGCGGCTTGTCCAGGTAGAGGACACCTTCGTTGGGGGCGTCGAACCCGGTCATCAGCTTCGCGGTCACCACGAGGAAGCACAGCGGGTCGTCCGGGGTGAGGAACCGCCGCTTCTGTTCCTCCTCCTCGGCCTCGGAGAGCCGGAAGCTCTGCATGCTGCGGTCTTCGTCCTTGGCGTCTGAGACGGAGATGTTCACCTCGGCGGTGATCCGGTCGTGGTCCCGGACCTCGGCGAGCACCTGCGACACCTCGAACCCGGCCAGCAGCTCATTGATCTTGTCCGTGTAGGCCACGGCCAGTTCACGGTTATAGGCGACGACCTGGGCCTTGAGACCGTTGCGGTAGGCGCCTGCCAGGTAGTGGTCCACGATGTGTCGACACACGGTGGCCGTCTTCGTTGGCGTGTGCTTCTGACACGGGTGTTCCGCACATTCACGCGCCTAGTTCGGCGGGCCGAACACGGAGCGGTGGGAACGGAACCTGGCGACCAGCCGCGAGCGCGACCGACAGAACAACCAAGCGGCCGAGAACACGGGCCAGCAGATGGTTCGGTTCTGAGGGGTGAAGTTCGAAGGGACGCTGCTGTTTGCCGCTGATTGGGTACTGGCGGCTGCGCGCAGCCGAAGCGCGGGCGGCTAGAACAAGGTCTGCACCGCACGCCCGCCGGAGCTGCTAGAGCACTGCTGCCGAAGCGGGCATTCGTCACACAAGGTGCTGGGCGTCTTGCAGACGGTGCTGCCAAGCAGGCGGAGTGCAGCTGCGCGTAGCGGTGCATCCGGGCCCGCTCCGACCAGTCTGGCCAGATCGACACGGCCGTCGCTCAACCTGTTGGTCTTGTCCGACTTGCTGCCGGCTACTCGTGCTGCAACCCTGAGCGTCGCCTGGGAGGCAAGGAGTACGTCCTCGCCTGCCAGGAGTCGGAAGGTTCGCTCCTCTGCCGCCTTCATCGTCAGCGCCTCGGCCAAGGCTTCGGGGTCCGTCCAAACCTTGCGCTTGGGCAGCAGTGGCCGGAATCGCTCCAACAGCTGACGTCCGGCCTGCGTCTGGAGCCCTTCCTGCATCCGGTCGAGCTCGGCCTTTGTCAGTTTCACGCGGCCCCGAATCGTTGCTAGGGCTCGGTCCGCGCCCTTCGGAGCGTTGGAGCGACTCATCAGAAGCGCTGCGACTGCGGCTACGACCGGCGTGACGTTCTCACCAGGCAGTGCATGCCAGTTGGCGCCGCACTGCTGGTGCTTGGCCCAGCTGGTAAGCGCCTGCCTGGCCTGCACCCAGCGTGAAGCCTCCCACTGTCGCTCGCCGGAACGTTCGTCTGTTGGAATCGGCCGGAGCGCGGTTGCGGCGGCGCGCCCGAGCAACGGCGGGACGGCGTTACCGATCTGGCGGAACGCGTCGCTGCGAGTACCTGCGAAGCGGAAGTGGTCGGGGAAGGTCTGGATTCGGGCGGCCTCGCGGACCGTGAGGGTCCGCAGTTCCTGAGGGTGGATGTACCAGTAACCGTCCTTGGCGATGTGTGCGGTGATGGAGCGGCTCACCGATTCCCAGTCGAGCTTCTTGTACTTGTCGTCGAAGGTCTCGGCTGAGTAGCGCCTCAGGTCCTTGGGAAGGTTGGCATACAGAGTGGAGGCATCCATCATGCCGAAGATCTTGCGGTCGTCTTCGCGGACCGGCCGCGTCATGTGATCCCACACGACGCCCTTCCTTGCGCCGGCCCGCATCATCTCGACAAAGGCTGGCGGATTGCGGGGCTTGCTATAAGCCAGTTCACGGCCGCCGGTGGTGTCTCCAAGATCGGGCAGGTCATAGATGGCGTCACGCAGTGTCGGCTGCTTGTCCTGCTCAGCTGGCCAGGCGAAGTCCTCGACATCACGTCGCGCAAGAACAATGAGACGCTTCCGGTGCTGGGGCACGCCGTACCGCCACGCGTCCACCAGCCTGAACTCGGTGTAGTAGCCACCGCGTTCCAGTGCGTCGACCATGGCTCGCACGACGGCGAAGTCGTCACCGAGTGCCATGTCCGGGACGTTTTCCATCAGGACAGCCCGAGGGCGCACAGCCAGCGCTACGTCGAGGAATGCCTGCCACAGCTCACGCCGATGGTCATGTTCCTCGCGGTGCCCGGCGACCACCAGGCTGCGGATCTTGCTGCGACCTGCACGGCTGAATGGTTGACACGGGGGGCCGCCTGCGAGGAGGTCGATCTCCGTCTTGGCGAGCAGATCGACGAGATCCTGACGTTGCGAGGGCTCGCTGAGGTCACAGTCCAGCGCTAGGCCGGGGAAGTTGTGGCGGTGCGTCTGCACGGCCTTCTCTTCGTTGTCGACCGAAACCGCGACCGTCCAGCCAGCCCGTTCCAGCCCGAGGCTGAGTCCGCCGGCACCGGAGAACAGGTCGACAGCGAGCCGCTGCCCTGCGGCCAGTCTCTGCGCGCACCACTGCTCGAAAGTGTCCTCGGTGCAGCCGTCAGGATGGCGGACAAGTCGTAGATCGTCGCTGCGCTGCAGCTTGACCCCGTAGATGGACACCTGCCCGAACCCTTCCCGAACACCTGCGTCAACGAGCACCAGGAGAACACAGACGTCGTCCTGGATCAACAACGTCCATGATGTCCGGTGTCGAGTCGTCGTCCGTCACCGGGGTCGATGAACGATGGTAACGATAGCGGTGGGGTCAGACGATTCCTGACCATGGCTGCTCGCAGTCAGCATAACGGTTTGATTCCACTGTACTTGGTTCCCTGAGCTTGGTTTGTCACTCTGTGTGCTGAGTGAGATTCCCACGGGCAGACGGTGCAGACGAAGCTGCATGGCCTACCTACACTGGTTTGATCCAGGGGAGTTGTGATGTGCGTCGGTGGTTCGGTCGAGCCGGCTTGGCGCGGTCGGGGGTGCGTTGGCGGGGGGCGGGTTGAGATGAACAACATCGACTACGAGATCGCCAACCCGGATCCAGTCAGCCCAATAGTCTCGCTGAGCTCGTCGGACGTGCCCGCTGAGCTCAACGCGGACTTGAACGTCAAAGTCCGCGAGCAGACAGTCGTGCCGCCGATTCCGGTTCGTGGTCACCTCCGCAGGATCGGTGTCGCCGCCTGCCAAAGATCACTCCAACATCGTGTGCGAACCACCGCACGCATCCGCGGCGCGGACTTCCTCTTCGTCTGGTCCGTGCCTCGTGACAACAGGCAACTGACCTGCAGCGATGAAGCGGGAGCGCCCGCTCCTGCGACAGGTGCTCGTGGAGGGGTGGACAGCGACGCTTTGGGGGCGGAAGCGTGACTGGCTACGAGGTCGTCGAACCTCGCGCAGAGTCGTTGGTGGAGTCCCTTCGCGCGTTCGGGTACGCCACCGAGACCGCAGTTGCGGACCTGGTTGACAACAGCATCACGGCCAAGGCCACAACGGTCGACGTCCGCCTGCGCTGGGCTGGCAACGAATCGTGGATTGCGATCGTCGACGATGGTCTCGGGATGGACGGCGAAAGGCTCCGGGAGGCGATGCGACCGGGCACGACGAGCCCTTCGGCGCCGAGAACGGTGAGCGATCTCGGGCGGTTCGGGCTCGGACTCAAGACCGCGTCGTTCTCGCAGTGCCGTCAGCTGGTCGTTATGTCGGCGACAGCGACCTCGTCGTTGGTAGCTCGGACGTGGGATCTTGACCACGTCGTCCGCGTCGGTGGTTGGCAGCTGCTGACGACCCTGATATCCGAGGACCGGGCGCTGTGGGACGAGCTGCACGGTGACCAGCCGGGAACGGTGGTGCTGTGGCGACAGTTGGACCGCCTTGTTGTCTCGCCGGACCGGCAGAACGAGCAGGCAGAGAGGCACTTCTACACCATCGCTGACCGGGTTGCCAGGCATCTCGGAACGATCTTCCATCGGTACCTCACGGGTCCTGGGAAGATCACCATCCGGGTGAACGGCCGGAACATCGCGCCGTGGGATCCGTTCCTTGAGTCCCATGAGACCACCCAGGTGGTCACGGACGAGTCACTGCCGTACCGGGGCGAACTGATCAGCGTGAAATCGTTCGTCCTGCCGCACGTGAGCAGGTTGACTTCTGAGGAACACATCGTCGCTGGTGGTCGTCGTGGCTGGGCTGCCCAGCAGGGGTTCTACGTCTATCGGAACCGGCGGCTGATCGTGTCCGGAAGCTGGCTCGGACTCGGGTTCCGGCGGGAGGAGCTGACCTCACTGGCCCGGATCCGGCTCGACCTGCCCAATCACATGGACTCCGACTGGCAGATTGACGTTCGCAAGTCGGTGGCACGCGCGCCGGGCGCCTTGGTGCCCGAGCTGCGGCGGATCGCGGAGGTTGTTCGGCTGCGGTCGGCGAAGGTCTACCGGCACCGCGGCAAGATACTTCAGCGTGCCGGTCATGGTGACGTGGTCCAAGCATGGCTGCAGGTTGTGCGCGGGACAAAGATCGCCTATCAGGTCAATCGTCAGCACCCGCTTGTGGCCGCGCTGCTCACGACTGCGGGGGGCAGTGAGGTTGAGGCCATGGTCAGGCTGTTGGAGGAGACTGTTCCGGTTCCGCTGATCATCATGAACCATGCGGACGGGCCGGGCCGGCAAACGACACCGTTCGAGGAGACCGCGTCGGGCGCCGTCCTGTCAGTGCTGGCTGACGTCGTCCGAGCGATGAGACGCACGGGGACGTCCGACAAGGAAATTGTCGGTCAGCTATTGACAATGGAACCGTTCTCTGATTTTCCCGACCTCGTTCGTGAGGTCTGCACACGCGAACTCGGTCAGGAGACGGCATGAACGCGGACCACCGCAAGGCGATGGAGATCGCCCTGACGTTGCTCGACTACGCGGACGATGTCACGGCCAGCGACGTTGAAGAGGCGGTAGACAAGGCGTTGGGCGCCGTGGGGCAGGCCAACGTCGACGTTGGCGAGCTGCGGAGGGATGTGGAGAGTCGGTGCAACGTCTGGCTTCCGACCGAACAGGTTCTGAACGGTCGTGAAGACCATGTTCCCTGGCTCGACGTCGCCAGGGACGAGATCGAATGGAACTTCTGGGACCGGTACCGGCGGTATCTGGGTCGGAAGGGCTGGGCACCAGCGCAGATCCGCAGCATCAACCAGGTTACCGACCGGATTCTGGGCTCGTTCGAGAAGCCGGACCGGCCTGGCAGATGGGACCGTCGTGGCATGGTCGTCGGCCAAGTGCAGTCCGGCAAGACCGCTAACTACACGGGCGTCATCTGCAAGGCCGCTGACGCCGGCTATCGCCTGATCGTCGTGTTGGCGGGTCTGCACAACAGTCTGCGCAGTCAGACCCAGCACCGGCTGGACATGGAGTTCCTCGGGTTCGACACCAGGAGTAACCGCAGCTACGACCAGACGAACGCCAAGGTTGGCGTCGGGCAGATGAAGGGGAAGTTTCTCCACGTCCACTCGTTGACCAGCAGCGACGAGAAGGGCGACTTCCAGGTGAAGGTCGCCAAGCAGGTCTGGCTGAATGCGGGCGGTGGCGACCCGGTCATCCTGGTTGTCAAGAAGAACGCGTCTGTGTTGCGGAATCTGCACTTGTGGGCGACTCGCCTGAATCAGGAGCTTGACCCGGAGACTGGTCAGCAGATTGTGCGTGACGTTCCGTTACTGGTGATCGATGACGAGGCGGACAACGCATCGGTCAACACCAAGGCCCGGCCGAGCGGCGAGAACGGGCATCCGATCGACGACTACGACCCGACCAAGATCAATGGGCTGATTCGGAAGCTGCTGCGCACGTTCGAGAAGTCCGCGTACCTCGCCTACACCGCGACGCCGTTCGCAAACATATTCATCGATGCCGACGAGAAGACCGACAAGTACGGCGAAGACCTGTTCCCGCGCAGCTTCATCATCAATCTCCGGCCACCGAGCAACTACGTGGGCGTCAACACGGTGTTCGGGTTGGACAGCGATGTGAACTCGGGCATCGAGGGACAAGCAGGTCTGCCGATCATCGGCACGTTCGACGACCACGAGATATGGCTCCCGAACAAGCACAAGAAGGACACCGTCCCGGGCAGACTGCCAGCATCGCTGCTCACCGCGGTCAACGCGTTCCTGCTCGCTACGGCTGCACGTCGGGTTCGTGGCCATGAAGACCACAACTCGATGCTGGTACACGTCACCCGATTCACCGACGTCCAGGCACTGGTCCGCCGGGCACTGCACGAGCATCTGGATCTGATGCGCCAGCGTGTGTGGCACGGTGACCCGGCCAGCCGGGATTCCCCGTGGCTCGCGTTGGAGTCCTTGTGGCGAACCGACTTCGTGCCGACCACCGACGCGCTGCTGCGCAATCCGGACCTGACGTCGGAGGTCGGTGCAGTGGTCGACTGGACGCAGATCCGTGATGCGCTTCCGGGCGTGCTCGACGACGTCGAACTGCGCGTGCTCAACGGAAAGTCCGAGGACGCCCTGACCTACAGCGAGGCCGAACGGCCGCTCACCCTGATTGCGGTCGGTGGGGACAAGCTCTCCCGCGGTCTGACCCTCGAAGGGCTGACGGTCAGCTACTATCTGCGCGCGTCGAAGATGTACGACACGCTGATGCAGATGGGCCGCTGGTTCGGCTATCGACCCGACTACCTCGACCTGTGCCGGCTCTACACGACCGAGGAGCTCGCCGGGTGGTACCGGGACATCGCTCTGGCCAACGAGGAACTCCTACGTGAATTCGAGTACATGGCCGCACTCGGGAAGACACCGCAGGAGTACGGGTTGCGGGTACGTGCGCATCCGGACGGGTTGATGATCACTGCCAGAACCAAGATGCGCAACGGCACCGACGTCGATATCACGTTCTCCCAGACCATCAGCGAGTCGATCACGTTCGAGACGGACGGGGAGGTGCTCCGCAACAACCTCGCTACGACTGAGCACTTGGTTAGTGCCATGGGCACTCCAGCACCCCGCCAGGGCGTTCTCGACACCGTCCGGTGGGACAACGTGCCGGCACATGATGTGCTGGACTTCCTGGACGGGTACGAGGCTTCCGACGTGGCGACCAAGGCTCAGCCGCGAGCATTGGCCGAGTACATCCGGACTTTGTTGACCACGAAAGAACCGGAGCTCACCACCTGGACAGTGGGGCTTGTGTCGGTCTCCGGTAACGACCGAACGACACACAAGATCGGTGATTTCGAGGTCGGCTTGGTCGAACGCGCCCTGTACCTGCCGAAGGAACGCGCGAGCGCCGGCCCCGAGTACAAGGCTGGCCTGCGAGCAGGGAACGACCGTTACGTGATCCGTCGCCTTGTCTCCCCGAGCGACGAGAGGATGGACCTCTCCGACGAGGAGGCCAAACAAGCTCTGGAGATGACTAAGCAGGCCTGGCAGTTGGATCCGAAGACAAGGAAGACAGCGCCCAGCGTACCCGGCGGGCTCTCCATCCGTGACGTCCGCCCACCGAGTCGCGGACTGCTTCTGCTGTACCCGCTCAAGCCCGACACCTGGATGCATCCCGACCTGCCACCCGTCGGGTTTGCCCTCAGTTTTCCGACAAGCCGGACCGCGAAGACCATCAAGTATCGGGTGACGAACCTGTGGTGGGACCAGGAGTTTGGCAGCCAGGACTCCGACGAGGAGCAGCCATGACCGCGGTGCCGTCCGCCACAGATCTTGAGGAGCTCTGGGTCGAACTGCACGACACACAGAGTAGTCCAGTGTCCGCAGGTCGGCGGGTACGGCGGGTACTGGCAGACAGTCCACACCACTGTTTCGTCGGTGTGGAGTATCCGGCCGCACGGCGGGTTTTCTCAGTGGTCACCGACTACATTCCGGCCAACGCGACGAACGGGCTACTGGTCACGACCGGAGTGGGAGTCGAGCAAGGAAACCTTCCAGACCATGGGGCTACGTTGGACCTCGTACTGCGGGCAGGTGCGTACACGGACATCTTCACGGCGTTGGTGGCCGACCTGCTCGTGAGGCTCGCGCAGGTCGCTGCGGAGCCGGGCGCGGTGGTGGTGAACAGGTTGGGTGAGTGGCAGCGGATGCTCGCCGACGTCAGTCCCGACGGGCTGTCACGCGAGCAGCAGCGTGGGCTGTTTGGCGAGCTGCACACCTTGTCCGACCTGTTCCTCCCGACGTTCGGGCCCGATGCGGTGTACGCATGGACCGGTCCCGACCAGCAGCTACAGGACTTCCAGTTCGAGTCAGGCGGTGTGGAGATCAAGACCGTGACCGGACACGACGTCAACCGGGTACGGATCAGCAGCGAACGACAGCTCGACGACGCCGGCCCCGGAGCGTTGTTCCTGGTAACGCTGGTACTCGACGCGCGACAGGGTGGACGTGGAGTGTCTCTTCCCGAACTCGTTCGCCAAGTGCGTAACCAGGCGACCAACCTCGGTGTCGCGGGTGAGCTGGAACAGCGGCTGTTACGTGCCGGCTTTCTGGACACGCAGAGCCGGCTGTACGAGGACCGGCGATACGCGCTGCGTCGCCGGACGGTCCACCGGGTGACTGGCGGGTTTCCCCGGATCATCGAACAGACCCGACCTGTCGGGGTGTCCGATGTCGTGTACACGGTCGACCTGCTTGCCGCTGCCCCGTTCCTCATTGGCCACGAAGACATGATCATCGTCCTGGAAAAGAAGGCATGACTGACACCGACATCGACCAGTTCGCCGACTCGCTCCAGCAGGACCTGCTCGCAGAGGCCGGTGTGGCGGGCGCGGAGCGGAGCATCCGCGACGTTTTCCTTGAACAGATGATCATCGAGCTTGCCGATGTCGCCGAATTGGAGGGCGGAGACGCCTGTTTCCACCAAGCCCGCGGTGAAGAGATCTCCGGATACAACATCAGCGGTGATGGCCAGACGCTCGACCTGTTCGGCGTCGTGCTCAAGCAGATGGCACCGCCCGCACCCGTCGGCAAGACGGACATCGAGACCTGTCTCCGTCGGTTGCGGGGCTTCCTGGAGAAGGTATCGCGCAACGGTGCCGCCGGGCTTGAGGTGGCTTCACCGGTGTTCGACATGGCGCAGAGCATCAGCCGAGCGTTGCCGGAACTCACCCGCGTCCGGTTCTGGGTCTTCACCGATGGTGCGGTCGCCACCAGGAAGGACGTGACGACGCCAGAGTTCGGTGATGTGCCGACGTCGGTCCAGGTCTGGGACGTGGTGCGGCTGCACCGGCTGGTGACCTCAGGTCGACAGCAGGAACCCATCCACATCGATTTCGTAGATTGGTTCGGTGCGCCGGTCCCGTGCCTTCCCACCGACCTCGACGAACAGGGATGTCACACGATGCTGGCCATCGTGCCCGGCGCCGTGCTGAAGGAGATCTACGCGACGTACTCCGCCCGCCTGCTCGAACTCAACGTGCGGTCGTTCCTGCAGGCAAGAGGCAAGGTCAACCAGGGCATCCGGGACACCATCCTCAATGAGCCCCGCCGGTTCCTCGCCTACAACAACGGCATCTCCGCAACCGCATCCGCCGTCGACGTGATCACGACGGGTGAGGGCGGCAGCGCCATCGCCAGCCTAAAAGACCTGCAGATCGTCAACGGCGGCCAGACCACCGCGTCGCTCTACCACGCGGCCGTCAAACACAAGGCGACGCTGGTCGGGATACACGTCCAGATGAAGCTCACCGTCGTTCCGCAAGACCAGCTCACCGAGCTCGTCCCACTGATCTCCCGCTATGCCAACAGCCAGAACAAGGTACAAGAGGCGGACTTCAGCACCAATCACCCCTTCCACGTCGACATCGAACGCCTCTCCCGCTCGGTATGGGCGCCAGCCACGAACGGTAGTCAGAAGCAGACCCGATGGTTCTACGAACGTGCCCGTGGCCAGTACCAGGACGAGGTGGCCAGGATGGGCACGCCAGCCAGGCAGAAGGCGTTCAAGGAGACCCATCCGCCTGCACAGAAGTTCGTCAAGACCGACCTGGCGAAGTTCGAACTCGCCTGGGACGAGGTTCCACACGCCGTCAGCCTCGGCGGCCAGAAGTGCTTCGCTGAGTTCGCGCTACGGCTCGCGCAACGTCCAGAGCAGGACCAGAAACCGGATCGACGCTACTTTGAGCATCTTGTCGCGAAGGCGATCCTGTTCCGGCACACCGACAAGATCGTGGCCAGGACGTTCCGCGAGAACGGCTTGGAGGGCTACAAGGCGCAGGTCGTCGCCTACGCCGTTGCGCTGATCAGCAACCGTACCAGCCGACGCCTCGACCTCGACGTCATCTGGCGTACACAACAGCTGCCGGAGGAACTGCGCAGCGAGATCCCGGCGCTGGCCCGACTGCTCCGGTCGTTCTTCGATCGAGTACCCGGGAATATCAGCGAATGGGCCAAGAAACCAGCATGCTGGGAGAAGGTGCGCGCCCTACCGTGGAAGCTCAGCGGGGCAACCATCGCCCAGCTCACTACGAAGGACCCAGCCCGTGTCGTCGTGTCCAACATCAGTACTGAGGACCTGCTGCTCGTGCCCTGGTCGGAACTGGCTGGCTGGGCAAGCGAGAACAGCAAGCTCACCGCCGTTGACAGGCGCATCGCGTCCGGTACCGCAGCACTGCTGAGCGCGGGAAAGACGCCGACTGACAAGCAGGTAGACAACCTCAGAAGGATTTACGACGCCGCCCTGAACCACGGCTTCGCCTCGACCGGGAACACGGATCCCCGATGACGGGCGACACCAATGCCGTCCAAGAACCAGATCGGTCAGACACGAAAGCTGACTTGGCAAGTGCGCTTAGCAAGCTCGCCGAACTGACCCTCGATGACACCGAACCGCTGGAGACGACGGTCGTCAGGATTCTGTCCGAGGCGGACAGGGTGATTCACAGCAAACGACGGTCCTGCCGACCTGCCGTCATCAACGGCTTGGCAGCACGGTACGGACTGCTCGGTCAGCCACCCGCCACCTTGGAGGAAACCGGGCGCACCATGGGCGTAACCCGCGAACGCGCCCGCCAGGTCCAGAAGAAGCACGAGGCTCTCCACGGGCTGTATCTGTGGTGGCCGCAGCTCGACGTCGCGCTGGAGACTGCGAAGAGGCTGGCGCCCTGTACGGAGTCCGCGTTGGCCGACGAGCTGTTTCACAAGGGCATCACCACCACCCGGTACAGCTTCGACAGCCTGCGCGCGTGCGCCGAGTTCGCTGGACGACCGTTCGACTTGGACGTCAGGGACGGAGTCGTCACCGATGATCCCGATGCCGTCACGGCTGTGTACAGGGCAACTCGCAGGCTTGCCGAACGGCAGGGCCTCGCCACGTTGCTCCAAGTCAGTGACGAGGCACTCGACGCCGGTGTCGTCGTCACCGAGGACGACGTCCGAGCACTGTTGGCGGCGTCGGAGTCAGTTGTGTGGCTCGATGACGACCACGTCACGTGGGGGTCCTCAGTGCGCAACCGCTTGGTCAACACGCTCCGCACCCTTCTGTCCGTACATCAGCCCGTCGACCTTCTCAGCGCACGGCAGGCGGTCGAAAACTTCTGGGCCTACCGCAACTCCGGCCGCACTGCGGACCAGGCAGATCTGGTGGCCCCGACCCCCACCGGACTGCGGGTGTTCTGCGAGTGGCACGACCAGTTTTCGGTCGACGACAATGAGCTCAGCACGACTGTCCCGCTGGACCTCAACGCCGAACTCGGTGTCGAGGCAGCGCTTCTCGTCGAGCTGATCAGAATGTCACCGAACGGCGTCCTCGATCGCACGAGCCTGATGGAGACTGCCGAGGCTTTCGGAATGAATCTCAGCACGGTCGGCCTGTACCTGACATTCCATCCCGCGTTCGTGCAACTGGACAGAAACGCGTGGACCGTCCGCGGTACGGCAGTTGATCCGGACGTGGTTGCGGTCGTCCAGAGGCAGGCGCGGCGACGCTCACTGACGGAGAATCGAGACTTCCGCGCCGGTGTGACGCCGAACGGTCGCCCATGGGTCATGTTGGCCGTGACTTCCAACTTCAGGCTGACAGGAGTGCTGCTGCGCCGATGGCTCCCTGCTGGCACCCCGTCGGCCAGGCTCGAGCTGACCGACGGGCGAGGTGAGGCGTGCGGTATTGCCGTGTACAACGACGAGACGGGATTCACGCACGGCTTCGGTATCTACGTCCGGCGGTTTGGCCTGCGGGTCGGCGAGTACGTGTACATGCGCGCTGATCCCGACGAGGAAACGGCCAGCGTTACTCATGGAAGCAGTGACGAAGTCAGCCGTCTGGCTTAGACGAACCAGGCCGACTGACGCAGCCACGGCGCCCAGCGAAGGGATGTGCTCGATGCCCCGCGACCTTCGACACTGCGAGGATGACGGTGTCGTCGTGGCGCAACCACGACGGCATTGTACCGAGGCCCCCCAGTTCATCATCGCTTTTAGACGTGGCGTATAGAACCCGGCCGAGGAGGCAACTCCAGACGAAGCCGGACATGACGATCGAGGGATGACCCTCGTTCACACCAATTTTCCTGGAGCAGAACCGGAGCACGGGTACACGCGCAACGACGTTCAACGGACACCCGACCGCACCCTGCAGTACCGTCTGACCTGATGATTCTTCATCGTCGCAGGTCACGGCATTGCGAAGATCAGACTGGCAGTGTGAGGGTCAGGGGTTCGAGTCCCCTCAGCTCCACAATCACTAGAACCCTCCTGATCTGGACTGTTCGTCCAGGTCGGGAGGGTTTTCTTGTGTTCACGCCGCCGATCTTCCGTCAGCCGCTCCTCGCCGAACGCCGCATCCCTCCGGCGAGCGCGGCCGGCGGGTCATGGAGCATCGGTCCCCATCCTGGTCGACCCCGCTCCTCACCATGCCGGAAAGCGGCCCGGCGCAGGGCATGCGCGCCGGGGCCGCCTCCGACTTGACGAGTGATCGCGTTACACGCTGACGCCGCCGGTGGTGCCGGGCGGCGTGGCGAGGAGTTGCAGTTCCCAGGCGAAGGCGATTCCGGTGCCGCCGCCGTGCTCGGCGAGCACGGGGATGGTCGCGGCCGCCTTCGTCTCGTCAGCCCAGTCGCGCTGCCATTCGCCCGCCAGGACCATCCAGGTGATCGGTACCGCGCCCGCCTGTTCCAGGCGACGCACCGCCATGTCGTGTGCCTCGGCGGAGACGCCGCCGCTGGCGTCGGTGACGACGAAGACGTCGTAACCCTCGCCCAAGGCCTGGATCGCGGGCATGGCGACGCAGATCTCCGTCCACAGCCCGGCGATGATCAGCTTCTTGCGGCCGGTCTTCGCCACGACGTCGACGACCTCGCGGTCCTGCCAGGTGTTGATGAGCGTGCGGTTGATCGGCCGCTGCTCGGGAAAGACGTCCTGAAGCTCCTTGATGATGTTGCCGCCGCGCTCTTCGATGACCGTGGTCAGCACGGTGGGGACGCCGTGTGCCTTCGCGAGCTTGGCCAGCGCGACCACGTTGTTGACGATCAGGGTCGGTTCGTGGCTGTTGAGGTTCGCGAACTGGAAGGGCTGGTGATCGATGAGCACCAGCACGCTCTCCTCGGGGGTGAGCAGCGCTTCGAGTCCGGTTTTCGCTGTGCGCGTCACGATGTCTTCTCCTGGGTGGACGGATGGACCTTCGATCGTGAAAGTCGGTGCTGCTCGGGTGGCGCCACCCAAGAGACGAGCAGGTCGAGTCCGGGCCGTGTGATCGCGAGAATCGGTCAGACCAGGCTCGGCCAGCCTTGACGGGGGCGCTTTCCGGCGTACTCCCGTGTCGACGACGACGTTACGGCCGTTGTGGACGGACGTCCAAGACTTGTCCGTGGTCCGCCCGATAGGCTTCGTCTATCGATATCAGTCCCCGCGTCCTGCGCTACTTCATCGCCGTGGCCGAGGAGCTTCACTTCGGTCGCGCGGCGATGCGTCTCTACATCTCCCAGCCGTCGCTGAGCCATCAGATCCGGAAGCTGGAGGAGGCCCTCGAGACGCCGCTGTTCGTGCGTTCGAGCAGGCAGGTGCGGCTCACCGCCGCGGGTCGGACGTTGGCCGAGGAGGCGCCGAGGGCGCTGGCCGCGTTGGAACACGCCGTGCGGCTCACCCGACGGGTCGGGTCGGGGGTCGCGACGACGATCCGGCTGGGCTATACGCCGGTCACGGGCTTCGACACGCTGGAGACGCTGTTGAGCGCCCTCTCCGAAGAGCATCCCGACATCACGGTCAGCGCTCAGGAGTTGTACAGCGCCGAGATTCCCGGCCGACTCTGTGCGGGCGATGTGGACATCGGTCTCGCCCTGTCGCCGCAGCCCCACGACGGGGTGGACGGCGAGATCCTTCGTGAGGACGCGGTCTCCGCGGTCCTGTGCCGTCGTCATCGGCTCGCAGGGGCCCCGAGGATCCCGGTGTCAGACCTCCGCGGCGAGACGCTGCTGCTCTTCCCACGCCGCCTGGCCCCGGCGTACTACGACGGCATCATCGCCACGTGTCATCGAGCGGGCTTCGAACCCGAGGTTCGCGCGTTCGAGCATCCGCCGGTGAAGGCCATGCTCGCCCGGCTCGCCACCCGCGGCGAGGTCGGCCTGGCCCCCATGTCGCATGCCCGCTACGTCGCGCGGTCCCACGCCAGCCTCGTCGTTCGTGAGGTCGTCGACCCGGCGATCCCGGCGGATCTGTCGGTGTTGTGGCCCGTCGACGATCTTTCGCCTGCCGTGGCGAGCGTCCTGGACACCGCCCGGCGATGCGCACGACGCGAGGGTTGGCTCGGCGCGCCCGTCACGTAGTGCGCGAGCCCGCCGGATGCCCGGCCGGTGGGTTCCCATCGCCGGGCACCAGACCGATCCGGTAGGCGAGGACGACCGCCTGCACACGGTCCCGCAGGTCGAGTTTGGTGAGGATGCGGGATACGTAGGTCTTGACCGTCTCCGTGGCGATGGTCAGCGTCTCGGCGATCTCGGCATTGGACAGGCCGTCGGCGAGCTGTTCGAGGACCTCCAGTTCGCGGCGGGTGAGGGTCCGTACGACGTGGTCGCGTTCCGGGTGCGAGGCGTCGGCGGGGCGGAGTCGATCGGCGAAGCGGCCGATCAGATTCCGGGTGACCTCGGGCGCCAGCAGGGACTCGCCGCGGGCGATCGTGCGGATGCCGTCGATCAGTCGGCGCGGCGGTGTGTCCTTGAGCAGGAACCCGCTGGCACCTGCACGAAGGGCGTCGTAGACGTACGCGTCGACGTTGAAGGTGGTGACGACCAGCACCTTCGGCGGATCCTCCACACCGGGACCGGCGATCCGTCGGGTCGCCTCGATGCCGTCCAGCACCGGCATGCGGACGTCCATCACGACCACGTCGGGGCGCGTTCGCCGTGCCAGTTCCACCGCCTCTCGGCCGTTCGCGGCCTCGCCGACCACCGTCATGTCGGCCTGGGTCGAGAAGACGGTGACGTATCCGGTGCGCACCAACTCCTGGTCCTCGCAGATCAGGAGGCGGATCGACTCGTTCATCCTGCACCGCCCGACGGGATCAGGGCATGGACGCGGAAGCCGCCGTCCGAGCGGGGCCCGGCCTCCAGGCGGCCGTCGAGCATCCGCACCCGCTCCCGCAGCCCGATCAGCCCTCGCCCGCCCGACGGCGTGATCGGTCTGGCCGGTCTGACCGGTGTGGCCGGCGTGTCGGGGGGACCTGCGGTGGTGACCTCGATCTCGACGTGTTCGTCGCCGTGTCGGACCAGGACCGTGGTCGGTCGGCCTGCCGCGTGCCGGACGGCGTTGGTGAGCGTCTCCTGTACCACCCGGTAGGCGGCCAATTCCACGTCGACGGACTGCGGACGTCCGACGCCCTGTTCGGTCAGCTCGACGGGCTGACCCGACGTCCGGGCCTGCTCGACCAGGTCACGCACCCTGCCCATGGTCGGTGTCGTGGTCGGCGGCGTGGGATCGCCGGTCGCCTCGAGCACGTCCAGCAGGGACCGCAGCTCGGTCAGTGCTCGTCGTCCGGTCTCGCTGATGGCGGTCAGTCCTCCTTCGGCCCGGGCCGGTTCGGTGTCGAACACGAGCTGTGCCGCGTCGGCCTGGACGACCATCGCGGTCACGTGATGGGTGACCACGTCGTGTAGATCACGAGCGATTCGCGCCCGCTCCGCGGCGGTGGCCACCTCCGCGGCCAGGCGCTCGCGTTCCGCCGCTTCGGCGCGCCACCGGCGCACTCCGCTCCCGGCCAACCAGGTCACCCCCGTCAACAGGTAGAAAGCCAGGAAGTCGAGAAACCCCTGTGGCGATCCCAGTTCGCTCAACACGACCGCGAGCACCACATAACCCGCCGTCAACACCGCACCCAGTCGCAGCCGGAATCGGGCGAGGTGCGCTCCGGCGGCGTACAGGGCCAGGAGGAATCCGATCTTGCCGAACGTGTCCGGATGGCCGAGCACCTGACTGACCGCGAACGCACCGCTGATGGTCAGGACGCAGGTGCCCGGCCACCGCCGCCGTACCGCCAGCGGTAGACACAGCGCCAGCGTCAGCGCCAGCCCGATCACCGCGCCGAACGTGCCGACCTGCCCTCGGGGCAGATCCCCGATCTCCGGTCCGAGGTGCGACACCGTGGGGACGAAGGCCAGCGCCGTGATGCCCACCGCCAACGCGATGTCCTGTACCGGAACCGGGAGGCCGTGCCCGCGGGCCATGGCGCGGACGGATGATGCCGTGTCGACGAGCACCCGGCGTAGCCTAGCGGCGGCGCCACGGCACCAGGTTCCCGCGCCTGCGCGCGGCGATGAGCATGGGCGTGGCGAGCACCAGGCTCACGACGATGGGGACGATCGACGCCTCGATTCCGAAGGCGCCGCCGGTCAGCAGGTCCGGTCCGGTCGGCTGCGTGATCAGCACCCCGGCGGCCTCGTGGCCCGAGACCGGGATGCCGAGCAGCGACACGCTGGTGTTCCACGCGAAGTGCAGGCCGATCACCAACCAGAGATTGCGCCGCCACAGGAACGCCGCGCCGAGCAGCACCCCGGCCTCGACGGCGATGGCGAACGAGCTCCACAGCGTGGCGCCGGGATTGAGCAGGTGCAGGAGTCCGAACAGCGCGGCGGTGATCGCCAGTGCCGGCCCGCTGCCGCACAGCCGTTCCAGCGCCTGCAACAGCAGGCCGCGGAAGATCAGCTCCTCGGTCACGGCCGCCCAGAGCTGGATGACCACCATGCTCCCGACGATCGCCGTGACGTCGCCGGGCGCCGGGGCGAATGAGAACTCCGTCATCACCATGAGCATCGAGGCGGCGATGAGCACGACACCGAGGACGATGCCGACGGCCGCGTAGGGCACCGCGCTCTTCGGCGCGATCTCCGGCGTGCTCCGCCGCGCCACGTGACGCATGACCGCCCAGTAGACGGCGACCGCGGCCGCCGCCCCGACGACGGCGGACACCGGATGTCCGCTCGAGGAGAGCGCCGACACTCCGACGATGCCGATGGTGCCGAGCAGCATCCACCCGAGCGGTGACCGCGCGAGGCGGGTGAGACGAGCGAGGCGTCCGCTCTCGCGATCGGTGCGTGCGTCGGCTTCCGCGTCCACTCATGACCTCCGATTGATCCTCGTCACCGGATGTGGTGACGCGGTGAAGGCTATGAGCGTTCGACCGTCGTGGAATCCCCGTGGAGGGGACGATTCGGATGGCTCTCACGGGGGACCCTGGGCCACGAGACCATCCACCCCCGGAGGGGCCGTCGGCCGCCCCGCGGCCACGCCATGGCCGTCTTCGCCGGCGTCGGAGTCGACCGCGCGCTGCCGCGGGCGAACCGGGAAACCGGACGTCCGGTCCGGGCGACCGGAGCAGGGGGAGCGCGGACGGTCGAGCCCCGCGACGGCTCGGCCTCGGCATGCTTCTCACCCGCCCGATCCCGTATCGGACGGCGAGGTCGGCGGCTGCGACATACCAGGCGATCCGTCCGGGTCTCCCCGCCGCGGATCGTCGCGTTCGAGACCGCGCGGACCGCCGCCGAGGTGTCCGGCGCCGCGGCCCTCGCATCTCACGGTGCGTCGGGCAGCGACTCGATCGTGTGGCGGATGACGACGTCCGGGTCCTCGTAGGGAATCTGGTGGGTGGCGTTCTCGGCGACGACGACCCGACCGCCGGGGGCCAGTGCCGCCAGCTGTTCGTGACTTCCCTCGACGTGGGCGCGGTGGGCCGCGGGCATGCCCGCCGGGCGGCGGCCCGCGGCGATGACGGTCGTCGGCACCTGAGGGAGACGGGCGCCGGGCGCTCCGAGAATCCGGGCCGTCTCGGTGAGATGCGAGTCCATGCGGGACAGCGTGTCGGCCAGTTCGCGCACCGCCCGGGGCGTCCGGTGGAAGCGGGTCGACTGCTCGACGATGTCGTCCGTCGCGTCGGGACCGGCGAGGCGGGTGCTCATCCGGGTTCCCGCCGGGGTGTGGAAGAACCCGCGCGCGGAGGCCCAGCCCAGGGCGCGCAGTTGCGCGACGGCGAGGTGCTGCAGCGGGATGCGCAGTGCCCGCGGGGTGGGCGGCGGAGTGATCGGCGTGGGATCCACGAACACCAGACCCGCCACGTCCTCGGGGTGTCGCACGGCGTGCACGGCCGAGACGAGGCTCCCGTAGGACCAGCTCACGATGACGGCCGGGCCGATCTCGACGGTGCGGATCAGTTCATGCAGATCGTCCGCCATGGCCGTGATGGTGCGCCGTGGCGTCCCGGAGGAGCGTCCGACGCCCCGGCGGTCGTAGGTGACGACGGTGGCGACCTCGGCCAGCCGGTCCTCGACGGCCGGGCCCCAGGAGCCGCCGACGCCCTGGCCGCTGCCCGCGGCTTCCAACACCACCGTGGGGCCGCCGCCGCCTCTGATCTGGACGCACAGGGTGGCGCCGTCCAGCTCGATCAGGCGGGGAGCATCGTCAAAGCGTGTCGTCCAGGCATTCGTCATCTCGGAGTACGTCCCTCGTCAAGTGGGTTCGTCATCGAAAGGACGGTCGTCGGCAGCGGTGGTGGACGGCGCTTCGCCGGTGTGTCGGTGTCGCAGGCGCCCGGCCCCTCGGGTTCCCGCGCTCGGCGGTCGACGACCTCCTCGAGAAGTCAATGTAGGTTGACTCGTGCTGGAAGTCAACTCGTGTTGACATCCTCGGCTGATGAGTCCGCCGTCGTCCGCCGAGCGGTCCGGGAAGGCCGTCGGGTGCCCGGACCCGCGTGGATCAGGACGCGGTCGAGGACCGCCCGCCGAGATGCCGGGCCAGGAAGCGCTCCAGGGTGCGGTAGAGCTCGATGTTGCTGTCCGGGTTGACGAACCAGTGACCCTCGGACTCGTTGAGCAGATATTCGACCTCGGCACCGCGAGCGCGCAGCGCGTCGACGACGCGGTCCGAGTGGCGGCGATGGACCCGGACGTCATTGGCGCCGTGGATCAGCAGCATGGGCGCGGTGATGTCGTCGACCCGGTTGACGGGCGAGCGGGCGAGCATGTCGGCCTCCTGACGGGGGTCGTCAGGATCGCCGATGTAACTCAGGAAGTTGGGCGCGACCGCGCGTCGAGCGAACGGGACCACCGACCTGACGAGGTCGACGAGGTCGGACATCCCGGTATAGCTGACCGCGGCGGCGAACCGATCCGGAGTGAACGCGGCTCCGACCAGCGCGGCGTAACCGCCGTAGGAACAGCCGTAGATCGCGACCCGGTCCGGGTCGGCGTAACCCCGCTCCACCGCCCAGTCCAGGGCGTCGATCAGGTCGTCGTGCATGCGCCCGGCGAACTGGCCGATCGCGGCCTGCATATGGGCCTTGCCGTAGCCCGTCGAACCCCGGAAGTTCACTTGCAGCACCGCGTAGCCCCGGTTCGCCAGCAGCTGTACCTCCGGGTCGTAGCACCAGCTGTCGCGGTACCACGGCCCGCCGTGCACCAGCAGCACGGTCGGCAGGCCGCGCGGCTCGACCCCGACCGGCAGGGTGAGGTGGCAGGGCAGCGCCAGACCGTCGCGGGCGGTGACGGTGATCGGCGTGACCGGGGCCAGTGTGGCGGGATCGAGGTGCGGAAACGGACGGAACAGCAGGCGAGCCTGCCCGGTGGCGTGGTCGTAGAACCAGGTGACGCCGGGATCGCGGTCGTGGGTGAAGTCGACCACCCAGCGCTGCGCGGTGCTGTCGCAGGACACGTGCGCCAGGTCGCCGTCGGACAGCTCGGCGAGCCTCGGCAGCACCGCGGCGAAGTGCGGATCCAGCGCGTGGATCTCCTGACGAGCCCCGAGATATCGGGCGCCGAGGAGTTCCCCGGTGCCCGGATGCAGGATGAGCGAGGAGCCGAAGCGCGGATCGGCCTCCGGGCGGGGGGTGTCCAGATCGAAGACGGGATGGTCGTCCACGTCGGTCTGCTCGCCGGAGTCCAGGTCGACCCGCACCAGGCGGGTGCGGTCCGTCCCACGCGGCGAGCCGATCCACAACCCGGTCCCGTCCGGGGTGAGCACGGTCGGGGCCACCCCCATCGGCTGATCGGCGCCGAGGAGACGCGTGATCGGCCGCAGGTCGCCCGCCGCCCATTCCGACAGGACGTGGTCGCCGCCCTCCATGGTGAACGCCAGTAGCCGGTCGGGGGTGCGCAGCCAGGTGAGGACGTCGCCGGGATTCTCCGCGATCAGCGTCAGACCGCCGGTCGTCAGATCCAGCTCGAAGAAGTCGATCAGATCGGGCCTGCGCGCATTGAGCTGCACGAACGCCGTGCCCGGCCGGTCCGGCGGGAGTTGCGTGCCGAGCAGTCGGACGCCCTCGAAGGGCGTCAGATCGACCGCGGGCTCCGCAGGCCGGGCCGGATCGGCGCGATGCAGATGCCAGTTCTCATCGCCGTCGGCGTCCTGATGGAACAGGAGGTGACGGCCGTCGACGGACCAGAAGAAGGTGTCGATGCTGCGCCGAGCGTCGGAGGTGATGCGCCGGACGCCCGTGGCGGCGCCTGGTCCGTCGTCGGGTGCGGTCCAGTCCGAGTCCAGCTCACGAAGGAACACGTTCAGCCGACCACGCCAAGGGGCGAGGTAGGCGACCGTCGTGCCGTCCGGGGACAGCAGGGCCCGGCTTCGGACGGGCGGGCCGAAGAACTCCTCGACGGCGATCAGCTTCGGCGGGGCGGCCATGGCGACTCCTCATGGTCGACGGTGCGGGCGGCCCCCAGTCCAGTCCCTGACGTCGCGTCACACGCAAGCCCCGAGAACCGTGTCCCCGATCACGGACCGCCGCGGAGCGTGGCCGGTGCCCACCGGCGATCCTCGCGAGCCGATGCGGCTCACCCCGCGGTAGGCGCCGGGTCGTTCGACGAGGCCGCCCGCGCCCGCGACGGCGATGACCAGGACAGTCGCTCTGCACGGGAGTGGACTCCGCATGGCGTCGGCGTGGCGGCGCGGACCGCAGGCGGACCCCGCCTCGCCGCTCAGCCGGAGCGGCCGTCGTACTCCGCCCGGTGCGCCAGCACCTCGCCCATGTGCGTCTGCGCCCAGCTCTTGAGCGCGCGCATCGTGTGGTGCAGCGACAGACCGAGGTCGGTCAGCTCGTAGGTGACCGTGACCGGCACGGTCGGCGTCGCGGTGCGAGTGACCAGGCCGTCGCGTTCCAGCGAGCGCAGGGTCTGGGTGAGCATCTTCTGGCTGACGCCCGCCAGCAGACGGGCCAGCTCCGAGTAACGCATCGGCCGAGGCTCCCCGGTGCAGTCCGGGCCGCTGCCCAGCGCGGCGAGGATCAGCGCGACCCACTTGTCGGAGATCCGGTCGAGCAGCCTGCGACTCGGGCAGGCCGCCAGGAAGGCCTCGTACTCGGCCTTGGCCTCAGCCCTCTTCTCGGCCGCCGTCCTCGTCGCCATCGCCCCTGCCTCTCACCAACGGGTGCCTTACGCACTCTGAGGTGCCTGCTTCCCATCGGGATGTTACGCCGCGACACTTCGAGACGGTGCCGCGAAGGCACCCGGCATCTTCGACACGCGAAAGGCAGCGGTGTGAGCACACTCCCCACAGCACTTCCCGGTGGCATGGGAAGCCTGGGCGACCTGACGATCAGCCGATTCGGCTACGGAGCCATGCAGTTGGCGGGCCCCGGGGTCATGGGCCCGCCCGCGGACCACGAGGGCGCCCTCGCCGTCCTCCGGGAGGCGGTCGAACTCGGCATCACCCACATCGACACCGCCGACGCCTACGGACCGCGGATCACCAACCGCCTGATCCGTGAGGCACTGCATCCGTATCCCGATTCGCTGCACCTCGTGACCAAGGTGGGTGCGACGCGAGACGCACAGGGCGGCTGGCCGCAGGCACGCAGGCCCGATGAGCTGCGCCGCGCCGTCCACGACAACCTGGACTCTCTCGGTCTCGACGTGCTCGACGTGGTCAACCTCCGGCTCGGCGATGCACAGGGCCCGCGGCCGGAACCGATCGCGGAGGCCTTCGAGACGCTCGTCGAACTGCGGGAGCAGGGCCTCATCCGGCATCTCGGGGTCAGCAACGCGACGGCGGACCAGGTCGCCGAGGCACAGTCGATCGCGCCCATCGTCTGCGTGCAGAACATGTACAACCTGGCTCAACGCCACGACGACGCGCTGATCGATCGACTCGCCGACGAGGACGTCGCCTTCGTGCCGTTCTTCCCGCTCGGCGGCTTCAGTCCGCTGCAGTCCGCCGCCTTGTCGGCGGTCGCCGCCCGGTTCGGCGTGACACCGATGGCGGTCGCACTGGCCTGGCTGCTGCGACGATCGCCGAACATCCTGTTGATTCCCGGCACCTCGTCGGCGGCACACCTGCGGGAGAACGTCGCGGGGGCGGGACTCGTGCTCTCGGACGAGGACGTCGCCGAGCTGGAGGGGACAGGCCGCTGACGCCCGCGCGGCTCGGCGGGCGGACGGCCTCGGGGCGGGGCCGGGCCGCGTTCGTCGGGTCGTCCGCTTCCACCGGCCCGGTCGGTCTTCGTCGGGCGGGACGTCGCCGAGACGAGCGCAGGCCCCCGCCGCAGGACCTCGGGCGCCGACATCGGCGGTTCGCCGACTGGAGCGCACCGGACCGAAGGAGCACGTCGGGCAGGCGAGCGGCGGCCCGCCTGCCCGGCGTTCATCGGAGCACGTCGGGGTGGAGCGTCATCCCGGCTCGCGGATCGGCTGGTCGACGCCGCCCGGCCCCGCATACTCCGACACCGAGCGGGCCTCGGCTACGCGGCGAGCGTCCGGGGCCGCCGCCGTCGGCGACTCGACGTCAGGTCCGGACGGCGACGGCCTCCACCTCGAACAGCACGTCCGGGGTCGCCAAGGCCGCCACCCCGATGAGGGTCTGCGTGGGAGGCGTCGAACCCCAGATCTCCCCGACGGCCGCGGCGATGGGCCCGAGCCTGCCGACGTCGTGATTCACCACGTACGTCCTGAGCTGGACGACGTCGCCCAGCTCGAGTCCGTGCGCGGCCAGCGCGACGCCGATGTTGTGGAAGGTCTGCCGGACCTGCTCGGCGAAGTCGGCCGAGACGACCTCGCCCGCCGGGGTCGATCCGTACTGACCCGCGATCAGGATCAGTTCCGCCCCGGCGGGGACGACGGCGGTGTGGCTGTAGCCGCGCGCGACCGGGTCGTGCAGACCTGCCGGATTGACGATGGTGAGTGACAACTGGATCTCCTCTCGTGTCGGAGCCCAGTCTTCGTGGAATACGTGACGTCTCCTGTCGTGTATTCCGTTAGGTTCCTCGGATGCGTGCCGACCGGCTGGTCTCCCTGGTGCTGTTGCTGCGTCATCGGGGTCGGCTGTCGGCGGCCACCCTGGCTCGCGAGCTGGAGGTGTCGACTCGCACGGTGCTGCGCGACATCGAGGCGCTGTCCTCGGCAGGCGTCCCCGTCTACGCCGAGCGTGGTCGGCACGGCGGATTCACGCTGTTGGCCGGCTTCCGAACCGAACTGACCGGCCTGAATCACGACGAGGCGTTTGCCCTGGTGGTGGCCGGATCACAGACAGGCGCACAGGCCTTCGGCCTCGGCTCGGCGCTCGCGTCGGCCATGCTGAAGGTGGTCGACGCGCTGCCGGCAGACCATCGGGCCGCCGCGGCGGGGGCGGCCCGACGAGTGCTCGTCGAACCGGCGGCGGATCTGCTCTCGCGCAGAGTGGTCACCGACGAGGTGCCCGACGCGGTCGTGTCCGAGGTCCGACGCGCGGTGTTCGCCGGACGCAGACTGCGCATCCGGTACGCGGCGGTGGACCAGGAACCGCGGTGGCGCACGGTCGACCCGATCGGACTGGTCACGGTCCGCGGCCACGGCTATCTGCTGGCGACGCGGTCGGGCGCGGACCGCACCTACCGGCTGTCCCGGATCCTGCTCGCCGAGGGACTCGACGAGCGAGCACGGCGGCCGGACGGCGTCGACCTGGAACGGACCTGGCGGGAACGCGGCACGCGGTTCCGGTCGGGCGGCGACGTCGTGACCGTCCTCGTCCGGATCGACTCGGCGCGCAGACCGGAACTGGCGCAGACCGTGCTGGACGTCCGTGCCGAGGAGGCCGACCCCGACGGCAGGCTGTGCCTCGAGGTCACCTTCCAGGACACGCGGCACGCCGAATGGGCACTGTGGCGGCTCGGCGCGGCGGCGGAGGTCGTGTCCCCGCAGTGGCTGCGCACGTCGCTGCGGGAGCGTGCCGCCGCGATCGTCGCCCGGTACGAGGCCCGGTCGCCATGAGCCAGGCCTCCGGACCCTCCGGAGGGACGGGTCGGACGACGGGACCTCCGGCCGACGTCGCCCGGCGCGAGGAGGTCGCACCGGGCGACGGATCGTCCAGACGGGCGGGGTCGGGTCCCATCGTGCCCGGCTGTGCGCCGCCGGAGTATCGACGGGACCCGGCCGGGCGGCGAGCGCACCGGTCGGGACAGCGGTCCGGGACGCCGTAGGAAGCGGACGCATGATCAGGGCGTGGCGTGTCCCGTCGTGAGGAGATGCTCGGAACCGGTCTGTTCGAGGCGCCCGCTGTGCACGGCGTGTGGGGGCTCGGGGGCGTGTACGGCGCCGCCACTCGGCTTGGTCGGTTCGCCGGGCTCGGTGGGCTCGCCGGACTCGGTGGGGCCGGTGGGTTCGGTGGGTTCGGTGGGATCGGTGGGATCGGTGGGATCGGTCGGATCCGTGGGCGCCGGGGGTTCGGTGGGGTCGGTCGGGTCGGTCGGGTCTGTGGGCTCGGTTGGGTCCGTGGGCGCCGGGGGTTCGGTGGGGTCGGTCGGGTCGGTCGGGTCTGTGGGCTCGGTGGGGTCCGTGGGTGCCGTGGGGTCGGTGGGGTCGGTGGGGTCCGTAGGGGGAACGTCGCCACAAGGGATCACGTCGTCCTCGAAGTACGCGGGGTGCACCTCGCCGCCGTTGACTCCGACGTCCCCACCACCGTGCTGGAACTCCCGCACCACCACGTTGCCCTCGATGTTGCCCGCGCTGAGGTCGACGAGCCGAGCATTCGGTGCATAGAAGGTGCCCCACACCGTCCGCCCGGTGCTCGCGGGCAGGGTGATGGTCCCGCTGGTGGTGAAGTTCCAGAGCATGTGTCGAGAGATCTCGTTGCCCTGGAAGCCGAGGTTCGGCACGCTGAAGGCGTAGTCGCCCTCCACCAGGACGTTGAAGATCAGCCAGCGGCCTGCCGCAGGGGCCGGGCCGCCGGGCGCCAGGTTGATGTTGTCGAGCACCGTGAGCTGATCGGCGGTCAGATTCAGCACGTTCTGTCCGTCGACCAGTTCGATCGTGGCATTCGGGTCGATGCCGTTCCACGGTCCCGCGCCATTCTGGTCGAGCAGTTCCACCGTCTGCGGACATTCGGCCAGGCCGGTCGCTGTACTGCGATAACCCGCGAACAGGCCGGCGAAGTCGAGCCCGGCGGGGTTTCCGACCGATTCCACCGGCTGATCGGTCTGCACGCTCACCGACGGCAGGCCGCCCATCACGGTGCCTGCCTCTTGAACGAAGGTGATGTCGTCCGCGTCGACCACTTCCGCGCCCGCGAGATCGCCGATCTTGGCGTAACTGTTCTGGAGCACTCGCAGTCGTGCGTACGTCGGAGTGTCGTCGAAGTCGATTCCTCCGCCGACCACGAGCCCCGCCGGTCGATCGTCGCCGGGAGCGACGTAGGTCCCCGGGTCGTTCGCCGCGACGTTGTAGGTCCGGAAGGAGAGGTCGCCGCCCAGGGCCACCGGGCCCTCGGTCTCGTTCTCGTAGAGCTGTGCGTCGCCTTCCACCATGACGTTGAACCGGGGATCGACGAGTTGCCGTGCGGACCCGGAGAGGGCGGCGGGGACCGATGCGGTGCCGGTGTGGTCGACGATCAGCGCCGAGCCGAGCAGTGCGGCGCCGACCAGCGCCGTCATCGCGGCGAGTCGGGGAGCGGGGCCTCGATCGATCCCGGCCCGGGCCGTTCGTCTCGGTGATGGTCGTCTGAAAGCGCTCATGGCGTCGTCTCCCACCCTTCATTCGATTCGGTTTCGCCTTCTCGGGTGATCGACCGTCGAGTATGTCGATCTCCGAGCGGGGCGCACCCGGGAATTGTGCGCATCGATACACGCTGATCGTTTAGGATCGCTGTGTCGTCGGAGTCGGTGGCGATGCCGATCGAGTGCGAATTGAGCGAATTGTCCACTCGGCATCGACGTCAGGCTTCCGCTCTCGCGGTGTTCGGCGACGAAGATCCAGCGATTCGAATATCCGAACTAATCGGTTGGCGAATGCCTCTCGTGTATCGAGTGCTCCCGGACGTGGTGGACGATAACCGTCGGAGCGGATGCCGTCCCCGCGCCACGCCCGGCGAACCGGGTGGATCCCTCGGCCGTGTCAGCCGAGCAGGCCGATTCGAGCGGCGCCGACCCGCGGAACGTCTCGAGTGGAGCGTCTACCGACGGAGGTGCCCAGGTCGACGGCGAGTCGTCCGTCGTCTCGGCGGCGATCGGCGGACCGGGGCCCTGCGCGGTCACAGTGAGCCGATCACCCGGACTCGGTCTCGCATCGCCTGCCGGGCGATCTCGGCGGCCGGGTCGATCCAGTCGAAGCCGTGCACGGCCGAGGGGCGGACGTGCAGTTCGCAGGGCACGCCCGCCCGATACAACGCCTGGGCGTAGGCGACGGCCTCGTCACGCAGGATGTCGAGCTGCCCGACCTCGAGATAGGTGGGCGGCAGCCCCGCGAAGTCCGTCGTCCGTGCCGGGGCGGCTGCCGCGGGCACCGAGTCGGTGCCGCGCGCGGTCCCCAGCAGCGCCGTCCAGGCCGTGCGGTTGCCCGCGTAGGACCAGACGACGTGCTCGGTCAGGGTCGGGTCCGGGATCACGGTGCGGTCGTCGAGCGTCGGGTAGATCAGGATCTGTGCCGCAGGCCGCAGGCCCTGTTCCCGCGCGAGGAGCACCGCGCCCGCGCCGATGCCGCCGCCCGCGCTGTCGCCCATCACGGCGATACGCGCCCTGTCCACGTCCAGCCGCCGCGCGTTCTCGAACAGCCAGCGGACCCCGGCGAAGGCGTCGGCGGCGGGGACGGTGCCCTGATGCTCCGGGGCGAGGCGGTAGCCGACGGACAGGAAGGGGACGCCCGTGTGGTGCACGTAGTGGTTCACCAGGCGCTCGTAGTCGTCGAGCCTGCCCGCGACCATCGAACCGCCGTGCACGTAGACCACCGCCGAACCGCGGGCAGGGGTCTCCATGCGCTCGTGCAGGCGGAGTTCGATCTCGTGTCCGTCCTCGGCTCGTGCCGAGTGGACGGTGACGCGCACGTCGTCGGCGGGCGGAATCCCGCCGAAGGCGGCGGCCAGTCCGGCGTCGAGCGAGGGCCGCAGCGCCAGGGCCTCCTCGTACGATCGCGTGGCGTACGCCGGGCTCTCGCCGGTGCCTGCGTGTCCGTCGGACATCGAGGCGGGCTCGGTGGTGCGGTGGCTGACCATGGCCCCATTCTCGGTGGGGTCTCCGCCGCGATCCCGTCGCCGCGGCGGCCGAGGCTTGAGCGCGCCCGGGTGCGTGCGGCGGGTGCCGGTGACGGGACCGGCGACGCCGACTGCGGCAGCGTGGTGGTGTCCTCGCAGGTACGGCGCCGTCGGACAGACGGTCGCGGCCGCCGATGTCCGCGGCCGCGAGTCCGCCCGCACCCGACGGTGTGAGGCGGCCTGTCCGGCTTGTCGTCCTCTTGAGGCAGTGTTCTCCGCCCCTTCGGCACGCTCGCGGCGGTCGATCACCACTCCGAAGTCCGCGCTTTCGGTGCGCGAGGGCCGCGGTTCCGTGCGTCGCGGGCGGTATCGGCCCCCTCGGCCGCGGCCAGGACGGCGGGCGGCTGTCGGCGGCACCGCTGAACCGGACCCGGAATCGGCGCACCACGACCGGGCCCGGCCGGGCCGTGACGAACGTGGGCGGGCCGCGGCGCGGAGCACGGGGCCGGACCCCGCCGGTCCACCGGCTCGACGAGGCGCCCGTGCCGCGGGGCGTTCGTGCGCGGCCGGCCCGGGGCCCTGCCGACGTCCTGGTCGAGACGGGCACCTCGGCGGCTCTTTTCTCCTGCCGGGGCGGGTGCGGGGCGGCAGTCGTCGGCGCTCCCGTGTCGGCATCGGGCGCCGACGCGAAGGGCCCGCTCCCGGCGGCGGAACCAGCTTCTCGGCCGGTTCTCCCCCACGGCGCCCGGACGCCCACCGGGCGAACACCGAAGCGGGGCAGGGTGACCACGGCCGCCCCGCCCCGTGCATGTCGGCGTCACGACGCCGTCAGGCACCCACGCAGGCACTCACCCGACGGTGCCGTCCGCCGCGCAGGTGATGTTCTTCTCGGGCAGGTCGCCGTGGACCAGGAATCGCGTGGTGACGTTCAGGGCGCAGGGGTTGTCGCCGAGGACGTAGACGCCGTGGCCGCTGCCGTCGACGCTCACCAGGCGGGACCGGTCGCCGAACTTCTCGTCGAGCAGTTCGCCGCCGCGCGACGGGGTCGCCGGGTCCCGCTGGTTCTGCACGATCAGGACGTTCGTCGGCCCGTCGCTCTCGATCTCCACCGGCTCCTCCAGCGGCTCCTGCCAGTACGCGCAGGGCATGATGTTGGCGGCGGCCGCGCCGAACAGCGGGTAGGCCTCACGGTCCTCGGCCACGCCACGCTGGTAGGTCTCGACGTCCTCGGGCCACTCGGCGTCGTTGCAGGTCACCGCCAGGAAGGCCGACCAGGAGTTGTCGAACGGGGCGCTGTCGTCGGCGGCGGCCCGTCGGAAGGCCTCCGGTGCCGGGTCACCCGCCGAGAGCGACTGCCAGGACTGCGCCATCGTCCCGTACGTCGCCTCCCGGTAGAGCGTCGCGAAGGTGGCCAGGCGGAACAGGTGACCGTTGACGCCGTCCACCGGGTTCTCGTCGAGCCGTTCGGCGATGTCGAAGTAGGTCTCGCGCACCTCCTCGGGGGTGCTGCCGAGTTCATAGGAGTCGTGTCGGGCCGCGGCCCAGTTCGCGAAGTCCGGGAACGTCTCCTCCATGCCGAGGCCGTAGCGGCGGATGCCCTCGTAGTCGAGATGGGTGTCGCCGATGTTGCTGTCGAGCACGACTCGGTCGGCGGTGTCCGGGAACATCGAGGCGTAGGCGGCGCCCAACGCGCTGCCGTAGGAATAGCCCAGGAAGCTTGCCTTCTCCTCGCCCAACGCCGCACGGATCGAGTCCAGATCACGCGCCGTGTTCGCCGTCGACAGGTGCCGCAGCCGCCCCTCGTCGTCGTTGGCGGCGCACTGCTCGGCGACGCCCTGGGCGATCCGCGCCTGCTCGGCGACGGCGGCCTCGTCGACCGCGTACGGCGGAACGGCGCCGTAGTACCCCTGATCGGCGGTGATTCCGCAGTTGATCGGCGCGGAGCGGCCGACGCCCCTGGTGTCCATGCCGATCAGGTCGTAGGCGTCCAGGACGCTGTTCGGCATGCCTTGACCGGCGAGGAAGGCGGGCTGCGACAGTCCGGAGCCGCCCGGGCCGCCGGGGTTCAGCAGCAGGATGCCGCGTCGCTGTTCCGGGTTGAAGCTGGGCAGCCGCGAGATCATGATCTCGATCCGCTCGCCGTCGGGGTCGCCGTAGTCCAGCGGCACCGGCACCGTGGCGCACTGTGACAGCGCCTGCGGGTCCTCGACGTCGTCGGGACACGTGCCCCACTCCAGCGTCGCCGCCGGTGTCGCGGCGTCCCGTGCTGTGCCGTCCCCTGCCGCGGCGGCGGGCATGGCCCCGACCAGCGCGCCGGTGAGGCCGAGCACGACCAGCAGGGCCGCGCCCTGGCCGACACTCCGTTTTCGATCCATGTGTTCACGCTCCCGACGAGAACGCGCGGTCGCCCCGGAGCGGATCATCCGGACGACTCCGTGATCACCGCCTGCGATCGGGCGCGGCGGAAGACCCGCCCTGACGTCGCGTTCTCGATCTCGTGTGTGGTCGTCTGAGGTACGTGATCGAGTCTGTCGCGGCGGTGCCGCCCGCACATCGGCCCGACGTCTCGAGTCGTCTTCGACGAACGTCGAGGGGTCGCTGCGACCCTGGTCGAAGCAGGACTCCGACCGGGCGCCCACGTCGACGGACCGTGTCGCGATAATGACCAGGTGAACACGGACGCCGCGCCGAGGCTCGGAGGGTGGCAGCAGGCGTGGCGGCTGACGGCGGCCGCGGCCGTGGGCGTCGTGTTCTGGTTCTCCACCGCCACGCAGCTGCCCGCCGGGTGCACGGCCGACTCCTGTTCCTGGTTCGTCACCGGTGATCCGCTGGTGGCGGTGGCGTGTCTGATCGCGCTGTGGTGGCGGCGCCGGTTCCCGATCGTCGTCGCCGTGCCGGTTCTGATCCTCGCGAGCACCTCCACGCTGGCGACCGGCGCCGCACTGCTGGCGCTCACCTCCGTCGCCACCCGGCGCCGCCCGGTCGAGCTCGGGCTCACGGGCGTGACCTACGTGATCGCCTCGCAGTTCGCACTCGAGTTCTATCCGGTCCAGTCCATCCCCACCCCGCTGTGGCTTCAGCTGGTGCTGCCGGCTCTCGGCGCGGGTATCGCGATCGCGCTCGGCCTGGCGGTCGGTGCCCGCCGTGTCGAAGTACGGTCGCTGCGGGAGCGGGCGGAGAGCGCCGAACGGGAACAGGCCGCCCGCGCGGCTCAGGCGCGGGCCGTGGAGCGGAATCGGATCGCCCGCGAGATGCACGACGGCCTCGCCCACCGGATCTCGCTGGTCTCCATGCAGGCAGGCGCGCTGGGCCGTCGACGGGATCTCTCGGCGGAGGAGAACGACGTGTTGATCCGAGGCATCGCCGACGGCGCCCACCAGGCGTTGGAGGAACTGCGCGACGTCCTGGGCGTGCTTCGCGCAGGCCCCGACGGCCCCGACTCCGCACCCCTCTCCGTCGACCGGATCCCCGAGCTGGTGTCCGATGCCCGCGCTGCCGGACTCGATGTCACCCTCACCGGCACGGTGCCGGGGGCGCCGTCCGACGTGGCAGGCCGGACCGGCTTCCGGGTCGTCCAGGAGGGACTGACCAACGCGGTCAAGCACGCTCCGGGCGCGCACGTGCGGATCGTCGTCGAGAAGAGCGCCGGCGAACTCCTGGTCCGCGTCCGCAACTCGCGGGTGACGACGGAGGCAGCCCCGCCGCCGACCTCGGGATTCGGTCTGCTCGGTCTCGCCGAACGAGTGTCCCTCGCGGGCGGAGCCCTCGATCACCACCCGACGGCGGACGGCGGATATCTCCTCACCGCGCGGCTGCCGTGGTCGGGTCCGGCGTCACGAGAGGAGAACCCCGATGGAGAGCGGCTCGAAGCCGACGCGGGTCGCCATCGTCGACGATGACGGACTGACGCGGATGGCGCTGCGCCTGGTCGTCGACGGCGAGCCGGATCTGACCGTCGTCGGCGAGGCGGCCGACGGCGACGCCGCGCTCGCCATGGTGGCCGAGCAGCGGCCGGATGTGGTCCTGATGGACGTGCGCATGCCCGGTCGGGACGGTCTCGACACGACCCGAGAACTCCTCGGCAGGCCCGTCCCGCCGAAGGTGCTCATGCTGACCACCTTCGACTCCGACGAACTGGTGCTCGGCGCACTGCGCGCGGGAGCACTCGGATTCGTTCTCAAGGACACGCCACCCGCCCGGATCGTCGACGCGGTGCGCACCGTCGCGGCGGGGAATCCGGTGCTCTCCCCGGCGGCCACGGCCAGGGTCATCGCCGCGGCCACCGGCCCGGGCTCCGGCCAGGATCGCGGTGCCTCCCGTGAGGCGGCGCGGAAGCGGCTGGCCGCGCTGACCGAACGGGAGCTGGACACGGCCAGGGCCATCGCGGACGGACTCGGCAATCCGGAGATCGCCGAACGGCTGCACATCAGCGTCGCGACCGTGAAGGCGCACACGGGCAGTCTGTTCGCCAAACTGGCGCTGGCGAACCGGGTGCGGATCGCGCTCCTGGTCCGCGACGCGGAGCTGTGACTCCTCGCCGGATCGGCGCGGTACTCGGGCCCCGCCGCCGAAGGCCGTCGCGGCGATTCGCGTCGAGTGCGGCCGCCTGAGCCGACGCGCCACGACGACCTCCGCCGGGCGGCGCACGGGCGGCGTCTCGATGTCGTCGCAGCTCTCGGCCGCCACCAACGCGAGCCGACGACGGAGGCACCCGTGACAGGGGGCGGGCCTGACCGCCTTGGCGAGTCTCACGGAGCGCGCCCCGGTCCGGGCGGCGACGTCGTGTGCTCGTCTCCGCGGCGGAGGGCGACGAGCCGCAGGCGACGTGCCCGCCGACGCGAAGCTCCGCCTGCGGGCCCGAGCGGCCGCCCGGCCACCGCGATCGCCGAGGAGGTGAGGCCTGCCTCGTCGCCGCGGGGCGTGGCGCTGGTGGGTCTCAGGCGCCCTGCGCGCCCAGTTGGCGCAGGAAGCTCCGGTTGTCGAACCTGACGAACTCTTCGACCAGCCTGCCCTGGTCGTCGAACCGGAAGATGTTGATGAGGTCCATCACCACGCGAGTTCCGGTGGGCTCGAGCCTGCCCACGGGCGACTGGGTGAACGGGCGGACGAATGTTCCCTCGATCCATGTCTGGCAGGCGATCAGATCGCCCTCGGCGAGGACGATCCCTCGGCGGATGCTCCGGTCGTCGAGGGCGGACCGCAGGGACCGGAAGTAGTCCATGAGGCCTGCGTAGTCCGTGTCGAAGCCGTCGGGACCGTCGAATACGAAGTTCTCGATGTCGAAGTACGAGTCGACCTCGGCCGTTCCCTCACCGGAGACCATGATCTCGCCCGCTCGGACGAGGCGCGCGACGAGTTCGCCGCGGGTGTGGCGCTGGGTCATGCCGTTCCCTTCACTCTGGTGTCTCCACCAGCCTGCGAGCGATCGAGGTATCACACAAGCGAATGTTCTCGACATCAGGCATGCACTCAGCTCATACCTCTCGTTAGGCTGTCGTCGTGGTGGAATGGACGCTGGTAGGCCTGCGCGTCGTCGTCGAGGTCGCACGAACGGGATCGTTCAGCGCGGCTGCCGGGAAGCTGGGGTACACACAGTCGGCGGTGTCACGACAGGTGGCGGTCGCCGAGAAGATCGCTCAGACCCCGCTCTTCGAGCGTCATGCACGGGGCGTCCGCCCGACCCCGGCAGGCGAGGTCCTGGTCCGTCATGCGAGCAGGGTGCTCGACGGCGTCACGACGGCGACCCAGGAGCTCGCGGGCCTGCGCGATCGACTCGCGGGGCGACTCGTCGTCGGCGGCTTCCCCGCGGCTGCCGCGGTGCTGCTGCCCCGTGCCATCGCCAGACTGACGGCGGCCCATCCCGGCTTACGGGTACGGCTCGCCGAGGAGTCGACGCCGTCCCAACTGCTCGCCCTGCGGCGCGGCAGGCTGGAGGTCGCGATCCTCGCCACCGGTGACGGCCTGCCGGAATATGACCTGGCCGGGTTGCGCCGCACCGAGCTGCGCGGCGGACGTCGTGTCGGCGTGGCCGTCGCCGACTCCCATCCCTTCGCCTGTCGCGAGTCCGTCGATCCGGCGGAGCTCGCCGAACAGCCGTGGGTCGTCGGCGCACGGGTGGGCGAGGCACCCGAGTTCGGCACCTGGCCGGGCATCGCCGATCCGGTGATCTCGTTCGCCGCCCGTCACTGGTCCACCCGCCTGGGGCTCGTCGCCGCAGGCCTCGGCATCGCGCTCGTGCCCGCCCTCGCGGCGCAAGCGATGCCGCAGGGCGTGCACTGGATTCCCGTCCGCGACCGCGGCGACGGGCTCGGCCGCACGGTATGGGCCGTGACGAATCCGGAGCCCGGGCCGGCGGCGGTCGCGATGGTCGATGCCGTGGCCGAGGAGCTCGGCTCCCTGGGCGCGGTCCGGGTAAGCGCGGATCGGACGCCGCCGGACTGAACGAGGCCTCGGCGTCGACGGCGATTCGCGCGCTCCAGTGCGGAGTGCTGCGGCCCGGGCGGCCGACGGCTCATGACGCGCGTCGAGCAGCCGTCGGCGGGCGATGCCTGCGACCGAGGTGGTCGGCGGCGCCCGGTCGTTCCCGCCGGCAGCACGCGGCTCGGGAGCGGTGAAGTCGGCGGGGAATCCGGACAGCGCGTGTCAGGAATGGGCGTCAGGATGAGTGCATCGGGCGGCGCCGACGGCGCTCGCCCGTCGTGACCACCACGGAACCGTCTGAGGATGCCGCAATGCGTGAGACACCAGAAGAACTGCGCGATCTCCAGGAGATGCTGACCGCCTCCCTGTCCCGTTCCACCCGGCATCTGCGTTCGATCATCAGCACCGAGCGCACCCTGACCGCCGAGCAGCTCACCCGGGTCCTCACCGGCATGTGCACGCTGGCCCTGTCCACCGTGACGGCGCACGGCGAGCCGAGGATCAGCGCGGTGGACGGGCACTTCCTCCACGGGAGATGGCATTTCGGCACCGATCCCACCGCGGCCAAGGCCCGACATCTCGCCGCCCGGCCCGCCGTGAGCGCCGCCCATCTGCGGGGCGAGGAACTCGGCGTGTTCACCCACGGCACCGTGGAGGTCCTCAATCCGCGGGACGGCGAGCCCGCGGAGGGCTGGTCGGAACTCCTCGCCTACCTCAAGGACTTCTACGGCGACGACACCTTCGACTGGACGGCCGGAGTCGTCTATTACCGACTGAATCCACACTGGATGACCGTGTACGCCGCCGACCTCGCCGCGATCCTCCCGGACGGCGGTGCCCGCGCATGATCGACCTCGGCATCGGCTCCGAGGCCGCGCGGTCTCTTCAGCGTCCCGCCCCGGGTGGTCCGGTGGCCGCGCGGGCGGAGCCGCTGCCGGCCGCCGAGGACGGCAGGCGTGAGTTCATCGAGGTCGTGGGCGCGCGGACCAACAATCTGCGTGACGTCTCGGTGCGCATCCCGAAGGGGAGGCTGGTGGCCTTCACCGGGGTGAGCGGCAGCGGGAAGACCTCGCTGGCGGTCGACACGCTGCACAGCGAGGCGCAACTGCGGTACCTGGAGGGACTGTCGCCGTTCGTGCGGCAGTACATCACCCAGCGCAACCGGCCCCGAGTCGACCGCATCTTCGGGCTCGGCGCGACACTGGCCGTCGACCAGCGCCGAGTGAACCGCAACCCCCGCTCCACGGTCGCGACGATGACGGGCATCGACGGGCACCTGGGGCTGCTGTACTCGCGTCTGCCCGGACTCGGCGCGGCACCCGACGCGACGGGCGCCGACGGCCCGCTGACGACGTCGCACTTCGACCGCGACACGCCGGAGGGCGGCTGCGCGGACTGTCATGGCGTCGGCGGACGCTGGCAGGCCCAGGAGGACCTCGTCATCACCCGCCCCGAACTGCCGCTGTTCGACGGGGCGTCGCACTGGTACGCCAAGTGGCGGTCCGGCGAGCACGGGTTCATCCCGGTGCTCGCGGAGAAGCGGGGAGTGCGGCTGAGCGATCCGTGGCGGTCCCTGCCCGAGGAGTTCCGCCGTTGCGTGCTGTACGGCACGGGCGAGGAGAAGATCGAGGCGACCATCGAGGTGCCGAACCGCAACGAGTCGGCTCGGATGGCCTACACCTCCAGCCAACCGCTGCGTGGTGCGCTCGCCGAGGTCGAGCGGGTCTTCGCCAACGCCCAGACCGCCAACGCCAGGCAGCGCTATCTGCGGTACATGCGCAAGCGGCCCTGCGACGCCTGCGGCGGCAGCGGGTACGGGCGGGCCGCCCGATCCGTGCGGCTGGGCGGGTTCTCCTACCCCGACCTGTCGGCGGCGGCGGTCGGGCAGGTGGGGGAGTGGGCCGCGCGGGTGGCCGCCGAGCTGGACGCGCGGGACCAGCTGGTCGGCGGACCGCTGCTGGCGGACCTTCGCCGTCGACTCGACGTCCTCGAACGGCTCGGCCTGACCCATCTTCAGCTGTCGCGCGGCGCGGCGACGTTGTCGGGCGGCGAACTGCAACGCACCCGACTCGCCGCCCAGCTCAGCACCGAGCTCAGCGACCTCACGTTCGTCCTGGACGAACCGGGGGCGGGCCTGCACCCGGTCGACAAGGCGCACCTGCTCGACATCGCCTTGGAGCTGCGTGCCGCCGGGAACACGGTGCTGCTGGTCGAGCACGATCCCGAGCTGATCGCCCGGGCCGACTGGGTGATCGACCTGGGTCCTGGCGCGGGCAGCCTCGGCGGCGAGGTCCTGGTGTCCGGCACCCCCGCCGACGTGGCGGCCCATCCGGAGTCGCCGACCGGCAGACAGCTGGCCGGGCAGGGCCGCGGACCACGCCGAGTCCGCCGCGAGGTCGGGGACGACACGGGCTGGCTGCGGCTGCACGACCTTCGTGCGCACAACGTGACGGCCGACCTCATCCGCGTCCCCGTCGGCCGGCTCACCTGCCTCACCGGGGTCAGCGGCAGTGGGAAGAGCAGCCTGCTCGGCGCGCTGGCGGCCGGCGTGCAGGCCGCGCTGACCGGCGCGGCGACCGACGTCGTGCGGGCGGTGACGGGCCTGGAGGGATTCGGCTGGGTCGCCGTCGCCGACCAGGAGCCGTTAGGCCGGACGCCCCGGTCCAATCCGGCCACCTACAGCAAGGCGTTCGACGTCGTGCGGCGGCTGTTCGCCGAGACCGACGCGGCCCGCGCGCTCGGTCTCGACGCCTCCTGGTTCAGCTTCAACACCGCCGACGGCGGCCGCTGCCGGACCTGCACCGGCTACGGCCGGAAGCTGGTCGACATGCATTTCCTGCCGGACGTGTGGGTGGTCTGCGATGCGTGTGACGGGCGGCGCTACACACCGGAGGCGCTGCGTGTCAGGTATGCCGGCCTGGCCGTCGACGAGGTGTTGGAGCTGACCGTCGCCGACGCCGCCGACCGGCTCCGCGAGTCTCGGCAGCTCACGGACATCCTGGAGTCCCTGCTGCGGGTCGGCCTCGGCTATCTGCGGCTCGGCCAGAGCGCCACGGAACTCTCCGGCGGGGAGGCGCAGCGGTTGAAGCTGGCCGGCGCGATCCAGCGTGGTGCCACGAGTCGCACGGCGGGACTCGTCGTCCTCGACGAACCGGCGGCAGGACTGCATCCGTCCGACGTCGGGCGGGTGGTGGCGGCGCTCGACGCGCTGGTGGACTCCGGCAACACCGTCGTCGTGGCCGAACACGACATCCCGGTCGCCGCCTCCGCGGACTGGCTGATCGATCTGGGGCCGGGAGCGGGGCCTGCGGGCGGTGCGGTCGTCGCGGCGGGCACCCCCGAGGTCGTCGCGGCGGCGGACACGCCGACGGCGGGCTTCCTTCGTCGGCATGCGGCGGGGCTGCCGCTGCTGCCGTCGAGGGCGGGCACGTCTCGCTGAGCGGGGCTCGAGCGGCGCGGCCGGGCCGCTCAGGGGCTTCGCCGGGGCAGACGCCGTGTCGTGGGGTGCGTCGCCTGGGCCGTCCTCGGGGCGTTCGGGGTGCCACCGACCCGGACACCGGGGGTTCCCGACCCGGACGCCGGGCCGCCCACCGCGCGATGCCCGCCGAAGCTGCCCTGCCGTGCGGCCCTCGGGGCGGACCCCGTCGAGGAGACGGCGGCTCGGGGCCGCCCCGAGCAGGCCCGAAGGCCCGTTCTTCGTGCAGGGAGTCCGGGTGTCTGGTGGCGAGACCCTGCCGCCTCGCCACCAGACTCGAAAGACCGTCGCGTGGTCCGCGTCCCGCTCGACCCGCGCCGGACTGGTCGGTGCCGGTCAGGCGGCGCGGCAGGTCACGCTGGGTCGGTTCCAGTTGCCGCCGTGTCGGATGGTGAAGCCGAACACGTTGCCGTTGCCGTTGGGCCTGGCGGTCATCACCGTGCCGCTGGAGTCCCAGGACGCGCTGATGTTCCAGGTCGCGATGATCTCCTGCGGCCTGGTCACCGTGACGGTGACGACCCAGTTGTTCGTGCCGGACACGGACACCTGCCCGTTGAACCGATCGTTCCACTGTTGACCGTCGGTGTAGGCGGCGGTGCAGCCGCCCGGCTCCGGACCGGGACCCGGGCCGGGGCCGCCCCCGGAGTCGCCGCCGTTGAGCACGTCGAGCACGGCGTGGTACGCGGCCTTCTTGTTGCCCGAGTTGTCGAAGAGCAGCGGGGTGCCCTGGGCACGCCAGGAGTCGCTGTCACGGATGCCCCACACGGTGATGCCGGTGCAGCGGGTGACCGCCATGCACGCCTGCGTGACGCCTCGGTACTGCTCGGCCTGGCTGTTGCCGGAGCCTTCGATGTCCAGCTCGGTGATCTGGACGTCCACTCCGAGGTCGGCGAAGTTCTGGAGGGTGGTGTGGTAGTTGTTCGGCACCGGATTGCCGCTGTTGAAGTGGGCCTGGAAGCCGACGCAGTCGATCGGGACGCCCCGTGACTTGAAGTCCTGCACCATCCGGTAGACGGCCTGGGTCTTGGCGTGTGACCAGTTGTCGGTGTTGTAGTCGTTGTAGCAGAGCTTGGCGCCGGGGTCGGCGGCTCGTGCGGCCCGGAACGCCGCCTCGATCCAGTCGTCGCCGGTGCGTTGCAGGTTGGAGTCACGGCGGGCGCCGGAGGAGCCGTCGGCGAACGCCTCGTTCACCACGTCCCACGAGTGGATGCGGCCCCGGTAGTAGGTCGCCACCTGTGTGACGTGGTTCAGCATGGCCTGGCGCAGGGCGCTGCCGCTCATGTTCTGCATCCACTGCGGCTGCTGGGAGTGCCAGGCCAGTGTGTGTCCTCGGACGTCCTTGCCCTGCTGGATCGCGTGGTTGACGATCTGGTCGGCGTTGCCGTAGGTGAACTGGCCCTGCTGTGGTTCGAGTGCGTCGATCTTCATCTCGTTCTCGGCCGTGACCGAGTCGAACTCGCGGTTCAGGATGCCCATGTAGGTCGAGTCCGACATCCGGTGCGCCGCCACCGCAGCGCCGAAGTAGCGCCCGGTGCGCTGTGCCGCCGCGCCGAGGGTGTCCGCCTGCATGGGCCGGATCGTGTCGTCCGCCTCGGCCGCGATGCGCGTGTCGTCCGCCGCGAGCGCGACGCCGCCTCCGGTCACCGCGGTCATCATTCCGCCGAGCATCAATGTCGCCGCCGCCAACGCCGTGACGGCGATCGGCCGCATCCTGCGTCTCGTTCTGATCATGGCGCTCTCCTTTGAGCAGATCGACGGGGCGACGGCGACGGGAGCTCACCTCACCCCGTAAACGATGTCTAAAGTTTCGGGAAGATCCCGGAAACTGTCAACGGGGAATTTCGAGTGGCGGTGCGTGCCGTCCCGAGTGGGCAGACGCACTAGTCGGGTGCGTCCACCTCGGTCAGTTCGGGCTGGGCTCGCCGGATCAATGACGCCCGGCCGGAGAGCTGCTCTCTCGGAGGTCGCTGTCGGCGGTGCTCGGGGGGCGAGGGACCTCGGACTGCACCGCGAATCGGTTCGAAAGTTTCGAGGCTGCCTGGTCGGACTGCGGGCGGCGCCGTTCTGACATCCGCCCTCGACGCCGACAGGCGCGGGCGGTCCACGTCGAAGGAGGGCTCTCGCCCTCGGCGGGAACCAGGTGCTCGCCGCGCGGCCGGCCCGATCTCCGGCGGACCGGCTCCCCGAGTGGTCTGGAGGCGGTCCACGACCGGCTTCACCTCCGGGCACCTGCGGACCCGCTCCGTGCCGAGCCGCTCTCGGACGGCTACGTCACCGGCCTGCGAGACCTCGCCGGGCTGCCGGCCCGGTCCCTCGCGCACCTCGCGATCAGCCTTCGAGCCGTGCTGCGGCGGGCCTGACCGGTCCGCGGCCCGGGGAGCGGGACGCGATCACGGGGACGGCTCCGCGCCGCAGGCCGGGTCGGGCGTCGTCGGGGTCGTCGGCGTCGTCGGGCGTCGCCCGGGGTGTCACCGCAAGCCCGAGCCCCGGCCGTCCCGCGAGGAGGACCGCCGGGACTCCACACCGGACGTCGATCCCCGGCTCAGCCCACGAACCGGTACCCGCTGAAGAAGGCCGCGCCCTGTCCGAGTCCGGCCTGCCCGAGCCCGCTGAACCCCCACATGCTGCCCACCCGAGAGACGTCGGCCGGGGCTCCCAGCACCGAGTTCAGCGTCACGAGACCGGCCCGCAGGCGCCTGCCGACGGCCCGTGCGGCGTCCCGGTCGGCACTGAACACGTAGCCGCTCAGGCCGTAGGGGTGATCGTTGGCGATGCGGACGGCGTCGTCGACGTCGGCGTAGGTCCGCACCTGGAGCACCGGGCCGAAGATCTCCCCCGTCAGCTCCTCGGCCCCGTCGGTCAGGACGACGGCGGGCCGGACGAAGTGCCCGCCGAGTTCCGGAATCCGCCCGTACCGGTGCACCGGGACGCCTCGGGCCGCATACTCCGCGAGCTGTTCCTCGATGCGACGGCGATGCGGCTCGTTGGCGAGCGGCCCCAGTCCGGTGGCCGGGTCGGCGGCGGCCCCGACGGGCACCGCCGCCAGGGCGCCGCCGAGCGCCGCGACGTACTCCTCGACGCGATCCGCCGGGACGATGAGGCGCCGAGGCCCGACGCACCACTGCCCGTTCAGCATCAGGACGCCCGGCACCAGCTGTTCGACGACGGCCGCGGGCTCGGCGTCGGGCAGCACGACGACCGGATTGTCGCCGGACAGCTCCAGGTCGGCGGGCTTGAGGCCGCGGGCGCAGATCTGAGCGACGGCCCGGCCGCCCTCGACGCCCCCGGTGTAGGAGACGGCCGCGACGCGCTGGTCCTCGGCGAGGGCCGCGCCCACCGCGCGGTCGCCGTGCACGATCTGCACGACCCCCTCGGGAAGCGCGGCCCGCACCGCCGCCGCGAAGGCGCCGGAGAAGTGCGGAGCCCATTCCGACGGCTTGATCACCACCGGGCAGCCGGCGACCAGCGCCTCGGCGGTCTTCAGGATCGCCGTGACGGTCGGCGCGTTCCACGGCAGGAACACCGCGGCGGGACCCCAGGGCAGCTGCCACTGATCGCAGGCGCCGACCGAGGAGGCCTGCTCGACGTGGCCGAATCCCGCCTCGATGCGCACCGCCGCCTGCTCCAGCAGTCCGACCACCGCGCCGATGAGGCCGGTGGTCAGCGTGCGTGGCACACCGCTGTCCAGGCTGTCGGCGTGTCCGAGTTCGTCGACCCGCCCGGCCAGTTCGGCCTGGAGGCCGCGCATCGCCGCCGCCCGCTCCGCCCGGGGCAGCTCCGACCATCCGCCGCCCGCGTGCACGGCGGCGGCGGTCGCCAGCGCCCTCGACACGCTCTCCGACGTGCTGGCACGCTGCGGATACAGCGGCTCTCCGGAGTCCGGATCGGTGAGAAACGGGGTGAGGACGCCCGCCGGAATCGCGATGGTGCCGCCGATCAGCTCCCGGATGGTGCCCGCGTCGAAGTCGGTCATGCGGCGGCCCCCACGTGCATCGAGGCCGCGATCTTCTCGCCGACGAGGATCGCGGTCAGGTTGGTGTTCGCTCGAGTCGCCCACGGGAACACGCTCGCGTCGGCCACTCGCAGGCCTTCGACACCGAGCACCCGCCCCGCCGGGTCGACGACGACCTCCGGATCGTTCGGATCTCCCATCCGGCACGAGCCGCTCGCGTGCACGGTGTCGGTGACGTGCGTGAGCGCGAACTCGGCGAACTCCCGATCCGACATCTCCGTCTCGGGCAGCGTCATCTCCGGGCCGAAGCCCATCGCGACGGCGATCCGCTGGAGTTCCGGCTGACGGGCGACGGCCCGCATCTCGTCGAACACGGCGCGGAACCGGCGCAGGTCGTCCTGGGTCGAGAGCATGTCGAAGTCGACCGTCGGGTCGACCGTCGGGTCGGTGGAGGCGAGCCGGACGGCGCCGGTCGAGGTGACCCGGTTGCCCCAGCCGATCAGCCCGGAGACCGGGACGCCGATGCCCATGGCGCCGGGCAGGGCGATCATCGCGTCGTTGACCTCGTCGCCGACTCCGGTGGTGAAGCGCAGGCAGAGCTGCCCGCGCTCCGGCTGCCCGCGATAGTCCGGCGGTCCGTGCAGCGCGATGAGCAGGACGAGCCCCGGATGGTCCTGGAGGCCGTGTCCGACGGGGAGGTCCACGACGGGGTCGATGCCCAGCCGCCGCAGATCCGCCGCGGGGCCGATGCCGGAGCGCTGGAGGATCGCGGGGGAGTGCACGGCGCCCGCCGACACGACGACCTCCGCCGCCCGGAACTCGGCGACCTCGCCGTCGACGATCGCCCGCACCCCGACGGCTCGCCCGTTCTCCAGCAGCACGCGGTCGACCACGGCGCCGCCGATCACGTGGAGGCCCGGGCGCGACCTGGCCGGTTCGAGATAGGCGTCGTTCGTGGAGACGCGCCGCTCCCCGAGGCTGGTGAACGCATACGGGGACACGCCGGTGGAGCCGGGGGCGTTGTGATCGGGTGCCCAGGGGTGGCCCAGCCGCTCGGCGGCGGTGTCGACGGCGGCCTCGACCGTGGCGAAGTCCTCGCGGCGAGGCCTGCGGACGGGCGTCGGTCCTGTCGAGCCGTGGTAGGGCTCGTCGGGGAAGTCCAGGTCGTTCTCCATGCCGGTCAGCAGCGGAAGGACGTCGTCGTAGCCCCAGCCGGTGCAGCCGGCGGCCGCCCAGCCGTCGAGGTCCGCCACGTCCGCTCGGATCGCGAAGAGCCCGTTGATCGCGGAGCTGCCGCCCACACCGCGTCCCCGGATGTAGGGCAGCGGCGGCTGCGCCGACGACCTCGTGGCCACCAGGTTCGGGAAGGTATGGGTCTGGGCTCGATGGAGGGCCAGCTTGATCTTGCCGGGCTCGATGCTCTGGAGATCGGCGGCCGTCTCGGCGGAGCGGTAGTCCGGGCCCGCCTCGAGGACCAGTACCCGTCGCTGCTCGTCCTCGGTCAGCCTGCTCGCGACCGCCGCTCCCGCCGATCCGGCGCCGACGATGATCGTGTCGTACACGAGGTCTCTCTTTCGGTCGTCTGTCTGCGGCATGAGCGTCCGAGGCGATGGGACGTGCCCGCCGGGCCTCGAATGGCGGCGATTCGGTGCGGGGAGCGGGCGTTCAGTGCGGCCGACGTCGGCAGGGAGCACGCGTCGGGACAGGGCCGGGTGCGACGCCGGTGCCGTCGTCGTCGTGGGGCGCCGTGCCGACGGCGCCGTCGCCCGAGCCCGAGCCCGAGCCCGCGTCGGTGTCGGTGTCGGTGTCGGTCTGCGTGGGAAAGTCGCGGAGTACGCGTGATCCGGTCTCGGCAGGTGCCGCCGAGGACGAGCCGTCGGGCGTGGGACCGCCTTCGCGGCGCGCAGACGCCGTGCCGTCGGGCGCCGTGTCGCGACCGGCCCGCGCCGCCGCGAGGGTGCCGGGACGGCGGTGGAGGCTCCGTCTCGTCGACGCGGCCCGATCGGCCGAGGTGACGTGCATCTGGCGGCTCCTCCCGGACGGGGCCGCACCGGTCGTGCGGTGCGCGCCTCGACGGACAGGAGAAACCGTGCCCTTGCGGCACACTCAACCCGGTGCGGCGCACATCACAGGCGCGCGAGGGCACGTCGATCACCGAGCACGAGCCCGAGGGCGTCCCGGTTCGGTGTCGGCCGGCGATGACGAGCACCGGTGCGACGGCTGCCTGCCTGCGTGGTCTTCCGACCGCACGGCGGGTCGTCAGTGGGGCACGCGTCACCCGTGTGGTCCGGCCTGCCGGGCGGGGCCGTCCCGGGTCGAGTCGCCCGGCGTCGAGCGACGGGCACCCGGGGCATCGCCTGATCTCGACGGGCGGGAACCTAGACGGGCCGGAGATCCTGAAGGGCGGGGTCGCCCGGCGGTTCGTCGGGGACGGCCTGCCAGAGCGGCCTGCCGTGCCCGGCTGTCGAGCCGCATCAGGCGTGCGAGCCGCACCGAGCAGCACGCGGTGCTCGCGGCGCGGCGGGCAGCCGGGCGGGCCCGAGTCAGGCCGCGCCGGCCCGAGTCAGGCCGCGCCGGGCCGGTGGCTCAAGCCGTGCCGGTCGACCCGAGCCGTGCCGGTCGCCGACTCGGGTCGACGCCGCCGCCGGTGATCACGGCGGGCGGGGCCGTTCGAACGGGGTCGGTCAGAACGCGGCTCGTGCCCAGTCGGCGAAGGAGGTCGTCGGCAGGCCGAGTGCCGTGGCGTGGTCGGGATGCGCGGGCAGGGTGACCGCGCTGTAGTACTGCTGCGATCGGGCGAACTCGGGGGGAAGGCCGGCCGCCTCGGCCTCCGACTGGTCGGCGGGCAGGGTGATGGAACGACCGAGGACGTCGGAGAGGATCACGGCCACCTCGCGGTAGGTCAGCCGGTCGCTCGCCAGTTCCAGCTCCACGCCGTCGAACCGCTCCGGGTCGGCGAACGCGGCGGCGGCCGCGGAGCCGATGTCGGCGACGGCGACGAAGGGCTGCGGCACCTCGGGGTCGACGGCGGTCAACACGCGGTCGCGATCGTCGGGGAAGAAGGAGAACTCGCTCAGGAGGTTCTCCATGAACGTGCCCGGCCGCAGGAACGTCGTGCGGCGCAGGGCCGCCTCGCGCACGGCGTGCTCGGCGGCGGCCTTGCTGCGCCAGTAGTGCGTGACGAAGGCGCCCCAGCGTTCGGCGTCGAAGGGCTCGCGGGTTCCCGTTCCGGTGACCGAGGTGTGCACGATCTGCTCGACGCCCGCCTTCGCGGCGGCGCCCGCCAGGTTGGTCGCGTGCCGGACCTCCTGGTCGCCGAGCAGGTCGGCGAGGTTCGGCATCTGCACCGAGAACACGCCCCTGGCTCCCTCCAGCGCGGAGACCAGCGAAGCCGGGTCGTCGAGGTCGCCGGTGACGAGAGTGACGCCGCGCTCGGCCAGGGCTTCCGCCCGCGGCGCGGCGGGGTCGCGGACGAGGGCGCGCACCTGCTGTCCGCTCTGGAGCAGGGCCGTGACGGCGGCCCCGCCCTGCTGGCCGGTGGCCCCGGTGACCAGGACGAATGATGACTCTGACATGTCGACCTCCCGATGGACAATGGAAACGGGGTGGCACCCTGTTTCACTGTGGCACGATATGGGGCGCCACCCCGTTTTGTCCAGGGCGAAACGGCGACCTCCTCCGCTCCGGCTCGGCGAGTCGTCGCGGCGGCGGGCGATCGTGCTCGGTGTGCGGTGGCCGTCTCGGCGGGGTCGCGCGGCTGGTCCGTGTGTTCTCCAGGCGGCGGGCGGCGGGGCGGACGCCGTCGGAGTCGTCCGCGTCGCCATGTCCACCCTGGACGGTCGCGGCATCGACGGGCCGACCGGTCGACCAGAGCCTCGTGGAGAAGCGCCGCCGGGTCATAGAGCCTGGTGAGCGGCGGTGAACCTCGGTGACTCATCGGCCGATCGCGGAATCGCACCCGCCGCCTCCGTCGTGCCGGTGGGGTCGCCGCTCGGGGGCTCGCGCCCGCGATGTCGTCCGCGGATTCTGGCCGTCGCCGACCCGCTGCGCGCCCATGGAATGCGTCCGCGACGCCGATATCCGACCTCTCCGCCGCGCTGCCGCTTTTGCAAATTCGCCGCCGACTTTCGTTGACTTTGATCCGAAAGTCGCCCTTAGCTGAGAGCAACGCGGCCGTTGCGCAGCGGAGCGCGGGCCGCGCCCTGCCCGAGGAGGAAGGCCCATGCGGCTGCCCGTGGCCCTGCTCGCCGTGGTGCTGATGGTCGGGTTCCCAGCCCCGACCATGGCACAGCCCGACATTCCGCCGCAGGAACCGGGGGTGACGATGCGCGTCTTCGACGTGCAGGTCCTCCTGGAGGACTACTGCGTCCTGAAACCGTTCCAGACCCCCAACATCGACAAGCTCATGCCGACGATCGACTGGACGACCGAAGAGGACTTCGGCATCGCCGACCGGTTCGTCACCGAGGTCACCGGCTACCTGCACGTCGACGCCCCCGGCACCTACGACTTCCGTCTCACCAGTGACGACGGCGCCCGACTGTTCTTAGGCGGCACCGAGGTCATCGACCACCCCGGCAGGCACGGTGCGACGCCGAAGGACGGGTCGATCGACCTGACCGAGGGCCCCCACGCCCTGCACATCGACCACTTCGACGGCGACTTCGACCAGCGGCTGCTGCTGGAGTGGCAGCCGCCGGGCGTGGACGGCTTCACGGTGGTGCCCAACTCCGTGCTGAGCACCGACGCGGACGTCACCCGCGTCACCTCGCCCGGTCGCAAGGAGTGCGAGGGCGTCGACGAGTCCCCCGGTGACGGGCTGCCGCTGACCGGCGTGCACCCGAACTACACGCTGCACAACCTTCGTCCCGAGGGCTTCGAGCCGCAGGTCAGCGGCATCGAGTGGCTGCCGGACGACCGGATGGCGATCGCCACCTGGGGTGGCTCGCGCGACAGCGTCCGCGGCGAGGTGTACCTGGTGGACAACGTCGTCGGCGACACCGACCCGTCCGAGGTGACCTACAAGAAGATCGCCGAGGACCTCCAGGAGCCGATGGGCATCAAGTACGTCGACGGCACGCTGTACGTGTCGGAGAAGAACGGCCTGACCGCGCTCATCGACCACGACGGCGACGAGGTGACCGACGAGTACCGCACGGTCGCGACCTGGCCGTTCGGCGGCAACTACCACGAGTTCGCCTTCGGCCTGCTGTACGAGGACGGATACTTCTACGTCAGCCTGGGCATCGCGATGATCCCCGGCGGCTCCACCGCCGACCCGCAGCCCGTGGAGAACCGGGGCACCGCCCTCAAGGTCCACAAGGACACCGGCGAGGTGACCTACCTCGCGGGCGGGCTGCGCACGCCCAACGGCCTCGGCTGGGGCCCGGACGGCGACCTGTTCATCACCGACAACCAGGGCGACTACCTGCCGACGTCGAAGCTGGTGCACGTCAAGCAGGACCGATTCTTCGGCCACCACATGAACCCGGACGGGCCCTACGACGACCAGCCCGCGACCGAACCGGTCCTCTGGCTGCCGCACGGCGAGATCTCCAACTCGCCCACCAATCCGCTGCTGGTGCCGGACGGCGTCTTCGAGGACCAGATGATCTTCGGTGACGTCACCTACGGCGGCATCCAGCGGGCTTACCTGGAAGAGATCGGCGGCGAGTACCAGGGCGCGGTGTTCCGCATGACCCAGGGCCTGGAGGCGGGGACCAGCCGCATCAGCCTGGGCCCGGACGGCGCGATCTACACCGGCGGCATCGGGTCGGAAGGCAACTGGGGCCAGGCGGGCAAGCTTCGGCACGGCCTCCAGAAGCTGACCCTCTCCGGTGACGACGCGTTCGACATCCTCGAGATGCGGGCCGTCGACGGCGGCTTCGAGCTCGAGTACACCCAGCCGTTGTCCGAGGAGACCGCGCAGGATCTCGCGTCGAAGTACGCCGTCGAGCAGTGGCGGTACGTGGCCGCGCCCCGGTACGGCGGTCCGAAGGTCGACGAGGAGACCCTGGAGGCCACCTCGGCGACGCTGTCGGACGACCGGCGGACGGTGACGCTGGCGGTGGACGGTCTGAAGCCGGGCCGCGTCGTGTACGTGCACTCGCCCCGGCCCTTCGCCGACGAGTCCGGCGAGGAGCTGTGGAGCACGGAGGCGTGGTACACGCTCAACACGCTGCCGGACGGCACGACGGCCCCGGCGGAGTACGAGGCGGAGTCCGCCGCGCTGTCGGGCGGCGCCGACTACCACGACGAGCACGCCGGCTACTCGGGTTCCGGCTTCGTCTACCGCATGTGGGACCCGGGCGCGGGCGTCACCTTCGCCGTGGACGCCGGACAGGAGGGCCGCCACGACGTCGCCCTGCGGTACGCCAACGGGCTCAACCCCGATCATCCGAACCCGACGACGAAGTCGGTCAGCCTGTACCTCAACGGTGAGAAGCACAAGCAGGTCTGGCTGCCCCACACCGGGGCGTGGAACCAGTGGGCCGACCACGTCGAGACGCTGCCCCTGCGGGAGGGCGCCAACACCATCGCGTTCGTCCATGACGAGGACGACGAGGGGCATGTCAACTTCGACAAGCTCACCGTCACGCCCTCCGAACGGATCGTCCTCTTCGACGGGACGGACCTGGACGCCTGGGAGGCCGTGGGAGGCGGCGAGGCGACCTGGCCGGTGGCCGACGGCTCCATGGAGTCCTACGGCGGCGACATCCGTACCAGGGAGCGGTTCGGCGACTTCCGGATGCACGCCGAGTGGTACCAGCCGCACTACCCGCCGGAGGTCACCGGGCAGGCCCGAGGCAACAGCGGGGTCTACATCCAGGAGCGCTACGAGATCCAGGTGCTGGAGTCCTTCGGCATCGATCCGCCCGCGGCCGACGACGCGGGCGCGATCTATCTGAAGAAGGCCCCGGACGTGAACGCGGCGACGGAGCCGGGCACGTGGCAGACCTACGACATCGAGTTTCAGGCGGCCCGCTTCGACAGCGATGGTGAGAAGATCGCCGATGCCCGCGTGAGCCTGTGGTGGAACGGCGAGCTGGTGCACGACGACGTCGCGGTGGACGGCCCCACCGGGGCGGGACAGCCGGAGACCCCGGCACAGGGCCCGATCCGGTTGCAGGATCACGGCGATCCCGGGGAGAACCCGAGATTCCGTGACGTCTGGATCGAACGGCTCTGACGCACCCACGGCCCGGCGCGGCGTGCGGCCGGGCGCTCGGCGCGACCGGCGGTGATCGCCGGTCGCGTCGATGGTCGACAGGGGCGGCGTTCGCGTGACACGACGGCAGGCCGAGGCATCGGGCCGGATCGGACGGGTGTCGGACCGGATGGTGATCCGGCGGTGCTGATCCGCCCGGTGCCGATCTGGACGGTGCCGACCCGTACGGGCAGCCCCGCAGGTCACCGCCGCGGCTCCCAGCGGAAGTACATCGCGGCGAGCACGACCGAGATCACCACCCAGGCGGCCGTGGGAGCCAGCAGGAGCAGCGAGTCCGCGGGGGAGGCCCCGCCGTTCCAGCCCGCCACCACCAGTTCGGCGGCCGAGCCGCCGGGCAGCAGCCGCTTGAGCAGTGTGAGCTCCTCGGTGCCGCCGAAGCCGATCCAGCTGGCGAGGGCGATGGTGCCGACGCCGATGGGCAGCGTGGTCACCTGGGCGTGCTCCGGCGAGTTCGTGATCCCGGCCGTGGCCAGGCCCAGCCCGACCATCATGGCCACCACGGCGAGCACGGCCACGACCACGAGCGCGACGTCGGCGGGCGCCCCGGCGACGACGCCCAGCACGATCAGCACCAGCGCGGCCTGGAGCAGCGAGATCACGGTCACCGGGATCAGCAGGCCGGTGAGGATGCCCGCGTCGCCCGTCGCGGTGGAGCGCAGCCGCTTGAGGAAGAGGTTCTGCCGTCGGGAGGCGAGCGTGGTCACGGCCGTGGTGTAGAGCCCGAAGCCTGCGACGTAGAACACCAGCAGCGCGGCGATGACGCCGAGACCGCCGCCCAGCTGCTCGAAGACGTCGTGTTGATAGATGAAGAACGCGGCCATCGCCGCCGGGACGAGGAAGACGGTGAGCAGGACGGAGCGATTGCGGAGGATCTGGATCAGTTCGCCGCGGGCGATCGCGAGCATGAGGGGTGTCCCTTTCTTGAGAGATGCCGTCGATTCGGCGGTCGGTCAGTCGTCGCCGATGGCGCGGAACACGTCGTCGAGCCGGGTCGGCCCGGCCTCGAGTTCCTGGAGCTCCACCGCGTGCTCCCGTGCCCAGCGGAGCAGGAGGTACAGGTCCCGCTGCCGGTCCGGGGTGCGGATGACGAACCGGCCGTCGTCCTCCCGCGCGGCGGGCAGCGGCAGTCGCACCGCGGGTGTCGCGGCGGGCAGGAGGAAGCTGATGACGGACGGCAGCGTCCGCGTCAGCTCGGCGACCGTCCCCTCCTGGTGGAAGGCGCCCCGGTGCATGAGGCCGACGCGGTCGGCCCGCTGCTGGGCCTCTTCCAGATAGTGCGTGGTCAGGACGATGGTGGCGCCCGCGCTTCGCAGCCGGTCCACGGCGGCCCAGAGGTCGTCGCGGGACTGGATGTCCAGCCCCGTGGTCGGCTCGTCGAGGAAGAGCAGCTCGGGTGAGCCGTACACGGCGGTGGCGAAGTCCAGCCGCCGTTTCTCCCCGCCGGAGAGCTGTGACACCGTGGTGGCGGCCTTGCGCGTGAGGCCCACGACGTCGAGCACACGGTCGACGGTGTCGGCGCGGCCGGTGAGGGCGCCGATCAGCCGGACCGACTCTCGCACGGTGAGGTCGGGGGCGAAGCCGCTCTCCTGGAGCATCACGCCCATCCTGGGCCGCACGGCAGGACGGTCTCGCGGGCTCTGCCCGAACACCCGGACGGTGCCGGACGTGGCCTTCCGATGCCCTTCGATCGTCTCCAGCGTGGAGGTCTTCCCCGCGCCGTTGGTGCCGAGCAGCGCGTACAGCTCGCCGCGTCGCACCTGGAACGAGAGATCACGGACGGCGTGGAAGTCGCCGTACTTCAGATTCAGTCGTTCGACCTCGATGACGGGTGTGGTGGTCATGGATCCCAGTCCAGCCGCCTGCGCGCGTTCTCGGCAGTGTGGTGGTGTCATCGCTCGTGATGACATTCCAGCGGGTAGACACGTGACGTGGCGTCACTGGTGGGTGGATGCGAGGCGGTGAATACTCGCGAGCGGCCGTCCTCCGCCGATGCCGGGGCCGTCCGCGCGGGCGCCCGCCGTGCTGGGCGTCGCGGGCCGCGTGCCCCGGTTCCGGCGGGCGACGGCACTGTCCCGATCCGCAGGCGCCTCGGCCGGAGCGACGCCCACCGCCGTCCGGGCCGGATCGGCGGTCGCGGGCGGGCGGCGCGGTCGCGGGCGGGCGGCGCTGTCGCGGCGGCGGATCCGCTCGTCGCGCCGAACAGCCCGCCGAACCGCCCGGAGGAGGTCCGATGACACCGAGCAACGCCGAGCCGCCCTCGGCCGCGGGCCGCCACGGTGGACCGCGGGCCGACCACGTCGACCCGCCTCGACTCAGACTGCGCAGGCTGAACATCGTCGGGATGCTCGTGATCTTCGGACCCGTCGGCGTGCTGATCGTCGCGTTCTTCTCCCAGACGTGGCTGGACGTCGTGATCCTCGGCGCGGGAGCGATCGCTGGCCTGCTGGGCGCCCTCCGGTGGTCGGTGGACGACCTCGACCGCGTCGCCGTCCCCTGCCTGCTCGTCACGGCGGCGGTGTGGTTCTACGGGGCGCTGTTCTCCGACGCCGCCCCCGCCGCCTTCTACGGCCTCACCATCGTCGGGCCGTTGATCGTCTCGGCGCGGCGGCACCGGGCACGGGCCGCCGTCGCCCTGGCGTCCTACGTCGCCGCCGTGGGCGTGGCGCGGGTGGTGATCGCCACGGACGACCTGATCGCCGACCTCATCGGCTACGTCGTCTACCCGACGGGCCTCGTGCTGGCGACGATCGGACTCATGGCCGCGAACCGGCGGTTCTACGAGCTGTTCACGGAGGTGGAGGAGGCGCGGGATCGGGAGGGGGAGATCGCCGTCGCTCGGGAGCGGGCCCGCTTCTCCAGCGAACTGCACGACATCCAGGGCCACACCCTGCACGTGGTGAAGCTCAAGATCGCGCTCGCCAGGAAGCTGATGCGCACCGACGTCGACCGTGCCGAGCAGGAGTTGCGCGAGGTGCACGCGCTGGTCGGCGACACCATCACGCAGACCAGGGAACTGGCCTATGCCCAGCGGCGGCTCAACCTGGCCGCGGAGCTGGAGAACGCGAAGAACCTCTTCGAGGCGGCGGGCATCCGGGTGCGTGTGGTCCGGTCCGCCGACGTCGACGCGCGGGTCGACGAGCTGCTGGGCCAGGTGCTTCGGGAGACGACCACCAACATCCTGCGGCACGCGCAGGCACGGGAGGTGCGGATCACGCTGTCGGAGACGGGGATCGCGATCGTGAACGACGGGGCGTCGGAGGAGTCGCCGCCGCGGCTGCGCGGGCTGGCGACGCTGCGGGACCGGCTCGCGAGCGAGGGCGGCGAGCTGACGGTCGAGCAGGACGGCGCGGTGTTCTCGACGGCCGCCCGTCTCCCGCCGCCGCGTGTCGGCTCGACCGTGCGATCCGCCGTCCCCGATGTCCGGAAGGATGCCCGATGACGTCCGTCGTGCTGGCCGATGACGAGGTGCTGCTGCGCAAGGCGATGGCGGCGCTGCTGCCCCTCGAAGGCGAGATCACCGTCCTCGCGGAGGCGCAGGACGGGGCGGAGGCCGTGGCCGCCACACTGCGGCACCACCCGGATGTGCTGGTCGTCGATCTGGAGATGCCCGGCGTGGACGGGCTGGGCGCGGTCGCCGAGATCCGCCGCGCGCGGCCGGACCAGGTGATCCTGATGCTGACGCGGCATGCCCGGCCCGGCGTGCTGCGCAAGGCGCTGAAACTCGGTGTCCAGGGCTTCGTCAGCAAGTCGGCGGAGCCCGCGCACATCGCCTCGGTCATCGCCGTCCTGCATCAGGGCAGGCGGTGGATCGACCCGGACGTCTCCGCGCTGGCCGTCGTCGACGACTGTCCGCTGACCGACCGCGAGGTCGACGTGCTTCGGGAGACCGGGGACGGATACTCCGCGGTGGACATCGCCGCCAGGCTGCACCTGGCCGAGGGCACGGTGCGCAACTACCTGTCGAACGCGATGCGCAAGACGCAGACGCGAACCCGACACGAGGCGGCGCGGTACGCGCGCGAGCGCAACTGGCTCTGAGGGGCCGCCCGGTCGTGCCGTCCCCGGACGGTGCGGCGTCTCCGTTCGTGCCGGTACGCGCCAGACCCGCCGGGGAGCACGCGAGACGCCTGCCCGAGCGGGCGGACCGCGGTGCCCGGACGGACGCGGCCCCAAGGCGTCCCCGTGCCGCACGACCGGCGGCTCCCGGTGCGGGCGCACACCGAGAGCCGGGCCGTGGTGACGGTGCTGCCGAGCCCGCCGGAGCGGTGCCCGCGGCGTGACGCGGCGCCGACGCGCCCGTGTCCTCGAGGGCGACCCGCCCGTGTCCCCGAGGGCGACGCGCCCGTGTCCCAGGGACGGCGCGCGGGGCTCGGACAGCATGCGGGACTCAGCAGTACGGGACTCAGGAAGGCGTGCGTCGCCTCCCGAGCACGGCGAGGAGGAACGCGCCGGTGGCGATCAGGATGATGCAGGCCAGGCCCGCGTAGGCCTGCAGGCCCAGGCCCACCGCCTGGTGGACGGCGCCCAAGAGCTGCGGGCCCCCCGCGGGCAGGTTCTCGGCGACGGCCACGCCCTCGTGGACGCCTGCCCTGGCGGCCTCGGCGGCGGACTCGGGAACGGCCGCCGGGAGGTCCGAGAGTCCGTGGCGGTAGGCGAGGATCGCGACCATCCCGCCCGCGGCGATGCCCAGCGCGGCGCCCGCCTCGCCGCCGACCTCCTGGGCGGAGACCGCCGAGCCGGTCTTCTCGACGGCGGCGCTGGAGACGATCAGGTCGCTGAGCAGCGCCCCGGCGACACCCTGCCCGAGGCCGACGATCGAGATCGAGGCGACCGACAGGACGAGTGAGACGTCGGAACCGGCGGTCAGGACGAGACAGCAGGCGCCGACGGCGGCGATGAACACGCCCGTCCCCGCGACCACGGCGGGCCGCAGTCGCTCGGCGAGGCCGGGTGCGGTCATGGCTCCGACGATGTTGAGCACGATGTAGGGCAGCGTCCACAGGCCCGCCTGAAGTGGGGACAGCCCGCCGACCCACTGGAGGTACTGGGTGAAGAGGTAGAAGACCCCGGTCACGCTGATGCCCATCATCAGCAGGGTCGTCAGCGAGGCCGCCATGCGCCGGTTCGCCAGCAGAGCCATGTCGAACAGCGGCGAGGCGATCCGTCGTTGTCTGCGGACGAACAGGACCATGATGCCGACGCCCGCGCCGACGCTGAGCAGCGCGGACCACGGCACGCCGCCGGTCTCCGGGCCCGCCGCCAGTTCCTGGAGGCCGTAGACGATCGCCAGCAGCCCGCTCACCGACAGGGCGACGCTGAGCAGGTCGATGGGATCGCGGTTGCGCTCGGTGCGCTCCGGCAGCAGCGTCGTCCCGCCGAGCAGCAGCAGGACGATCGGCGGGACGTTGATGAGGAAGACCGAGCCCCACCAGAAGACCTCCAGCAGCGCCCCGCCGAGCACCGGCCCGACCGCGCCGCCGACGGTGAAGGTGCTGAACATGACGGCGATGGCCAGCCGCCGCTGCCTGTCGTCGCGGAACATGGTGCGGAGCAGGGAGAACAGCGACGGCATCAGGGTGGCACCGGCGATGCCGAGGGCGGCGCGGGCGGCGATGAGCATCGTCGCGCTGGTGGAGAAGGCCGCCACCACGGAGAGCACGCCGAAGGCGGCCGACCCGATCAAGAGCAGCCGCCGGGGGCCCACCCGGTCGCCGAGCCGACCCGCGGTGACGAGGAAGCCCGCGATGAGGAACCCGTAGACGTGGGTGATCCATAACAGCTGGGTGGGGGTCGGGTCCAGGTCGGCGCTGAGGGTCGGCAGGGCGAAGAACAGCACCGTCAGGTCGGTGGACAGCGCCGCCATCGGCAGGGCCAGCAGGATGAGCCCGGCCCATTCTCGTCCGCCTGCCCTGGCGGGCGGCTCGGCTGTCGTCTCGTCGGCGTGCGGGTTCGACACGGTCATCGGTTCGGCTCCTTCTGCCGGGTGCTGCTCGGCGCGTCGATACGGGGTTCGACCGTCCGCGGCCGGGTGCGCGGGCGGCCCCGGCGGCGGCAGGCAGGCGAGTCCTGGCGGGTCGGCGACATGGCGGGCTCCTCCGTAATCCGTTACGTGCCGCAATGTAACCCAAGTGCGGTGGGGTCGAGGCGCGAATTCGTTACAGGTCGATATGTAATGGGCGAGAGGTAGCCTGTCGGCCATGGCCCAGGAGCAGTCGACGGCCCGACAGCGGGCAGCGGAGCGTGCCGAGGCGACCACCGGCGCCGCGGTCAGGCAGGCCGGCCGTCCTCGGGACATGCACATCGACGCCGCCGTGACCGCGGCGACGCTGGAGCTGCTGGCCGAGCGCGGCTATCCGGGAGTCGGCCTCGGCGAGGTCGCCCGCCGCGCCGGGACCTCGCGGCCCGCGATCTACCGGCGATGGCCGGGGCGAGCGGCGCTCGTGCTGGCGGCCGTCGAATCCCGGCTCGACGTGCCCGCGCCGCCGGACACCGGATGCACGCTGTGCGACATCGCCGAGAGCCTCACCCTGTTCCTCGCCGCCTACCGCACCATCCGGCCGGACGCCTACAGCGCGCTGTACGCCGAGTGCCTGCACGATCCCGTCCTGCACCAGCGGTATCTGGGCTCGGTGATCGAGCCGTCCAGGAAGGCCGTGCGCGAGACGCTCCTGCGTGCCGTCGACCGGGGGGACGTGCGCCGGGACGTCGACGTCGATCAACTGGTCGACGTCATCGCGTCCTTCGCCCACTACCGGGCGCTCTTCGGCAGCCATCTCGACGACGAGAGCGCCGAACAGGTCGTCGAGACCCTGCTGCGCGGCGCCGCCGTCGACTACCCCGCCCTCCTGTCCCACAGCGAGGCGCTGGAACGACGACACCTCGCCGCCGACGGCACCCATCAGGTGTCCATCGACGACCCGATGCGCGGCTCGGACCGAGACACGGGCGCGGAACACGTCTGACCACCACGGGGGCGTCGCCGACGCCCCCGGTGAGAACGCGGGAGATCCTGCGCCGCCGCGGCGACGTCCCGCGACGAGGAGTGGACCCGGCCGGGCGGGGTAACCGGCTCCCATGCTCACCAGGAACGTCGCTCCCGGAATCCACTGCGTGACCGAGTCACACGTGAACCTCTACCTCGTCGAGGAGGGCGACCGGGTGTTGCTGGTCGACGCGGGCCTGCCCACGTCGTGGCGGCCGTTGACGGCGGCCCTGACCGAACTGGGCAGACGGCCGCAGGACATCGCGGCACTCGTGCTGACCCACGGGCACTTCGACCACCTGGGGATCGCCGAGCGGCTGCGTACCGAGCTCGGCGTGCCGGTGTACATCCACGAGAACGACGTGCCCCTGACCCGGCGTCCCCGGCAGTACACCCACGCTCGGCCGCTCACCGGCTACCTGTTCCAGCTCGCCGCGCTGCCCATCGTGGCCGGTCTGGTGGCCCGTCGGGCGTGGTGGCCGAAGCCGGTGCGTCACGTCGAACGGATTCGTGAGCAGGGCGTGCTTCCGGTGCCGGGCAGTCCGCGCGTGCTGTTCACCCCGGGGCACACGCTCGGCCACTGCGCGCTGCACTTCCCGGATCGAGACGCGGTCATCGCAGGCGATGCGGTGGTGACGCTCGATCCGTACCGGGGCACCACCGGACCGCAGATCGTCTCCGGCGCCGCGACGGCCGATGAGGACCGGGCGCTCGACTCGCTGCGGGTCATCGCCGAGACGGGCGCGGGCACGATCCTCGTCGGTCACGGCCCGCCGTGGCGTGGCGGTGCGGAGCGGATGGTCGACCTGGCTCGGCGTCGCGGCCCCTCCTGACGACCCGTCATGTCGTCCGGAGGCCTGCCTCGGCGGTGGGCCTCGGCGACACACCACGACAGCGTGCGGCCCGCGGCCCGATCGTCCGCTGTGTGAGGCCGGGCCGGCGCGGCCCGCCCGGTGTCGAGAGATCGGTGTCGAGGAGATCGGCACCCCGCTCGCCCCATGCCGCGGGTGGCCCGCGCTCGACGGGCTCCCGATGGACACGTCGTCCCTCCACTAGGGACGGTCGCGGCCGAGGCCGTCCGCGGCGGACGTGAGCCAGCTCGCCGTAGGCGGTGAAAGGCGCCTGACCGGCTCGGACATGCGGCGTTGCCTGAGAATTCGCCTGCCGCCGCACGGTGAACACTTGAATCCCGCACTGTCGTCGGACGAAGATCTGTGCATGCGTGCAGAGTGGGACGGTCTGTCTGCCTGTCAGGGGCCGTCGGCGCGCGCATCGCTCTGGTCGCGGACGGAAGGACACGCCCTGTTGACGGGTTGCTGCCACCTCCGACACAGGCCGACCGAAGTTCTCCCGCAGTGGAAGTAGGGCATATGACCAACCCCTCGTCGCGGCAGCGCCCGGATCTCGAAGCTCGTAACGCCGCGATGCGAGAGACCATGACATCGCTGCTGGAAGGCATCGGCAGACAGACGGCACAGCTCAAGCAGGCTCAGGAGCAGGCTCTGGCCACGACCGGGCGGGCGACCTCACGGGACGGCCTGGTCACCGTGCAGGTCAACTCCGCGGGGATCGTCACCGATCTTCAGTTGAGCCCGGCGGCCTTCAAGTCGTCGACGCCGATCAAGCTCTCCGAGACCATCGTGCTCACCATGCAGGCCGCCGCGCGCGACGCGCGATCACAGGCCGACGAGGCCTTCGCGCCCATCATGGCCGAACTGCCGGACCTGCCGGACGTCTTCGAGGGCGCGCCCTCGCTGAAGGGCCTGATCCCGGCGGCGCCCGAGGTGCCCTCTCGCACCCCGCGAGCGGACGACGACGATGACGATGACGACGAGAGCAGCACCCGCGCCGCCGTGAAGGACGACGAGGACGAGGACGACGACGATTACCTGGCGTCCCGGTGGGAGGAGAGGTACAGCTGATGCGCGATGACATGCTGGTAGATCCCGACGGCGTGCGTGCCAAGTCGCCGAAGTTCGCCGCGGCCGCCGACCGCCTCGCCTCCGCGTTCGCCGCACTCCAGTCCGTTCGGGACGCCGAGGGTGCCTGTTGGGGCTCCGACGAGTCCGGCGCCGCCTTCGAGACCGAGTACAACGCCGCCGCCGACGAGGTGCAGAAGGGTCGCGAGTTCCTCGACACGGAGCTCAACGCGACCAAGGAGGCGTTGGACGTCACGGCCGACCAGTGGGAGTCGGACGACACCATCTCCGCCGCGAACCTGGACAACGCGGGAAGGACATTATGACGATCACGATGCCGTCCGGGCTCCAGGAACTCGCCTCCGTCGTCGTCGGGGCCGACTTCCCCGAGGGCGACGAGGACGCGCTGCGGCGACTCGGGAACGCCTGGGCGACCTGCGCGAGCGAGGTCGAGGGCGTGCTCGGTGACACCGCGTCCGCCGTCGCCGACGTGCTCGGCTCGATGGAGGGCGCCACCGCCGACGAGTTCCGCAAGTACGGCGAGAAGCTCACCCAGGGCGAGGAGTCGCCGCTGGTCGTCCTCCAAGAGCTGTGCGCCAAGCTCGGCGAGGCCTGCGACAACGTCGCCCTCGAGGTCGAGTACACCAAGATCAGCATCATCGTCGCGTTGTCGCTGCTGTTCGCGCAGATCGCCGTGATGCTCGCCATGGCCGTCATCACCTTCGGCGCGAGCACGGCGGCGATCCCCGCGGCGCAGGCGGCGACCCAGGGCGTGGTGCGTGCCATCCTCCAGGCCCTGATGGCGACGATCCGCGAGATCATCAAGCAGATCGTGATCAACCTGGGTGCCAACCTCTTCGTCGACGCGGCGATCCAGGTCGGTCAGATCGCCGCGGGCGACCGCAAGGAGTGGGACACCAGCAAGACCGGTGCCGCCGCCCTGTCCGGTGTCGCGGGCGGCCTCGGCGGCGGTCTCGCCTCCGGTGTCTTCGGCGGGATCGCGAAGAACTTCGGCGGCAAGATCACCGACAACCTGATCAAGCCGATCGGCGACAAGGTCCCCGGCCTCAACCCCGGCAGGGCGGACTGGGGCGGAGCGATCCTCGGCGGGGCGGCCGGCGGCACCGTGGGCGGCGTGCTCGGTGCCGCGTTCAACACCGAGCTCCAGGGCGGTGAACACAGCGAACAGGCGCTCGCCGCGGGTGCCGCCGGCGGTGTGATCGGCGGTGCTCTGGGCGGGGCCGTGGGGTACAGGTCGGGCCTCGACGGCGCCGGGGGCGGGGGTTCCTTCGACTCCACGCCCGGACAGAACCCCGGCTTCGGCGGGTCTGGCCCCGGCGACGGCACGCCCACGCCGACCAGCGGATCGGGAACGACGCCCGACCCGAGCGGCCCGCCGCCGTCGGGCAGCTCTGGAAACGGCGCGAACACGTGGATGGAGTGGGATTCGGCACCGCCGCTGACCCCGGACGACCCGGTGGCGCCGCCGCCGTCGGGCAGTTCCGGAAACGGCGCGAACACGTGGATGGAGTGGGATTCGGCACCGCCGCTGACCCCGGACGACCCGGTGGCGCCGCCGCCGTCGCGAGGACCGACCGACGCGGAGAGCAGCGCGGCGGCGTGGGCCGAGGAGCCGCGACCGGGGGGACCTCGACCCGTCTCGATTCCGGAGGACTTCGACGGCTCCACGGCGGCCTGGGCCTCCGAACCGAAGCCCCAACCGCCGGTCTCGATTCCGGAGGACTTCGACGGCTCCACCGCCGCGTGGGCCTCCGAGCCTCGCCCGCCGGGCAACAGTGGTATGACCTGGCAGGAGTGGGACGGGGCGCCGCCGCTCGACCCGGAGCCGACACCGCCGCCCACACCCGCTCCGACGCCGCCGCCCGCTCCCACGCCCCCTGCCAATCCCGGTCTGATGGAGGACTGGACGCAGTGGGACAACTGGAAGCCGGGGGCACACGAGATTCCGCCCCACATGGTCAATCCCGGTGAGGACGCCTACAGCGTGGACACCGAGGAGCGGAAGATCGACACCAGCCGCCTGGACCCGACCGATCCGCCCTGGTCGCAGCGGTAAGGCTCGGACAGACGCAAGCGGTCGCCCTCGGCGTCCGACGACGACCGGCCGAGGGGCGGCACCGTGCTGGACACGGGCCGCCCCTCGGTCGTGCTCGTCCGTCGGATGCTCACAGCTCCCGCGCCGCGTCGGTGAGCGCCTGATCGAGGACGGCGACGCCGCGGGCGATCTCCGCGTCACTCGCCGTCAACGGGGGCGCGATCCGGAAGATGCCGCCCATTCCCGGCAGCGCCACGATGTTCATGTGCAGACCGAGCTCGAAACAGCGGCGGGTGACGGCCGCGCCGAGCCGATCCGCGCCGCCCGCGCCCAGGACCGCGTCGCCGACCAGCTCCATGCCCAGCAGGAGGCCTCGGCCTCGGACGTCCCCGACGACCTCGTGCCGGGCGGCGAGGCCGTCGAGATCGGCCCGCAGCCGAGCGCCGAGCTGCCGCGCCCGCTCGTCGAGGCGGTCGCGGACCAGGACGTCCAGGACGGTGTTGCCGACGGCGGCGGGCAGCGGGTCGTTGACGTGGGTGGTGAAGAACAGGAAGCCGCGGTCGTACGCCCGCTGCTCGATCTCCGCGCTGGTCAGCACGGCCGCCAACGGGAGTCCCGCGCCGAGTGTCTTCGAGAGCGTGATGATGTCGGGCACGACGCCGTCGTGCTCGAAGGCGTACCAGTCGCCGGTGCGGCACAGCCCCGTCTGCGCCTCGTCGAGGATCAGCAGCATGTCGCGTTCCCGACACTTCTCGGCGAGCGCGGCGAGGTACCCCGGCGGGAGTTCGATGACGCCGCCGGAGCTGAGGATCGGCTCGATCAGGCAGGCGGCGAGGCTGCCGCACGACTGGGCGTCGATCAGGTCGAAGCCGAGGTCGAGCTGGCGGTGCCAGTCGAGTTCGCCGTTCGCGTCGACGATGTCGGGGTGGAAGCGGTGCGGGACGGGCAGCGCGAAGTTCCCCGGCGCGGCCGGTCCGTAGCCCTTGCGTCCCGCGCTGTAGGTGGCGTTCGCGGCGGCCAGCGTCATCCCGTGCCAGGACCGGGCGAACGAGACGATCTCGTGCCTGCCGGTGACCAGCTTCGCCATCCGCACCGCGGCCTCGTTCGCCTCCGCCCCGGTGGTGAGGAGCAGGGCCTTGTCCAGCGGGTCGGGCAGACTCTCGGCCAGTCGTCGACCGAGTTCGACGACCGGACCGCTCAGCATGCTGCTGTGCAGGTGGTCCAGATGTGCGACCTGCTCGCGGACCGTCGCCACGATCGCCGGATGCGAGTGCCCGAGGATCGCGCTCATCTGGCCTGAGGTGAAGTCGAGCAGTTCGCGGCCGTCCTCGGTGAACACCGAGGTGCCCGCGGCGCGGGCGATGACCTCCGGCAGGAAGGGGTTGCTGCCCGAGTAGCGGATGAGGTGGCGGGCCGGGTCGGCGGGGGCTCTCTCGGTAGGCATGTCGTCGACGGTAGGGACGGATCGCTGCGCGCGTCCATCGCACGGATCCCATCACTCTGTTCGGCGAAACCGTACAGTCGACGGCGTGCTCAACTCGTGGCGCCTGCGGATGCTCAGCCTGCTCGACACCCTCGGCACGGTGCGCGCGGTCGCCGAGAGCCTGCACCTGAGCGCCTCGACGGTCTCCCAACAGCTGGCCGTGTTGGAGGTCGAGACCCGCTGCACGCTGCTGGAACGGACCGGCAGGCGAGTCCGGCTCACTCCGGCGGGCCTGCTGCTGGCCCGCCGAGGCCGCGAGATCCTGGACCAGATGGCCGAGGCCGAGTCCGAACTGCGCGCGCTGCACGACGAGCCGATCGGCACGGTGCGCCTCGGGGTGTTCCAGAGCGCGGTCTACCCCCTCGCGGTTCCGGCGGCGACGCGGCTGGCCGCCACCCATCCGCATCTTCGGCTGGAACTGATCGAGTCGGAGCCGCACGAGAGCGGCCCCGCCCTCCGGGCCGGGGAGGCCGACGTCATCGTCACCACCACGGACTACTCCGGCCTCGCGTGGGGCGCGGACCTGGAGATCATCCCGTTGGGAATCGACACGATCGTGCTGGTGCTGCCGCGTGGACATCCGCTCGCCCCCCGCACGACGGTGCACCTCGCGGCGTGCGCGCAGGAGACCTGGGCTCTCGACCGACCTCGGTCGTACATGGCGGACCTGACGACGCGGCTGTGCCGGGAGTCGGGGTTCGAACCCCGCGTGGCCTGCCGGTTCAGCAACACGCTGATGCTGTTGCGGCACGTCGAGTCGTGCCGCTCGATCGCGCTGCTGCCCGCTCTGGCCGTCACGCCGGACCACGACGTCGTCACCAGGGAGCTGAGCACGCCGGTCCACCGCAACATCACCATCGTGGTCCGGCGGGGCGCCACGCAGCGCGCGGCGGTGAACGCGGTCGTGGCGGCGCTGCGGGACCATCCCGTGATCCCGGCACTGGCCGCGCCGAGTGAGCGAATCGGTCGGGAGCAGCACTAGCGGGCGCGAAAGCGGCGGCGGTGCGCACCCGCATCCGCGCCCGACTTCGGCGAATCGGACGTGGACCCGCGAGCTTCATCGACAAATGACCCTCTGCCGCGGCACTCTCGTCGGTTCTCGGAACTGCGCCGCACCGATCGTGACGTCGTCGAGGCCGTCACAGCCCGTTCCCTACGGGCGAATCGGGGAAGAACCCGCTGCGCATGGTCCTGCACCACGATTCCCGCTCGATAGCACCGACACGCTATCCGGCGCGCAGGAACGCCAGCACCGCTTTCACCCGACGGTTGACGTCGACATCCGCGTAAGCGAGGTCGAGCTTCGCCATGATGCTCCCGATGTGCTTGCCGACCGCGGCTTCGCTGACGGTCAGGTCCCGGGCGATCCTGGCGTTGGAGTGTCCTTCGGCCATGAGGACCAGCACGTCACGCTGGCGCTGGGTGAGCCGGTCCAGCGGGTCGCGCTGCCGCTGCACCAACTGCTTGATCACCGTAGGGTCGACGACGGTCCCGCCTGCGGCGACGCGACGCAGCGAGGCCACGAAATCCTCGATCTCTGCGACACGTTCCTTGAGGAGATAGCCGAGGGCGCGCCCGTCGTGGAAATCGAGGAGCGCTTCTGCGTAGCGGGTCTCGACGTAGTGGCTCAACACCACGATGGGAAGTTCAGGACGCGTGGTGCGGAGCTGTACCGCCGCTCGCAGCCCCTCGTCGCGGAAGCCCGGCGGCATCCTGACGTCGGTGATCACCAGATCGAGGCTGTGCTGGTCCACGGCTGAGACGAGCGCCTCCGCGTCCCCAACCGAGGCTACGACCGTGAACTCGAAACGCTCCAGCAGGCTCCGCAGGCCTTCGCGGAGCAACACCCCGTCTTCTGCTAGGACAACTCGGAGGGGGGAGTGTCGTTGCAAGGAATCTCCACTCGAATCCGGGTCGGCCCGCCAGCTGGGCTGGACAGCAACATTCTGCCTCCGATCACTGCGATGCGGTCGGCCAGGCCGGTCAGACCAGTTCCCCGGTCCGGGTCCGCGCCACCCTGACCGTCGTCGGTGACTTCGAGGACCAGCGTCGCTCCCTCACGGTGGATCTCGACCGTGATCCGCCGGGCCTGGGTGTGTTTGGCAGCATTCGTCAGCGCCTCGGCGACGGCGAAGTAGACGCTGGACTCCACGTGTGAGGGTGGCCGTTCTGCCAGGTCCATCGACAGGGAGACCGGGATGGCGGATCGTTCGACGAGTTCGGGGAGGGCCGCAGCCAGTCCGTGGTTCGCGAGCAGTTGCGGATGGATGCCGTGGATGATCTCCCGCATGGCGCTGGTGAGCGTCTTGGCCTGCTCGTGCGCGGCGGCGAGGGTGCGCTCCATCGCGGAACCCGCCGGGGCGTCCATGCGGGCGAGACCCAGCTGCATCGCCAAAGCGACCAGCCGCTGTTGCGCGCCATCGTGCAGGTCACGTTCGATGCGCCGCCGCTCCGCCTCGAAGGCGTCCACCAGCCGAGCCCGGGAACGTGTCACTTCGACCAGCTCGGCCCGCAGGCTTTCGGCGGGCTCACCGCCCAGCAGCGTACGTCCCAGCACGGCGTTGAAGTGCGCCACGATGGCCGCCGCGTAGGCCGAGGCAAGCAGGAGCACGAGACCGACCGGCATCAGCAGGAGCGCAGTGGGCACGTGGGTAACCCGCCACTGGTTCAGGGCGAAGGATTCGCCGACGGCGACGAGGACGGGCGCACCCACTAAGGCTGCTCCGTACACCACCATGGCGGACAGCACGACGTAGCTGAGAGGGGTGATGAAGAAGCACAGAAGCAGCAGGTAGGCGAACTCGCGCCAGGTCGCGGACTCGGTGTAGCGGCTGCGCAGCCAGGACCACGGCCCGGTGCGCGGTGCACGGTGGCCAGGGAGGATGGGCGGGTGGACCAGCCGCAGACGCCACCGTTCTACGACTGCCACCGGGAGCGCCACGAGCGGACCGAGGGCGGCGAGTAGTCCCAGGCTCAGCAATGGCAGGACGACTACGAGCCACAGCTCGATTTCGACAACGCCCTGGCGAGCCTCGACCACGATTTCACTGAGCATGATCAGTGGCACAAGCATCAGCCCGACTGCGGAGACGGCCACACCACCGACCACCAGAGCGGCCCCGGCCGAGGCGAGGCTTCGCCACGGCCACCGAGTGCGGAGGAAACGTCGCTGCCGTAGCGCTTTCAGCGGCGTCTGAGGGGCTGCTCCTCCTTGAATGTGCACATATCCATGCTAGAAACGGGCCGTGCACCCGGCGATGGGCGCAGACCCCGTCTTGGGGGTATGGCAGGCCCTACGAATCGGTCGCTTCTCCGCGCCGGGTATGGGCGGCGGAATGTGCCGCAGGTGTCGGTGATCGCGACTCTCCCGTTCACTGGTCGGTGTTCGTCGGCGTTCGGTCCGGCGGCGCGTTCGCGGTTGAGGACAGCCAGGTCATCGGCCCGGCGATCCGGTCATCGGCGCGGGAGTGCGGGGAATTCGATCGCGGCGGTGTCGAGCCACGATCCGTGTTCCGGGGTGCAGCGGATTCGCGGCGGGCGGCCTGCACCGTTCCGCGGTCGAACGTCATCGAGGTGCGCTACCCGCTGATCGGCTCGGTTCCGCCACAGCATGCTCGGCCGCACCGGGCAGGCCGCGATGCCACGCTGGCGGCTCGTCGAGTGCCGCCACCGTGCGTCTAGAGTGCGTGCCCGCCCGCGACCTGGAGCACCTGCCCGGTGATCCAGCGGGCCTGCCGCGACGCCAGGAAGACGACCGCGTCGGCGATGTCCGTCGGATCTCCGACGCGTCGCAGCGGAATCGTCTCGATTCCATCGCGGATCAGTTCCTCGCTCATCCAGCCGGTCTGCACCGGGCCCGGCGCGACGGCGTTGACCCTGATGCCCTGCGGCCCGAGATCCAGCGCCGCGGCCCTGGTCACCGCCTCCAGCGCCGCTTTGGACGAGCCGTAACCGATCTGCCCGGGGAACGCGCGCGCGGCGTCGGTGCTGATGTTCACGACGCAGACGGCGCGGCCCGCGCTTCGCCTGGCCAGCTCCGCGATCAGCATCGTCGGGGCCACCGCGTTCACCTGGTAGTGCCGGGCGAGTCCGGACTCGTCCAGTTCCGCGAACGTGTCCGGGCTCTCGCAGTGAGCCGCGTTGTTGACGATTACGTCCAACGGGCCGAGCAGCCGTTCGACCGAGTCGAGGAGCGTCGAGGCGGCCGCGGGTGCGGACAGGTCGGCGCCGACGGCGACGCCGCCGATCGACGTGGCGAGGCGTTCCGCGTCGGCCCGCGACGGGCTGTAGTGCTCCCACCGGGCGTCCTCCGGCGGGGCCTGCCCGTCGAAGTAGTGCACCGCCACGCGGGCGCCCTGCGCCGCGAAAGCCCGCGAGATCGCGGCGCCGATCCCGCCTGCCCCGCCGGTGACGAGGACCGTCCGGCCGTCCAGGCCCGGGTTGATCACGACTTCCTCCCTCTGCGGCCCGGGACGCCGGTGGCGGCCGCCGGGTCGCGATCGTCGGTGCGGCGGTGGGCCCGCCGCCGGTCTGTCCGCTGTGGGCCGGTGACTCCGGCCTCAGCCCGCGCTCGGCGCGGAACCGCCGTCCCTGCCGTCCTCGGCGATCGCGGCGTACAGGTACATGTCGACCCGCCGCCCGCCGATCTCCTGGTGACTGCGCAGCAGCCCCTCGCGGGTGTAGCCGGCGAGTTCCGCCGTGCGCCAGGACGCGCGGTTCCACGGCTCGATGTAGAGCTCGACGCGGTGCAGCCCGGGGACCGACCAGGCGAAGCGGGTCAGCGCGACGAGCGCCTGCCCCGCCAGTCCGCGCCCCCGATGTCGCGGTGCGACGGCGTAACCCGCCGTCGCCCGACCGGCGGCGAGCGGGCCGCAGTTCAGTCCGGCGGTGCCGATCGCCTCGTCGGTGTCCGTCGCGGCCACGCAGAACGGCAGCCCCGCGCCGCTGCCCGGCCGGGCGAGCTGCCGTTCGATGTAGGCCACGGCGTCCGCGTGCCCGGCGTTCGCGGGCAGGGACCCGGTCCGCGGCACATACGGATCGGTCGAGAGCTCGCGAAGCATGTCCACGTCGCGTTCGTCGAAGGCACGCAGCCGCACGGCCCCGTACGACGGAGCCTCGGACGGCATCGTCAGGACGGTGGTGGTCATTCGGGTGAGTCTTCCCCACCGCGGGCCGCCGGGGCGACTCGATTTGCTCCCCGTGCGACGACGGCGGTGGGCCGGGGGCGACATCCGGACCGGCTGACTCCTCAGCGGCGGCCGGGAGTCCGCGCCGTATCCCATGGCGGCAGACCTCGGGAGTCGTGGCCCGGCGAGGACCCTGGCCGGGTCCGCGTCGCACTCATCGGTCGACGCTCCGGACGAGTCACGACACTGACATTACGGGCGAGACATCGCATTCTGGCGGCCGACTCGTGCCCTGGCCTGCCACTAGGTCCACCGAACCGAGGGATGGCGCCCGTGTCAGTCCTGCTATTCGACTCGGCCCCGTTATACGCGGGTCGACTGTCGGCGAAGCCCACCATCCCGGGTTTGATCCGGGGCGGCTCGACTCGAGGAGATCTCTCTCTCTCTCTCTCTCTCGTGGCGAACTCGTCGGCGTGATTCCCGCGGCGAAAGTGAAGCCGCTGAGCTGCGGAGATCTGACGCTGTCGGGTCCGGAGCCTCTCGTCGAGCCCGCGGTAGGCCACGAAGGCGGACGTCACGACCCTGCGGGCGGACTAGGATGATCTGAGTCGCGGGGCGGCTTCCAATGCGGGGATTCGGCCGGCGGCAATCGAGGATGGGATGTCGATCCGGTCGAATGCCGAACAGTGTCGCCTTCGTCTTAGCACGTCGGGGTGCCGGCCGTCGATGATGGCGGAAATCTCCACGAATCGGCCTTTCGTGTCCTGACCTCGGTGTCCTGACACGGCCTCGTGACCTTCGGGTCGGTTCCGCGGTGTCGAGGACGAATCACGTCCGACATCACCGGAACGCCTGCCGACGAGACGCCGACGAGGAGGAACGTGACGGTGACCGATCACCCGCCGCAGGACGCGGACCAGGGTCGACAGAACTGGGTGATGCTGCCCTCGCGGGACTGGCGTCACCGCGAGGGCGAGACGCCGCCGCCCGAGGCGATCGTGGGCGCCTGGCCGCTCGACGCGACGGGCGGCGTCGGGCTGTTCGAACCGAATCCCGGGTATCGGCCGGCCGGACCGCAGGTGCCGACCGACCCGGCCGACGCGGCGATCCGGCTGGCGTTGGGCGGGGACGTGGAGGCGAGCGGGCAGATCGTCGGGCTGTTGTGGGCCGCCGTGCTGGAGACGCCGGTGTCCGAGGACGGCCGTCCGTTGGTGACGTCCTCGCCGGATCACGTCCCCTGTGTGGTGGTCGCCACCGCCGCGGTGAACCGGGCTCGGATCGAGGCGCCGTCGTGGCGGCGGGTGTCGGCGGCGGAGCTGGCCGATCTGCTGCCCGAGGCGACGGATCTGCTGATCAACCCGGGTGGTCCTGCGGCCATGCGTCTGCTCGCGGAGGTCTTCCGAGAGGGCCCGCCGCGAGACGCGCCCCCCGCCGGGCCCGACATCGCCGATCGACTCGGCCTGTGAACCGCACCGATCGGCGGCTGGACGAGACTGGAGAGAGGGACGGACGATGAGTAATCCCCTAGTGGCTGATGTGGTGGACTCGACGACGTCGACCTCGGGGTTGTCGCTGGTCGAGTCGGTGAACTCGACGAACGAGGCGATCGCCTCCGGCGACTGGCTGGAGGCGGGCCTCGGCACGGCCGATCTGGTGATGACGGCGTTGGACCCCTTCGCCGCGATCTTCGCCAACGGCGTCGGCTGGCTCATCGAGCATGTCGGGCCGCTGTCCGACGCGTTGGACTCGCTGGCGGGCAGCCCCGACGAGATCCGATCCCACGCCGAGACCTGGACCAACGTCGCCACCGAGGTCTCCGAGGTCTCCACCGAACTGAGCAGCCTGGTCGGCGCCGACATCTCCTCCTGGACGGGTGCCGCCTCCGACGCCTACCGGGACCGGGCGACCGACACCGCGAACCTGATCCTCGCCGCGGGCAACGCCGCGCACGGGGCCGCCGAGGGCATCCAGCTCGCGGGCGAGGTCGTCTCGGCCGTGCGCGACGCCGTCCGGGACATCATCGCCGACGTCGTCGGCTCCATCATCTCCTGGGCACTTCAGGTCGTCTTCACCCTCGGCATCGGGCTGATCTGGGTCGTCCCCAAGGTCGTCGCGAAGATCGCGCAGACCGCCGCCAAGATCGCCCAGCTCATCCAGAAGCTCGTCTCCTCCATGTCCCGGCTGTCGCCGCTGCTCAAGAAGCTCGGCGACGACTTCGGCGCCGCTACCCAGGGCCTCAAGGCCATCAAGCCCGGAGACAGCCACACCTCCCGGGCACTCGACGCCCCGCCCGCCGTCGCACCCAGCGGAGCCCGAGGCGGCGGCGACCTGCCGCCGCCCGTCCGGGCCGACGTCGACTCCCCAGGCTCGTCGGGCGGTTCGTCAGGCACCCGCGGGCTGCCTGACGGCGGTGCGTCGCGCTCGCCGGGGGACAGCGGGCCCGCGGTCGGTCCGTCGGGCAGCCGCGGCCTTCCCGACGGCGGTGCGTCGCGCTCGCCGGGGAACGCAGGCCCCGCCCTCAACCCGTCCCATTTCCAGGGCGCGCCCCTGTCCGGCACCGGCGGGAACATGCCGGGAGTCGGCGGTCCGCCCAGCGCACCCACTCCTCCGAACCCTCCTGCCGTCCCGAACGTCCCCGGCGTGCACGTGGGACCTAACGGGCCGCAGAAGCGGGTGTTCCCCGCCAACAGCGTGGCCTCCGTCCCGCTGACCGACTCACAGGGCAACACGGTGGGCGTCGGATTCCCCAGCAAACCGCAGGACCAGGGGGTGTGGCAGCCATGGGCGCAGGGACAGCCGCACTGGAACCAGGCGTATTTCCAACGTGACCCGTCGACCGGGGCGTTGCAGGCCGCACCGGCTCCGTGGGGCGGCGGTGTGCACAGCACCTCCCCGTTCGCCGCGATGGCTCACTCGAACGGGAATCAGTTCACCGTCACGGCCCCGACCGGGCCGAGCGGCCAGATGGAGACCGTCTTTCTGTCCCCAGAGGGTTACCGCCAGGTCATGGCCAGTAATCAGACCTATCAGGCCGCGATGTCGGGAAACGACCGTCCACTCCTGCTCGCCTCCTGCGATGCGGCCTCGGGCAGTGGGGCGCAGCGGTTCGCCAACGACCTACGCCAGAGTGGCGACCAACGTCCCGTCTACGCACCCACCGGAGAGGCGCGGCCCGGCAGGGGTGCCAACAACAATGTGAGTGGTCTCTCGGTGGACAACCACGGTACGACGCCCGGCACCTTCACGCGCTACTAGGTCGTCCGCCGTCACGGCCGAGGGCGCGACCTCGCGGCTCGGCGCGGTAGCCGACGTCGGGAAGGAGCGGATCCGTCGGCGGCCCGCCGCGCGGTTCGTGGCCGGATGCCGATCCGCTCGGGCCCGGGGAGCATTCGGCAGCCGGAGTGCTCACCCGGTCCCGTGCCGCCGGGCGTCGCTCTCGACGTCCGGCAAGTCGCCGCCCCGTCTCCGATCAGCGCGAGTGCTGTTCGCCGCGCCGCGCGGCGTCCCGCCAGGGCCTGTCCGACTGGACGCCGTGTGTGCGGGCACGGGCTCCTCGGCCCTGGCGGGGGAGCAGCCGAGGCCGGACGGCGTCGCACAGTGCGGTGACGCCGTCGTCGAGGGTGATCTGGAAGCCGTCCACACCGCCCTCGTCGAACCAGCGGCGCGGCTCGGCGGCGACGTCCCTTCGGGGTGCCGACGAAGCGGGCGTGTTCGCCCCTGGCCACCGCCTCGACGACACCCGGCCCCCGCCCGAGATCGACCGGGCTCAGCAGGGTCCCAGAGGGGCGGCGCGCGTGTGAGCCGTGGGTGGCGAGGACGTCGGCCGGGTCCTCGGCGAACACGCCCGGCGGCGGTGGTCCGGCGGGTTCAGCTCGGACAGATCGAGCGTGGGGAACCTGGCCGCGAGGGTGCGCAGCGTGGCGGACGCCGTCCGTGGGCGCGGCGTGGCGCCTGCGGAGGGCCGTCCGGGCCGCCGTCTCCGCGCGGATGCCGGTGAGCTCGACGAAGGCGCCCGGCAGCAGCGCGACGTCGCAGGCGCGGCGGCCCGCGCCTCGCGCAGGCAGGTCTCGACGTCGAAGGGGGATGCGGCCCGGCCGGCCTCGGTGCGCCAGTCATGGCTGCTCGGCAGGTAGGCGGCGTCGAGCGGCATGACGGGTCTGTCCGACTGCCGCGCGGCCGCGAGCGAGTCGGCGGAATACGTGGTCACGCCGCGCCGTCCTGGTCCGACGGCGTCCCGAGGTGGGACGACCCGGTCGCCGGGCCGGGGCCGAGCAGGGCCACGAGCAGCGCGGCCACGGCCAAGGCGGCCGCCCCCCCACAACAGGGCCGTGATGCCCGCCGCTTCGACGACGACGCCGCCGAGGAAGGCGCCCAGGGCGATCGCGGCCGTGAAGACGCCGACGTAGAGCCCGGTGACCTGTTCAAGCCGGTCGGGGGCGGACTGGGTCATCCAGATCTGCGCGCTCACCGAGAGGCCGCCGTAGGCGAGGCCCCACAGGGCGATCGCGGCACCGGCGATCCAGGCGACGGCGCCGAAGAACACCAGCAGCGTGATCGACGCGGTGATGCCCAGCGTCAACGTCAGCACCGTGGCCCGGGCCCGCCGGGCCGCGAGCGCGCCCGCCGCGAAGTTGCCGCCCAGTCCGAAGACGCCGTAGATCAGCAGGAGCAGCGCCACCGCCGACGGGGTCAGCGCGGCCCGCTCCTCCAGAATCGGCCGTACGTAGGTGTAGGCGGCGAAGTGCGCGGTGACGAGGAAGACGACCAGGATCAGCCCGGCGACCACCGGGGCGCGGCGAGACAGGGGCGTGCCGCGGCCTGCCGAGGGCGAGCCGGCCGACGGTGCGGGTCGAGACAGCCGGGGCAGGGTCAGCCGCAGCCCGACGCCCAGGAGCACGGCTGCCGCCGCCAACGCGCCGAAGGCGGCCCGCCAGCCGAAGGCGTTGCCCACGATCGTGCCGAGTGGCACGCCGACGACCGAGGCCGCCGCGACGCCGCTGACGGCGCAGGACACCGCCAGCGCGATGTCGCGGGGCGCCACGAGCCGGGTCGCGACGGCGGAGGCCAGCCCCCACACCACGCCCATGCCGACGCCGAGGATGATGCGGGAGACGACCAGAAGACCGAAGCCCGAGGCGACGGCGGTCAACACGTTGCCGAGGGCCAGCACCAGCATCGCCGCGGCGAGCACGCCTCGACGATCGCGTCCGCCCAGGAGCCGGGGAACCAGCGGCGCGGTGACCGCGGTGACGAGACCGGTGATGGTCAGACTGAATCCGGTCGTGCCCGGCGAGATGCGCAGACCCTCGGCCATCGGGGTCAGCACCCCGACGGGCAGCATCTCGGAGGTCACCACGATGAACGTGCTCAGACTCAGCACCGCTACCGCCGCCCACTGTCCGACGGTGGTGCGGGTGGACGGCACCTCGGCGGCGTCCACCGATGTTGACGAAACCATGAATTCAGTCAACAGCGGGCTATCACGGCGAACAACGACGATCCGTTCACGGATCGATCAGCCACGATGATCGATGGGCAAGGGGGACGCGGTGAACCAGATACACCTGCAGGAGGTCGAGTGCCTGCTCGCGCTGGCCGAAGAGCTGCACTTCGGGAACACCGCGGCCAGGCTGGGCTGTTCGCAGAGCCGGGTGAGTCAGCTGATCTCCGGACTGGAGGCCCACGTCGGGGCGCGACTCGTCGAGCGGACCAGCAGACGGGTCTCGCTGACCCGGTTCGGCGCCCAGTTCGTCGACGAGATCCGGCCCGCCTACACCGCGTTGGACACCGTGTTCGCCCACGCTCGGGATCGTGCGCGGCGCGGCGCGCTGTGCGAACTGCGCATCGGCTTCCATGGCAGCGTCTACGAGGAGATCACGCTGGCGTTCCGCAGGTTGCGGGCGCAGCATGAGGTGACGGTCATGCTGAGTGAGATCCCGCTCGGCTCGCCGTTCTCGGATCTGCTGGGCGGCCGTCTCGACGCGGTCGTCGTCGAGCTGCCCGTGCACGAGCCCGCGTTGACCGTCGGCTTCCGCTTCCCGCCGCAGGATCAGCTGCTCGCGGTGGCCGCGGCGCATCCGCTGGCCGTGCGCGATGAGGCCGACGTCGAGGATCTTGCGGGCCTGGACGTCCTCTACCGCAGCGGCGACGCCCCCGACTACTGGCGGCACGCGCGCGTACCGCCCGCCACGCCCGCGGGCAGGCCGATCCGGTCCACGACCGGCATCGCCACCATCCAGGAGGGCCTCGCGCTGGTGGCGGGGGGTGAGCACGCCATGCTGGTCTGCCGCCCGCTGGCCGAGCGTTCGCACCGCGAGGACGTGCGCTACCTGCCGGTCCACGGGTTGGACGAGCCGTCCCAACTCGGCCTGGTCTGGCGCACCGACGGTGCCGGACCACAGCTGGCCACGCTCGCACGACTCCTCCGGGAGGAGTTCGGTCGCGACGCGGACTCCCCGGCACGACCGGGCCGTCGGACACACGGGGATACGGCGGGGGCGGCGGGGTCGGCGGGGCGGGGCGCTCCGGCGGCGTCGGGGCCGACGGGGTCGGTCGGATCGGTGGGGCCGGTGGGACGGGCGGCGTCGACCGGGCCGGCCGCTCCAGCGGCGTCGGCGGGGCCGACGGAAGGTCGTGGTCCCGGTGGGCGGCGTCGGACCTGCGCGGTGGCCGCGCCGGAGGGGCGATCGGATTCAGGTTCGGCGTGAGCGGGTCTCGCGAGAGTGGGTCTGGCGTGGCCCGCTCGGCGGTGATCGATGCGCCGGTTCGCCTGCCGCCGACCGGCGCGGGGGTCCCGCGTCAGAACACGCAGGTACCCCTCGGGATGTTGCCGTAGGCCAGGTAGTTCACGCTCGCGACCATCGGAGATTCCTGCTTGAGTCGGGCCGACAGTTCCTTGCCTCGTTCGATCCAGGCGTGTTCGGCCTCGGGGGTGGGGAAGTCGGATTTATCGTAGTCCACGTGGTTGTAGATCGCTTGGTATTCCGCGTCCCAGGTTTCGAAGTCTCGGACGAGGTCGGCGTTGAGGTCGAGGAATTCCACGGCGTCTTCGGTAGTGTGGTTGTAGGTGTCCTCCTCGTCCCCGTTGTCGTAGTAGAAGTAGTTTTCCTGCCATCCGCCGAGGATGGTCACTTCAACGGCCATGTCGGCTCACTTTCGATGCAGGTCGCGGCGGATCTTCTGTTGTGCATGCGTTGTGGCGATCAGAACACGCAGGTGCCCTTCGGGATGCTGCCGTCGGCTAGGTAGTTCACTCGGGCGACCATCGGCGACTCCCGCTTCAGCCGCGCCGACAGTTCCTTGCCCCGCTCGAACCAGGCATGTTCGATCTCCGGCGTCGCGAAGCCGATTTCCCTACCCCTGACCCGGTCGAAGATCGCTTGGTATTCCGCGTCCCAGGCTTCGAGGTCGCGGACCAGGTCTGCGTTGAGATCAAGAAACTCCGTGGCCTCTTCGGTGGTGTGGTTGAGCGTGTCCTCCTCGTCCCCGTTGTCGTAATAGAAGTACTCCTCGTCCCATCCGACGACGATGGTCACGTCAACGGTCATGTCGGCTCACTTTCGGTGCAGGTCGCGGCGGATCTTTCGTTTACGGGAGATGGGGTTTGCCCCGTAGATCTTCCCATCTGAGTCGGTGCTGATCGCGACGCGGCGTCGCTCGCCGAGATACTCGACCTCGTACACCGGTCGGTCTCTTCCGCAGTGTCCGACCACGGTACCGTGCCGAACAGCGGCGAAGAGGAAGTCCTCGATCTCCTCGCGTGCGATGTGGATCCCTGCGAAGTCTCCGACACGATCCGGCAAAAGTACGTGCCCCATCCCGGTTCTGTCGTTGCCGTTCTCGATCCAGATGATCCGGCCGTCTTCGAGGCGTTCCGCTCGCACGACATCGTCCGGATCGACCGCCGCACCTCGCCGTCGGAGTTCGGCGATCTCCTCGGCGTACCTGACCTTCGGGTCACGGTCTCCTGCAACGGGGGCCGTGCCACCGCTATCGGGTTGCCTAGGATCGCTGCGGCTGAGCGGGTCTAGTGGCGGAACGCCGTGACCGCCGTCGTTGATGCCGTGGCCGGCGATGTCGCGGCAGTAGCCGTCGATCACATCCTGGGGTTCGGCGAGCAGCGCGTGTGCGGTGCGGACGTCGTCGGCGGATCGGGTGGCGAGATCGTTGGCTTGTGCGATTTCGGGTTGGGTGGAGTGGTGGGTGGCGGTGGCGAAGATTGCCGCTCCGTCGGTGATGGCGGCGTCGGCTTGGCGGGTGGCGTGGCGGGCTTGGGTGAGTAGGTCGTGTGCGTGGCGGAGTTGGGCGACCACGTCGGTGACCGACAATGCTCGACTCCTCACTGTTCGTGTCTGCCCATGGTGGCGGAAGAGCGTCTCGTGGTCGAACGAGTTCTCGTCAGTACGTCTAGACGCCGTCAGTCGTGGCGACGACGTGCCTCGCGTGCTTGGCACCAGGCGTGGGCGGCGAAGGCCATGTCGCGTGTCCAGGTCCGATGAGGGTCCTGGTCGGCGATCTCCTGCCACAGCAGCAGGGAAGCGGCGGCGAAGGCGTCGAGGTCACGTGGTCTGGCGGTGTGCCATGCGGGAGTACGGCTGGCCCAGTGTTCGGCCGAGGCCGGGTTGTGTCCGTCGGCGATCATCTGGAGCAGGAGACAGCACGGGTCGATCCAGGGCGCCCCGCGTGCGGCCCAGGCCCAGTCGATCAGCCGCGCGGTTCCGTCCGAGGTGATCAGGACGTTCTCGGGGTTGTAGTCGGTGTGCAGCAACGCATCACCGACCAGCTGGGCGGGCTCGGCGCCTTCGGGTAGGTACGGCCCCCATCGCCGGACGGCGTCGGTGATGGTGACCTCCTGCGGTGGGCAGGGGATCTCGCCGACCGTCTGAAGGAGTTCCACGACGGCGGGCAGGTCTGTCGAGCCCGGTCGGTAGTCGGCGTGCCGCGCGTCGACGGCGTCGAAGCCCAGTACGTCCCAGCCCGCGACCTCGGGCAGCCGCCACCGCAGTGCGGGAGCGACCCGCGCGACGTGCGGGGCGACGGCGGCTTCTCGGCGGTGCGCGGCGATACCGGCGTGTGTGGCGTGACGAACCCCCTTGACGAAGAACCTGCCGCCGACGCCGTCGACGACAGCGGCCAAGGCCGAGTTGGCGCCGCCGGACGCGGTGCGGACCTGGCTGATCGGCCCGGTTCGGGTGCCGATCGCAGCGCGCACCTCGGCGGGGATGTCGTGCCAGCCGAGCCGTTGTTGCATCGGGCCTCTTCGTCAGTGCCAGGTCGGTCGTCGTGGGCGGTGGTAGCGGTACGACGGTGGGCCGCCGCCGATCGCGACGCCGTCGGCAACCGGCGCTCGATCGGTGATCGGATGCTGTGCAGGCGCATCGGTTCGACGAGCCAGGCTCTTCGACGTCGTCGATGAACGTGAGCGCGTCGGCCGCCGGCTCGGATGGCGATGGCGATGGCGCCGTCGGTGATGGCGGTGTCGGTGGGAGGGTGGCGTGGCGGCGCGCTTTCGTCGTCAGCCGGGTTCGACGAGTCGGTGGGTTCCGTCGGCTCCGACGTGGACGCGGTGCTGCTCGGGGGCGGGGCGTCCTCGCCGATCCCAGCGGGCGAGGAACTCGGTGATCTCGGACCACAGCCTGAGGTCTCCGGTCACCTCCACGCGGTCGCCGTCGCGTTCGGCGGCCCGGCACTGTGTTCCGTCGGTGTCGGTCAGCACGTGGACGAGGCGTCCCTGCTGGTCGCGCCGGGAGGTCCGCCGTAGTCCGGGGCGCGGTACGGAGAGCAGTGCACGGCCCTCGGGGTGGTCTAGGGCGGCAGGCAGGGTGGTGGAGAGTGCCGGACCGTCGGTGGCGGCCGTCGATGCGCCGATGGCAGGCGGGGTGGGGTTGGCGGGGGCGTCGGGCGCGGGTCGTCGGGCCATGAATCCGGCCTGCTGCGGCAGGATCGGGCCTTCGGCGGTGCCGTCGGGACGCACGGTGAGCGTGACCAGGGTGAAGCCGAGGTTGACGAGGATCATTCCGCCGGGACGGACTTGACGCAGCCAGGCCGCCGGGATGTGGTCGAGACCGCAGGTGGTGATCAGCCGGTCGAACGGTGCGTGATTGGGAAGGCCGCCGGCGCCGTCTCCGACGGCGAGCACGGGTGCGAGGTCGAGGGCGGCGAGTCGGCGTCGGGCGGTGGTGACGAGGTCGGCGTCGATGTCGACGGAGCACACGTCTCGGTCGCCGAGTCGGCGGCTGAGCAGGGCGGCGTTGTAGCCGGTTCCCGTGCCGATCTCCAGGACTCGATGACCGTCGCGGACGTCGAGCGCATCCAGCATGAGGGCCATCAGGCCGGGGGCGGTGCTGCTGGAGATCGGGGTGCCGTCGGCGTCGAGCGCGGTGACGAGGGTGGTGTCGCTGTAGATGTGGGCGAGCCGGTCGGGATCGTCTGCCGCGATCGGGACGAGGATGGGGGAGCCGGGGCGGGCCACGGCGAAGTCGTCGACGAAGGCGTCTCGGGGAACGCTGCGGAAGGCGCTCTGCCACGCCGGGCCGGTGAGATGCCCGGCGGTGATCAGATTCGTGACGAGTTCTTCGTGGAGGTCGGTGACGGTCGGGGTCACGTGGTCGTCCTTCGAGTAGTGAGTACGTCGGCCAGGGCGGCGGTGAGGGGTAGTCCGGTGTGCTGTTCGAGCCAGGCCCATTGGCCGTTGGGGTTGTTCTCCAGGAACGTCCACGTGCCCTCGGGTGTGACGATCCAGTCGGACGCGGAATAGACGAGGCCGAGTTCGCGATTGAGCGCGGCGAGCCCTGCGGCGGCGTCGGCGGGCATCTCGATCGGTTCGTAGGTGAGGCGGTCGTGATCAGCACGCCAGTCCAGGACGTCGGAGTCGTCAGGGGTGTCGATGCGCACGGCGAAGACACGGCCGCCGATGAACGTCACGCGAACCGAATAGGCGCAGCGAACCCGTTCCTGGAACAGGTGCGTGGTCGTCCGTACCCCCTCGTCGATCTGTGCCGTAGTGACGAGATCGGTGTGCAGGAGAAGACGTTCTCCCTCGGGGGTACGGGGTCCGCCGCGCAGGGGCTTGTACACGGTTCCGCCGGTCTGTCGAGCGACGAACGCACGAGCTGCGGCCGGGTCGTTCGTGATCAGAGTGGCAGGCACCACCAGTCCTGCCGCCGCTGCCAGGCGCAGTTGGTGAGGCTTGTGGTCGGCCGGCCGGTTGCGGTGCGGATGGTTGACCCAGACGACATCGGGCAGCGTGGCCAGGAGACCGCCGAGACCGAACTCGGCCTCGGCGGTCATCCACGCCTGCTCCGTGCCGTCCCGGCTGCCGTAGCCGCTCGGCTTGCGCCACCACGCCGCCTTCACCGAGGAGAGATCGGTGTCACGGTGCTCATCCTGAAGCCCGCCGCTCCACGGTTCGCCCGTGCTCGCAAGCTCGGCGGTCACGCGAAGCGATCCCGCACGAAGGTCCGCGAGATCGAATCGGTGAACTGGAACGCCCCGTTGGTCGAGTTCTCGGATGACCAGATCAGCGGTGATGTCGCCGACCCTGGTGATCACCAGTACGGAATCAGGCATCTCGTCGAAGATCCTCAGTCGTCCTGGTCGACGAACCACTGGTTATCGTGCTTGGTGTCGCACGGAGTGGACGCGAGCATGACCGCCGGGTCGTCGATCGCCGCGATGCCGTTCCGGGTGAGGCTGATCTGTCGGATCGGATCGTAGGCCAGCTCGGGCAGCTCCGAAGCCCCACCAGTCGGCAGGCCTGCCCGAGTCAGGCCCAGGGGAAGCGCAGCAGTCTGTGACATGTTCACTCCATTTCGATCGATCTCATGCAGAGTTGAGACGAGGCGAAGTGAATTCGCCTGATGTCAGGCTGTCACGCGAAAGCCCGATGGGAAAATGAACCAATCGAGTGATATTCGATGCCGCAATTTCAGAATGGCAGCATGAATTCGGCGCCCCCGTTTGCTGGTGGAACGCCTCCGTTCACTCCGAATTCAGTGCCGCTTTTTGAAGGACCTCCCCGACCGTGGTGATGTCGCTGCCGAGCGCCCGTAGCGCGGCCAACACCCCGGTGGCCTGTTCGTAGCGGCGGAGGGTGGGTGTGCCGATGAGGGAGGTGGGTTGTTCGCTGCCGTCGGCGACGGGGGTGAGTCGTCGGATGAGTGCGGCTGCGGCGGTCTGGGCGGTGGTGGCGGCGGTGTTCCGGGCGGGGTGAATGCGTGGGGGCGGGTCATGGGGTCTCCGGCGGGTTCTCGGTGGGGGTGTGTAGTCGGTCGATCGCGTGGAGCGCGCGGTCGATCTCCTGAAGCGGGCTTCGTGGGTCTGGGGGGAGTGCGGGGGGCACGTCGTAGGGGGCGGCGAGGACGGCGGTGATCGCGGTGATGCGCTCGTGGCGGAGTCGGTCGCCTGCGGGGGTCGTGCCGATCAGGCGGGCATCGGCGCTCAGGGTGATCAGGCCGTGGGCTTGCAGGTCTAGTGCGCCGTCGAGTGCTGTGTCGGTGGTCTGGCCGGTCTCGGTGGCGAGGTCGGTGAGGGTTCGTTCGGTGCGTCCGCAGGCGAGTAGCAGGGTGTCGGCGGTCTGATCGAGGTGGGCGGGTCGGGTCTGGGCGGTGGCGTCGGCGATGTGGATGCGCATCCGGAGCAGCAGGGCGCGGATCTCGGTGGCGACCATCTCGTCGATCGCCACGGGTGGTGTCGGTGGTGGGTGTCGTCGTGGGGTGCGGCGGGGTCGGTCGGGTCGGTGGGGGTGGGACACGGGGGCCTTTCGGTGGTGGTGGGGGGTGTCGCGGGCACGTGGTTGTCGGCACGTGCCCGCGACACCGGGGCCGGGGCCCGCCGCGGGGGGTTCGGCGGCGCCGCGGCCCGGCAGCGTCCCGCCGGGTGGGCCGCGGGACGGAGGTCGTGGTCAGCCGGCTGAGGCCGGGGCCGGTAGTGCGGCGAGGTGTTGGCGGGCTTCCCAGAGCAGGCCGCGTAGCGCGGTGAGGTGTCCGGCGGTCGCCGCGTCGCCGTCGCCGAGACACGCGATGTCGAACTCGGCGCGGCCCTGCGCGCCGCTCCAGTGCAGCGCGGCCAGTCGGATCGGGACGTCGAGCACCCGTGCGTAGAGGAAACCGGCCGTGGCCGCCCGCACGTCCGGTTCCTCAGGGTCGTGCCAGGCGACCGGTTCCACCACGTCGGAGTTGACCAGCAGGCAGGGGTGGTGCCGATGCCCCGGCCATCGGGCGTAGAAGGGCAGGTAGCGGCCGCGTCCGCCGAGTAGATCGCTCAGCCTCCCGACGGCCTCCCACAACGGTCGCTGCCCGTCCCGCGGGTATTGCGGGCATTCGCCGAGCATCAGCACGTCCACGGGATGCGCCGCGATCGTGGCGATGAGCGGATCGAGGTCGATCCGACCGTCCGGCCGCAACCCGCCGTCCTCGTAGTTGAACGTGCCGACACTGAACACATCCATGGCAGCGTGAACCCTTCTCTGGGATCGATCGGTTTTTCCGAAGCGGTGGTGCGGGCGGCGGTCGTGTCCCCGCCCGCACCACCTGGTGGCCCGACCTACGCGGTGTCCCGCGTCGGGGGAGGGTCGGGCCGTCCGCCCGGCGCGGAGCACGCCGCGCCGGGCGGGAGTTCGGAGACGAGCACGCCGGGCGCCGGCGTCGGCTCGACTGACGGCGCCGCGCCCAGACACGCCCCGCACACCAGCGCCGTGCCTGCCGCAGCGAGGACGTCGACGTCGGCCACCGGCAGCACCAGGCCGCACCGTGCCCGCAGCAACGCCGCCTCCGCCGAGAACATCGGACAGACGTGCACCACCCGCTCGGCCTCGGCCGCCGCGCGCAGCCGCACCGGCCACACCCGCGCGGACGCCACCGGCACCGACGGCGGACGGCGACGACCGGCGACGACGTCATGACAGAGCAGCACGGCCGCACGGTGGCGAACTCGACCCCGTCGACGTCGACCGGCGGGGGCGGCCCCACCAGCATCGGCCGCCCGCACACCGCCACCACCACCCGCCCGGCGACCGGCGGCGCGCCGACGATCAGATGCCGATCCAGACACAACCCCGCCCGCGGAACGGTGTCCTGGGTGAACCACGGCCATCCCGTCACCGCACGACCGCCCACGACGGACGAGCCGGGTGCCCGGACGCGGCCGCTCGACACTCGGCACAGGGCTGATCGTCATAGACCAGATCCAGCAACGGCAGGTGATTCAGCGGCGAGAAACGCTCACCGGGAGCACACACCGGCCGGACCCGACCACCGTCCCAGATGGCATCCGACAGGTGGGTGTCTCCCATTCGGACCGACCTGACGAACCACGCCAGCCCGTTCATCGCCGCACCGCCGGAACACACGTCGCGCACGGCGGCAGCCGCACCCACTCGCCCACCGACACCAGCACCGCACCGCACACGGCGACGGTCACCGACCGGTACTCGACGTCCCGCCGATGCTCCAACCGCCGAAACCGGCCCGCCCACCGCGAGTCCGCCAGCCCTGCCTCCGGACTCGGCGATCCGTCGGCCACTCCGGCACCACCGCCGTCACGACGCCACCCCCAGACCGGCACCGGCCCGCGCAACGCGGACACGACGTCGAGGGCCGCTGTGGAGCGCCCCAGCGACCACGGGCAGCACCACCGCCCGCGAGACAGCGGGCGTCCCGATGGCCGTCAACGCCGCGAAGTCCACGGTCCACGACCCCCGAGCCCTCGAAAGCCGCTCCGCCTCGCGAATCCGTACCCAGTCCCGACGCGACGGCCGACGCCGCCGGGGACGCCGGGAACGCCAACCACGGGCGAACTCCCATGCCGCGACAGCGCCCACGGCCAAGCAGGCACCCAGCAGGACCGCCGCGAGTCGGCTGCTGCCCTGAACTTCTGACGGCTCCATGGCTAGGATCGCCACGGAGCGTGACGCGACGAGGCTCATCGTCGCTCCTCTCCATCATGAGGGGGTCGGGCCGACCAGCCCGTCGGCCCGGCGCCCCTCTTACTTCTCGTTCCGGTGTTGAGACGCCCGGATCGCTCTGAGATCGATTCACACGTGGGCAGGGGACCCTAAGTCGCGGCATCTCCAGCACTGCCCGTCTTCGGGCGCAATTTCGCTTGGCAATCACGCACGTGGGACGCTATCAGGGTAAGTGCGGAGCGTAAATACGCCTGAAAGGGTGAGATTGCATGCTCTCTTGCTGGCCCCGAGCGGGATGGCACGATCTCCGCATGGCAACTCCGACCGTGCGTCGCCTGCAACTGGGATCGGTGCTGCGTCACCTACGAGTCCGGGCAGGAATGGAGCTAGAGCACGCCGCACCGGCTATTGAGCGATCCTCGGCAGTGGTCTCTCGGCTCGAGAACGGGTTGACGGGACTCCGCCCCGGTGACTTGCGGAGGCTGGTCGAGCACTACGCGAGGCACATCGACGACGGTGAACCCGTTGACGTGGACGCCGTCGTCGAACTGGGCCGTGGCTCCGAGAGCAGGGGCCGGTGGCGCGGCTACCGAGGTTCGTTCGACCGGTTCTTCCGAGCCGCTGTGGATCTTGAAGCTGATGCGAGTGTCATCAACGTCTATCAGAACGAGGTCATCTGGGGCCCTCTCCAAACGGAGAGTTACATGCGAGCCATGTTCGAGAACGTGCGGACCGCCGATCAGTCCACGGAAGCGCGCATCAAGGCAAGGCTGGACCGGCGGCGAGTGATCGAAGGAGGCACGTCAGAGGTCAACGTTGTACTGTCCGAATCCGCAATCCGGCGTGTGCACGGCGGCCGCCACACCATGGCAGACCAGATGCGCCTGCTCGCGGCCCTTGCTGAGATGCCGCACATCCACCTGTACGTGCTGCCCTTCGATGCAACTCAGCCCAGTGTCGCGGCCTTCCCGTTCGCGTACTTCCGAGTACCACCAGCTGACCGCAACGTACCTGCCGTGGAGATCGTCTACCTGGAGCAGTTCACCAACGGCGATTACCTCGATGGTCCGGCGGACATCGCCGTTTACAGTGGGCTGTGGAGCGGCCTCCTAGGTTCAGCTCTCGACACGGCGAAGTCTCGGGACTTCCTGCTCCGAGCCGTCAAGCAGTATGAAGATCCACCCCCGAAGGAGACGTGATGACCCCGGTGTTCACCCGCTGGCGTAAGGCTGTCGCCAGTGAAGGGAACGGTAACAACTGTGTCGAGGTCGGTAGCGCTCCTGGCCTTGTCGGCATCCGCGACACGAAGGACCGTGACGGCGGCACGTTGGTGATGGAGCCGGTCGTCTTCGCCGCCCTGGTTGAGTCGATCAAACGAGGCAGACTGCGCTGAAGGAGCGCGTCCGACCACGAGTTCCAGGAGCCCCGATCCACGATCATGTCGTGTTGGTCGGGGCTCGTCCCGTTCTACAGGCTTCTCTGGCGGCAGCGCGGTGACAGTTGCCTGAAGCGGTACGGCCGCCGTCGCCGGTTACAGTGGGTAGGTGATCGGCACAGCTCAGGGAAGCTTGATGCCCACCCGGCGAAGGGTCGCTTGGCGGACCAGCACCCGCAACGCATCTCAGGGAGCGTGTGTTGAGGTAGGCCGCGCTCCTGATCTCGTCGGCATCCGTGACACCAAGGACCGTGACGGTGGGACCCTCGCGTGGGACCGGATGTCTTCGGCGCGCTCGTCGCTTCGGTCAAGGTTGGTCGTCTGAGCGGCCCTCGATGACGGCGCTCGTCCGGCGCCGGCGCGCTTGCATTGGGGTCTGACCCGTCGGCCATCGTCGCAGGCGGCATTCCTGCTGGCGAGATCCGGACTTGCTCCGGCGGGGTACTAGCGCGCAGGAGTCCGTCATGCTCGTTGACCACGCAGGCAAAGGAGAGCATGGGTGATTCAGCCATCGGCTCGATGACGTAAGGCAAGCCGTAGTCAACCGAACGGCTCCTGCGTCGAGATCGGCCACGCTCCTGACCTTGTCGGCATCCGTGACACGAAGGACCGTGACAGCGGCACGTTGATCATGTCGCCGGTCGTCTTCGCCGCCCTGCTCGGCTCGATCAAGGGCGGCAGGCTGCGCTGAAGCAACGCCTCGGCCAGCGGGCCGCTTGAAGCCTCGGCCCGCGTGTCGTGGCGCGCGGACCGACCGTGCGTGGTCCGGCGCCCGGCCCGCTCTACTCCCGCCACCCCGACCCCGGCCGCCTCACCCCTGCCACCCGACCCCCGGCCGCCTCACCCCGGAGCAGTACCGCGCCGGGGTTCATGAGTCCCGCCGGGTCGAGGAGCCGCTTGATTCCGCGCACCAGCTCGATCTCCACCGTGGGCTTGTGGTCGGCCAGCAGGTTGCGTTTGGACCGGCCGATGCCGTGTCCGGCGCTGATACTGGCCGCGAAGCGTGCCGTCGAGTCGTAGACGATGCTGCTCAGCTCGTCGGCGCGGGCGCGGAAGGCCTCAGGGTCCGCGTCGGCGGGGCCGCTCAGGTTGTAGTGCAGGTTTCCGTTGCCGACGTGCCCGTAGGTCACGCTGCGGATTCCCGGCACGGCAGCCCGCAGCGCCCGGTCGGTCTCGCGGACGAAGGCCGGGATGCTGCCGATGGGCACGGTCACATCGTGCTTGGTGCTCGGCCCTCCCGGTTCTGCGCCTCCGAGATGTTCTCCCGCAGGTTCCAGAGCGCGTCGATCCGCGCCGAGCCGTCGGCGACGACGGCGTCGGGCAGCAGCTCCCGGTCGGACGCCGTGCCCAGCGCGGTCTCCACGACCTCGTCGAGCCGGGCGGCGGGCGTCGGGTCACTCGGCTCGACGAGGACGTACCAGGGATGGGCGGCGGCGAACGGGTCGCGGGCTCCCATCCAGGGCATGACGCCCGGCCCCCGGCTGGTCTCCGAGGAACCCGGGCTGTTCTGAGGCGTGGTCAACTCGATGTACCTCGGCGACATCCTGTTGCTGATCACGAGCATCCCGCTGGTCGGGCTGTTCGTGAAGATCCTGCGGGTGCGGCCGACGATCCTGGCGCCCATCACGGTGCTGATCACCCTGGTCGGCGCCTACACGGTGTGCAACGATCCGTTCGACATCATCCTGGTGATCGTCTTCGGCACGTGGGGCTACCGACGAAGAAGTGCGGCTTCGATCCCGGCCGCTCGTGCCGGCGTTCGTCCTCGGCTCGCCGCTGGAGGACTCGTCGCGTCGGTCGCTGCTGATCTTCGACGGCGACCCGACCGGCTTCGTGACGCGACCGATCTCCGTAACGCCGCTCGCGGCCTTCGTGGTGGTGGCCCTGCCGCCCGCGATTCTGGGGTTGATCAAGCGGCACCGCGCCGCCCGCGAACAGGCGGCGGCTCGAGATCGGGACGACGAGCTCGTCTGACCCGCGGACCCCGCGCCGCGAGCAACGCTGCTCGCGGCGCGGCCCTCGGCGGGCGAGCGGGCGTCGCCGTTGACGGCCGCTCGCCCGGCCTCCGGTTCCGGTGGTCTCGGCGGCTCAGACGCCCGCGACGGAGCTGATCCAGTCCCGGTAGCGGGTGATGTCGGTGTAGAAGGAGACGGTGGCGCGGTCGCTGGTCGAGGCGACGCCCACCTGGTAGTAGCCGCCGTCGACCGGGCTCGTCGCGAACATCGGGCCGCCGGAGTCGCCGCCCGCCGCGATGCCGTTGATGCGGGTGACGCCGACGGCGTCACCGCCCAGCCAGTCCTGCCCGTCCAGCGTGTGCACCCGGGTGTCGGCGTACTTCAGGAACTGCGACTGGCAGCCCGACTCGTTGCCGGTGCAGGTCGCGCCCCAGCCGTAGAGCTGCACGGTGTCGTCGACCCGCACGTCGCCCACGGAGCCCAGCGGCGCGTACGTCGCGTCGACCGCCTGGTCGATGCGGGCCAGCGTGATGTCGGCGACCGGGTGAGCGACGGTCTCGGTGACGCCGACCACCGTCCCGCCGCCGTTCGCGTCCAGGCTGCCGACCCGGAACGTCGTCGCGCTGGGCGAGCTGACGCAGTGGGTCGCGGTGAGGATCCACTCCGGGGCGATGATGGTCGCCGAGCAGACCGGCGAGCCGCTGCTGAACATCCGCGCCGCCCACGGCGCGTCGGTGGCGAACTCGCCGTCGATGATGAAGGTCTGCGCGTCGTCGGTCTCGGGTGCCGCGACGGCGGAGACAGGGGCGACGACCGGGGCCGGACTGTCCGCGGTGGCGGGTTCGGCGGCGATGGTGCTGGTGCTCAGTCCGATGACCGATAAGACCGCGGTGGCGGCTCCGACCATCGTGGGCACAAGGCGGTTCAGACGCATTGACTCGTCACCTCGAGTTCTGGAAGCGGCAGGGGTTGCGACTGCTCTTCCAGTCTCTTGGCTGGACGGCAACTCGGACACCACTCGATGGACGCCCGCCGAACGGCGGAGACCGCTCGACCGAACGGGCCGGTGCCCCGACCCTCGCACAGCGGTGGTGGCGGAGATCAGCGCTGGTCAGGACGGCTGCTCCGCGATGATCCCCTGTCTGCGGCCGTGCGGACGGCCGACGGCCCGGCGAGGCCCGCCCGGCACGTCAGTTGGTGAATCGGCAACGCGGCGGCGCGGGAGTCTCGGAGCATCGCGCTCGCGGTGGGGCCCCGGCACGAAGCCGTGGTTCGGCCATCGTGGACACGCGCGTGACGTCGGGCGCGCCAGGACCTCTGACCGTCCAGGTAGACCGCCTCCGACTCACCGGCACAGTCGATGCAGGCTATGAGGAAGAGCCGATCTGTTCTGACCGGTCAATGGCTGCCGACTTGCTGTCGACCGTCTACCTCGACGGACTCGCAGGCCTCGGATCGCTGCCGGTGAGCCCGCCGCGTCGCCCAGCTCGACCTGTCCCTCGTCGTGGTCACCGAGATGTCCGGCAGGCTGGAGATCGCGGACCGCAGCTACGAGGTCCTTGCGATCGACGACCGGTCCACCCGCCGTGCCCGGGCGGGCAAGGGCCCGACTGCCCGGCGAGACTCACGACGTTTCCCCGCCGCGTGGCGGTGCCGCCGCCACGGCACCGCCACGCCCTCCGCCGCGGGGTCGACGACCGCGCGGCACGCCGCGTCGACTCCGGGCGTCGGTCCGTTCAGGACTCCGGGTACTCGCGGGTCGGCTCGCCGGTGTAGTCGGCGAGCAGCGGGGGCGGCAGCGGGCCCTTGACCCGGCGTCCGGTGCCGGTCTCCTCCCAGGCATGCGCCAGGATGCCGACCGAGCGGGCCAGCACGAAGAACCCGCGCGCCAGCTCGGGTTCGACGCCGAGTTCGGCGTAGACGACGGCCGTGACGCCGTCGATGTTCATCGGCGGCCTGCGCCTCCCGGTCGCCAGCGCCTTCTCGACGGCGATCCCGGCCCGCAGGTACTCGCCGCCCAGGTCCCCGGCCGTCACGGCCTCCTCGACCAGGCCGAGGAGCACGTCTCGGCGGGGATCACGCGGGTGGAAGCGATGGCCGAAACCGGGGACGTAGGCCTTCCGGGCCCGATGGTCCGCGACGACCTCGGCGGCGACCTCGTCCACGTCGCGCCCGGTCTCCGTCGCGGTGGCGGCGATGCCGTGCAGCATCGCGACGCACTGCTGACCCGCGCCGCCGTGGGTGTCGCCGAGCACGTTGACGCCGTTGGCGATGGCCGAGTTGATCCCCACGCCGCAGGTCACGGCCATCCGCGCGCTCGCGATCGAGGGAGCCTGCGGCCCGTGGTCGACGCTGGCGACCAGCGCCGCCTGCAACAGCCGGGACTGCGCGGACGTGGGCAGCACCCCCTTGGTCAGCAGCCAGATGGTGCTCACGAAGTCGAGCCTGCCGATGAGCTGTTCGATCGGGTAGCCGCGCAGCTCGATCTCGCCGGGGGCGATGCGGGTGACGGCGGTCGACCACCACGCGGTGGTCTCCGCGACGCCGGTGGTCTGGGTCCCTGCCGGGCTGACCGCGGAGCGCTCGGCGGCGGCCCCGCCTGCACCGCCGGTGCCCGTTTCTCCGGTGGTGGGCTCGGTCATACGGCGTCCTCCTCGTGCAGCCGGGCGATCTCGTCGGGGGAGTAGCCGAGCTCGCCGAGGACGTCCTCGGTGTGCTGGCCGAGGATCGGCGGCGGCAGCACGGGCCTGCTCGGACTGCCGTCGATGTGAATGCCGTGGCCGAGGACCCGCAGTGGCGACGCCGGCTCGCCCGCCTCCGCCTCCGACGCCGCCCCCGCCGCCGGGTCCGTGCCGGGGAACGGCAGCTCGTGGACGAGTTTCCGTGCCTTGATCTGCGGGCTCTCCAGCATCTCCGGCACGGTCAGCACGGCGGCGGCGGGCACGCCTGCCGTGCTGAGCTCCTCCTCCCAGTGCGCGGCGGACCGCGTGGTGAGGGCCGCCTCGAGTTCGGCGGTCAGCGCGGCCCGATGCGTCTTGCGTGCCTCCCGCTCGGCGAAGCGCGGATCGGTCGCCAGTTCGGGGCGGCCGACGATGCGACACAGCAGCTCGAACTGCTGCTGCTTGTTGGCGGCGATGTTGAGTTCGCCGTCGGCGGTGCGGAAGGTGCCGGAGGGGGCGGCCGTGCCGTTGTCGTTGCCCAGCGGCCGGGCCAGGTGATCGGCGATCAGGTGGTTGGAGGTCACCCAGCCCATGGCGGTGACCGCGGTCTCCAGCATGGAGACGTCGATCATGCAGCCGGTGCCGGTGCGCTCCCGTCCCAGCAGCGCGGAGGAGATCGCGAAGGCCGCCGCCAGCCCGCCGAGCGTGTCGGCGATGGGATAGCCGGCGCGCAACGGGGCGGTGTCGGCGGTCCCGGTCACGCTCATCATCCCGGAGACGCCCTGGATGATCTGGTCGTAGGCGGGCTTGCCACGCAGCGGACCGGTCTGGCCGAAGCCGGAGATCGCGCAGTAGACCAGGCGCGGGTTGATCCGCTTCAGCTCCGCCCAGCCGAAGCCCAGCCGCTCCAGCACACCCGGCCGGAAGTTCTCGCACAGCACGTCCGCGCTCGCGACGAGTCTGCGCAGCACCTCCCGGCCGGACTCGGACTTGAGGTTCAGCGTGATCGAACGCTTCTGCGCGTTCTGCGCCAGGAAGGAGGCGCCGAGCTCCCGGCGGTTCAGCTCCGCCGAGGCGCCCAGTTTGCGGGCGAGATCGCCGCCCTCGGGAATCTCGACCTTGACCACGTCCGCGCCGAGCAGCGCCAGCTGGTAGCAGGCGTACGGCCCGGCGAGGACGTTGGTCAGGTCGAGGACCCGGACTCCGGCGAGCAGGCCGGAGCCTGCCGCGGGCGGAGTCCGGGACGGATCGTGGTTCATACCGATGCCTTCTCTTGGCGGCGACGCCGGAATCGTTGGACGAGCAGACCGACGACGACGAGCACGAGCACTCCGTACAGGGTCGCCGAGATCGGGCTGGCGATCAGCGCGGCGGGATCGCCCTCGCTGACGGCCATCGCCCGCCGATACTCGGTCTCGGCGAGCGGGCCGAGGATGACGGCGATGAGCACCGGCGCCACCGGCAGCCCGTACCGGCGCATGGCGAAGCCGAGCAAACCGATGGCCAGCACCAGCACGAGATCCAGGATCTTGCTGCTGGTCGCGTACACGCCGAGCATCGCGAACACCGTGATCCCGGCGTAGAGGTAATGCCGTGGCACCTTCAGCAGTTTCGCCCACAGCGGGGCGAACGGCAGGTTCAGGATGAGCAGCACGACCATGCCGATGAAGAAGCTCGCCAGCAGCGCCCACACCAGCTCGCTGGCCCGTTCGAACAGCAGCGGGCCCGGCTGGAGGCCGTACTGGCGGAACGCGGCGAGCAGGATCGCCGCCGTCGCCGACGTCGGCAGGCCCAGTGCCAGCAGCGCACCCATCGCGGTGCCCGCCGTCGCGTTGCCCGCGGCCTCCGGACCGGCGACGCCCTGGATCGCGCCCCTGCCGAACATGGGCTTGCTTCGCCGGGAGTCCAGTTTCCGCTCGGTGCCGTAGGAGAGGAAGGTCGGCACCTCGGAGCCGCCGACGGGGATGATGCCGAACGGCACGCCGATCGCCGTGCCGCGGAACCAGGCGGGCAGCGCCAGCCGGAACTCACGCCGCGACAGCCAGAGCCGTCCTCGGGAGGGCAGCAGCCGGGTGTCCTCCTTGGTGCCGCGGCGGGCCGCGACGTTGAAGACCTCGCCGAGCGCGAGCAGGCCGACGGTGATCACGACGATGTCGATGCCGTCGAACAGCTCCGGCAGGCCGCCGGTGAAGCGGGCGGCTCCGGAGGCGCCGTCGATGCCCACCACGGAGATGGCGAGTCCGATGACGAGTGCGGACAGGCCTCGGACGACGGACTCGCTGACGACGGCCGAGATCGCGACGAACGCGAAGATCGCCAGCGCCAGGTATTCGGCGGGGCCGAAGAGGGTGGCCAGCCGGGCCAGTCCTGGCGCGAAGAAGACCACCAGGATCGAGGCGACGATGCCACCGATGAACGCGCCGATCGCCGAGGTCGCCAGGGCCTGGGAGGCACGCCCGCTCTTGGCCATCCGATGGCCCTCGATCGACCCGGCGATCGCGGTGCTGTTGCCGGGCGTGTTCATCAGGATGCCCGAGATCGAGTCGCCGAAGAGACCGCCGAAGAGCACGCCGGCGAACATGATGAACGCGCCGATCGGGTCGAGCGAGAACGTGACCGGCAGCAGGAGTGCCACCGCCATGGCCGAGCCGAGGCCGGGCAGCACGCCGACGGCGGTGCCCAGGACGGCGCCGATGAACACCCAGAGCATGTTCATCGGGGTGAGCACGGTGAGGAAGCCCTCACCGAGGTTGACCAGTGACTCCATCAGAGGACTCCCGCCAGGATGCCGGGGGGCAGGTTGAGACCGAGGCCCGCGGAGAAGGCGAGCTGGACGATCGAGGAGATCGCCAGCGACAGGAAGACGTCGAACACCACGCGCCTGCTGCCCAGCGCGCGGGAGATGCCCCAGAACAGCAGTGCGCCGGAGAGCAGCCAGCCCAGCGGATTCAGGACGGCGATGAAGACGACGACGGTCGCGACGGCACCCGCCAGGGCACGGTGATTGCTCCGCACCCTGGTCGGCTCCTCCTCCGCCGCGGGCTCCTCGGCGTCCTCGTCGGCGTGCACGGCGTGCGCGACAGGGGGGACCTCGCCGTCCCGCGTCGGCGCGGACACCTTCGCGGGCTCGGGATTGCGCAGGACGTCGACCGTGAGCAGGACGGCGAACACCACGCAGGCGATGGCGATGATCACCGGGAACAGTCGCGGTCCCGGCGAGGCGGTGTTGGCGGGGACGTCCATGGTGACCGTTCCGACGCCGAGCACGACGCCGATGATCAGCAGCAGCAGCGGGATGATCAGCCCGGTGCGGCGGCGCAGGAACTCGGTGGCGGTTCGGTTCACAGTCCCAGCTCCTCGATGATCGCATCGACTCTGGCCTGGTCTTCGCGGATGAACTCGGTGAAGTCGTCACCCGTGAGGAGGCTGTCCTCCCACTTGTTCCGGACGAGCGCGTCGGCCCACTCCGGGGTCGCGGTGGCCTCTTCGACGACCGCGATCAGCTCGGCGCGCTGTTCGTCGGTGATGCCGGGCGGCGCGACCAGGCCGCGCCAGTTGGGCAGCGCGACGTCGATGCCCTGCTCGATGAACGTCGGGGTGTCGATGCCGTCGACGGGCTCCTCGGCCGACACGCCGAGCGCCCTGACGTTGCCCGCCTCGATCTGGTCGCGGAAGTCGTTGTAGCCGGAGACACCGATCTCGACGGTGTTCGACAGCAGGGCCGTGAGCACCTCGCCGCCGCCCGCGTAGGAGACGTAGTTGACCTGCTCCGGATCGACGCCTGCCTCGCGGGCGATGAGACCGGTCAGCAGGTGGTCGGTGCCGCCGAGGCCGCCGCCGCCGACGGCGTGGCCGGGGGTGTCCTCGCGCCACACCTGGAGGAAGTCCTCCAACGTCTCGTACGGCGAGTCGGCCGGGACGACGATCACCTCGTAGTCCTCGGCGAGGCGGGCGATCGGCGTCGTGTCCAGCAGGTCGACCGCGGACCCGTTGACGTTGATGGCGCCTTCCATCACGGTGCCCGTCATCATCAGCTGCGTCGGGTCGGCGCCGAGTTCGACGAACTGCCCGAGGCCGATGGTCCCTCCCGCGCCGGGCACGTTGAAGACCTGCACGTTGTTGACGACGGCACCGCCGCGCAATGCCTGTTGGAACTCGCGGGAGGCGAGGTCCCAGCCACCGCCGGGAGCCGCGGGCGCCATGACCCGGAGGTTCGATCTCGGCGTCGCGCCGGTGGTCGACTGACTCGCGTCGACGGCGGCGAACCCGGTCAGCACGAGCGTGCCGACCACCCCGAGGACCGAGAGAACCTGTCGTCTGCTCGGCATGATCACTCCCTTGTGACCTGGGTAGAACACTCGATGTCCACCTGACGGACACTTATGACCGCCTGATGGTATAGTTGCCCTCGGTCGGGTGCAAACATCTCGTGTCTCGACGATGAGGAGGGGCCGCCGCATGAGGTCCGGTGGAGCCGATACGCCGGAGGGCGACGGGGGCGGCATCCGCGCCGTCAGCCGGGCGTTCCGCGTCCTGGGCGCGTTCTCCGTCGACCGGATGTCGCTCGGCGTCGCCGAGATCGTCCGCTCGACCGGACTGCCCAGGACGACCGTGCTCCGGCTGATCGAGACGCTCCAGGCCGAAGGTCTGCTGGAGTTCGGCGCCGACGGACAGGTCCGGGTCGGCACCCGCATGATCGGCCTGGCCGCCTTCGCCGAGGCCGCCTGGACGCTGCCCGCGGCGAGCCTCGCCCGGATGCGCGAGCTGGCCGCCGCGACCGGCGAGACGGTGAGCCTCTACGTGCGCCGCGGCCTGCGCAGAGTGGTCGTCGGCCAGGCGCCCAGCCCGAACATGCTGCGGCATGTCGTGCAGACCGGTGACGAACTGCCGATGTGGGGCGGCTCGGCGGCGTTCGTGCTGCTCGGACTGGAGGCGCCGGACGACCGCGAGGAGCTGATCCAGCGGGTGGCGCGGCTCCCGGAGTCGCGCAGCGACGCCGACGCGATCCGGCGCAGCGTCGACCAGGCCGTCGCGGACGGCTGGTACATCTCCCACGGACAGCGCGAGCCGGGAAACACCGGACTCGCCGTCCCGATGCTTCCCGATCCGAATGCCGACGGCGGCGTACCCGTCCGCCCGGCGGTGCTCGCCCTCGGCGGCCCCACCATCCGATTCACCGAGGACAGGATCCCCGGCTTCGTCGCCGCCGTGCGTGCCTGCGCCGACGACATCGCCCGCACCGGACTGCCGCCCGCCCTGCACTGACGACCGCCGCAGGGCCGAGGGCCGCCGAGGATCGTGGCGGGGCAGGCCGCGCCCGACCGGATCGACGTCGACTCGCCGCGGCCGTACGACGACAAGGAGAATCGTGAACTCGATCAACGCTTATCCGTCCCCGGCCGACCTCCCGGTCGCCACCCTGTCCGACGCCATGGAGCGCTTCGGCGTCGCGGACGGCATCCGGCCGCTGTGGCCCGGCGCGACGCTGTCCGGCCCGGCCTTCACAGTGTGGACCCGGCCCGGCGACAACAAGGGCCTGCACGCGGCCTTCGAGACCATCCGCCGCGGCGAGATCCTCATCGTCAACGGCGGCGGCGACGAGACGCGGGCGTTGATCGGCGAACTCGTCGTACAGAAGGCGCGGGCCCTGGAGATCGGGGGCATCGTCCTGGACGGCGCTGCCCGCGACGTCACCGAACTCGCCCAACTCGGCGTGCCGGTCTTCGCCCGAGCGGTCACCCCGGCAGGCCCGTGGAAGACCGGGCCCTACCGGATCGGCGGGACCATCGCGGTCGGCGGCGTTCCGGTGCACCCCGGCGACTGGGTGGTCGGCGACGACGACGGCGTCGCGATCGTGCCCGAGGAACAGCGTGCCGAGGTCGTCCGGATCGCCAGGGAGCTGATCGAGGGCGAGGCGCGGCGCCGCGCCGCGAACCAGGGACTCGTGCCCCGTGACTGAGACCCCGTTGATCTGGATTCCGCGCCCCGTCCACGGGGACGCGCTGACGCTGCTCCGCGAGCACGCCGACGTCCGGCTGGGCTACGGCGACGAGGCCGTGACCTTCGAGGAGATCGCGGACCGCGTCGTCGGCATCCTCCTGCGCACGGCCCGCGTCGACGGCGAGATGATGCGCCGCGCACCCGCCCTGTCCATCGTCGCCCGACACGGCGTCGGACTGGACACGGTCGACCTCGTGACGGCGGGCGAGCGGGGGATCACGGTCACCACCACGCCCACGGCCAACACCCGCTCCGTCGCCGAGCACACGATCGCGCTGCTGCTCGCCGTGCGGCGCGGCATCGGGATCGCCGTGCGCGGCGACGGCGACGTCCGGGCCGCCGTGCAGGGGCGCGAACTGGCGGACTCGACGCTGGGGCTGGTCGGTTTCGGTCGCATCGCGTCGACCGTCGCCCGCATCGCCCGCCACGGGTTCGGCATGCGAGTGCTGGCCTTCGACCCGATGCGCTCGGCGGACGACATCGTCGCCGACGGCGCCGAGCCCGCGACCCTGAACCGGCTCCTGGCCGCCTCGGACGCCGTGAGCCTGCACGTGCCGCTCACCCCGGAGACCCACCGGCTGATCGGCCTCGACGAGCTGCTGACCATGCCGAAGGGCGGGGTGGTCGTCAACACCTCGCGCGGCGGCATCCTCGACGAGGACGCCCTGCTCACCGCCCTGCGGCGGGGGCATCTGGCGGGTGCCGGGCTCGACGTCACGGTGGTCGAGCCGCTGCCCGCCGATCACCCGCTGCGGCAGGAGCACTCGGTGATCATCACGCCGCACGTCGGCGCGCAGACGGCCGAGGCGATGCGGCGGATGGCCGTCGACGCCGCGAATCGGATCATCGAACACCTCGCGTGATCGCCGGACACCGCTCCTGATCGCCGCCGCCCGTCGGGCTCATCGGGCCGGCGGCGGCAGCGGTTCGTCGTGGTCCCGCCCTCGTCGCCGTCCGTCGGCCGTCGATCGTCGATCGCGTGTCGCTCGACCATCGTCGGACAGGAACCGGCCGGACGGATGATCGAGACGGCTGCCGCGCGGGTCGGCGAGGTCGAGGCCCGCCCGGCGGTGCGGCCGACAGCGGCGTGTACACGGCGATCTGCGACGCGGGCCCGACGCGCCGGCGCGGCACGCCCGCCCGACGTGTCCGCTCGACGTGCCTGCGTGACCCGCCGGCCTGCGTGATGTGCCAGACCGGCGCCCCCGCGCGATGCGCCCGCCCGGCGCGCCTGTCCGATGTGACCGGCCTCCCGTGGATGACGGTCGGTCGGCCCGCAGTCCCGCGCACGTCGGCGGACTAGCCTGGAGCCCGGTATGCAGGCCTGACCTGCGGCCGGACCTCGTGATGGGCGACCGTCCGATCGGGCGGGCGCCCGAGGTCGTCGACCGTCGTCCTCGGGTGCGGTCCGGCAGAGCGCATCGGACGTCATCAGTCGCCACGCGGGCGTCCCTCGACGATTCCTGGTGGTGTGGATGTCTAGTCCGTCGGAGCGACGGGCCGAGCTGGAAGGCCGGCTGTCGACGCTCAAGGAACAGGCCGCCGTCCTGACCGAACAGCTGGCGGGCCAGACGGAGGCCTTGCAGGCCGCGCAGGAGCAGGCCGCGCAGGCGCGAGGGACGGCGACCTCGCCGGACGGGCTCGTCACCATCGCGGTCGACGCCGCGGGCGGGATCGCGGAGCTGCGGCTGGCGCCGACCGCCTTCTCCCGCAGCACCCCCGAGCGGCTCGCCCGGTCCATCTCGGACACCTTCGCCGCCGCGAAGGCCGGGGCACAGGCCCAGGTCAGCGGGGCGTTCGGCAGCCTCGCGCAGGCGCCCATGGTGGATCTGCCGGACGTGGTGGCGGGCATGCCCTCGCTGCGCGGCCTCTTCGAGACGGCGACGCGACCGCTGCGACCCGCCGAGGACGTGCCCGGTCGGGACGGGTTCACACCACAGGGCAGGCCGGGACAGCCGGGCGGATTCCCGCACCCCGCGCCGCCGCACGTCGCCGCGCCGGGTTTCGCGCCGCCGCAGCCGCCGCATGTCCCGCCCGGCAGGCCCGCCCCGCCGCCGGGACACGGGACCCACCCCGGTCGACCGCGGCCGACCGGCGAACCACCACGGCAGGCGCCGCGCCGCAGGCCCGACGACGACGAGCCCGACGACGAGGGCGGCTCCATCTTCCAGAAGGGGAACTGGTGAGCGACGGATACCGGGCGGACACGACGGCACTGCGATCGGCCTCCCCGCAGTTCTCCTCGGCCGCCGACCAGCTCCGCGAGGCGTTGGAGCGTCTGGACGGGAGTCTGTCGGCCGCCTCGGGGGCGTGGGGCGGCGACGAGTCGGGCACGGCGTTCGGCACCGCCTACCAGCCCGCGGCGGCGGAGGGCACGGCCGCCTTCACCACGTTCGCCGAAGGCCTCGACGGCATCCGGGAGAGCCTGGACGCCGCCGCGCAGCAGTGGGATGCCGACGACCTCGCCGCCGAACAGGCCTTCAGCCGTCAGGCCGAGGGCCTGGGCTACTGACCCGGAGGAGCCGGTCATGGGAATGGAACTACCCGCGTCGTTGCAGTGGGTGGCCTCGGTCGCGCTCGGCGCCGACTGGCCGCAGAGCGACGAGGACAAGCTTCGGGAGATGGGGGCGGCCTGGTCCGCGGCGGGCACCGACGTGGCCTCGGTGCTGGAGAACGCGGGGGCCGCGGCCTCCTCCGCCGCAGGCACGATGCAGGGCGAGACCGCCGAGCAGTTCCAGGCCTACTGGGACGAGTTCGCCGAGCACCTCGGCAAGCTCGCCGAACTGTCGGAGCAGCTCTCCACCGGCTGTGACGAGATGGCGTTGGAGGTCGAGCACGCCAAGATCAGTATCTATGTGGCGCTGGCCGCCCTGGCCATCCAGATCATCGCGCTGCTCGCGGCGGCGGCGGCGAGCTTCGGGACCGCGTCGGCGGGCATCCCGGTCGCCCAGCTCGCCACGCAGTTCACCATCCGGCAGATCCTCATCAAGCTGTTGCAGAACATCCTGCTCAGCGTCGCCACCAACCTGGTCACCGACTACGGCATCCAGGCGTTCCAGATGGCCAGGGGGGACCGCTCCACGTTCGACAACGGCAACCTCGGCAACCACGTCGTCAACGGCGTCGTCGCGGGCATCGGCCAGACCGCGGGCGGCGCCGTCTCGGGCTTCATCCCCTCGGGCGCGAGCCGGAGCTTCGGCGGCGCGGCGTTGCAGGGCGCGGCATCCGGAGCCGCGGGCGGGGTGGTCGGCGGCACCGTCGACTTCGTCGGCCAGGGCGTGACACAGGGCCAGTGGGACTACCGCAACATCGTCGGCGGCGCCCTCACCGGCAGCATCGGCGGAGCCCAGGACGGCATGGCGGGACGCACCGACGCGCTCTCGGCGTCGACCCGAGGCGAGGGCGGCTACAGCACGCCCGCCAACAACCGCTCGCACGCGCGGGAGGTCCTGGAGAACGGTCTCGACTGGCGGGTGGGCAACCACACCCCGGAGGGCTTCCAGAGCCCCTACGGCAGCCGGGTCCGCGAGGACGTCGGCGACATCGGCGGCGTCGCCGTCGACCAGGCGGGCAGGCAGAAGCCGCAGAACGACGACGTGGAGAACTCGCTGCCGTCGCCCGGCTGACCGGCGACTCCGGCGACCCGCGACCCGGCGACTCCGCTGACCCGGCGTCGGACACCGTGCAGGCGTCCGACGCCGGTCGGCGCGGCTGCGCCACGACGGCGAGGGCGACACCCCCAGTGGCCGCCCTCGCCACGGCTCAGCTCGCGTGGGTGAACACCGCGGTGGCATGCGGGCCGAGGATGATCCCCTCACCCGCGACCGCCTCCGACACCGGCGGATTCGCCCCGGTGTTCACGTCGACGTAGGACAGCGTCCCGGTCGCCCCGCCGAGGTCCAGCGACACCTCGTGCGCGCCCTTGTTGATGATCAGCACCCTGCGCTCGCCGTTCTCGGTGATGACGGCCTGCACGAACACCCGTGCGTCGATGAACTGCGGGTAGCCGGCCCTGGCCTGGACGTGGGTGTCGCCGGGACCGAAGTGGTCGATCAGCAGCTTGGTGACCTGGTAGCGCGCGTTGGGCTCGCCGGTGTCCCAGTCGACCAGCGTGACGCCGGGGATCATGCTCGGGTAGTCCATGAACTCGGCGATTCCGACGAGGTCGACGCCCAGCTCCACGCAACGCGCCCACAGGTAGGCGTGCACGGACCCGCTGAGCGCCCAGTACCAGTCGGGGATCTGCGGGTTCGGGTTCATCAGGTCGGCGAGGTAGGTGCCGATCTCGTTGAGGAACGTCTTGGTGTTCGGGGACAGCCGCCTGCGGATCGAGTCGATGAATCGGACCTGGTCGAGGAAGGCGTCGGTCTGGGCGAAGAAGGTGGTCGTCCAGGTCTCCTCGCCCGCGTTGCCCTCGGGGGAGAACGGATTGATGATCTCCGGCGTGGCGTAGAAGTGGTATGAGAAGGCGTCGAGCGGGATGCCGGGCTTGTGGTTCGCCGGGTCCAGGAAGTACCAGAAGTACTCCGGGTCGTGGTGCACGTGGCTCAGTGAGAGGCCGACGAAGCGCATCTCGGGGTCCAGCGGCCGCAGCCGCTCGACGACGGCGTCGTAGAGACGGGTGTAGGTCTCCGGCGAGAGCTTGAGGTTCCAGTCCGGCTCGCAGAGCACCTCCCAGTAGGCGAACCGGTAGGAGTGGCCGGACTCGTGGCGGACGCCGTTCTCGTCGGTGAATCCGCCCGCGATGTACCAGCTGGCGATGCGGAAGAAGTAGTCGGCGACCTCGGCCAGCGTCTCGTCTCGGAGACCGCTCGGGTTCTCGTACTCCCAGTGGATGACGTCGGGGTCGTTCGTGTGCTCGGAGGGCTTCGTGAGCATCCAGCCGGGAATGGTCGCGAAGTCCGCGACGATCGGCCTGCCCTCGCTCGCCGTGACGACGTCCTCGACGAAGGGGTCGAGCCTGCTGAAGTCCCACGACGTGCCCGATGCGGTGGGCGCCTCCAGCGCGGGCACCGACAGCGTGGGGTGGGTGAACCAGGGCAGGAAGCGCACGTAGTCGGCGCCGAGGTCGCGGAGGGCCTCGAAGGCCCGGTCGTGGATCTTCGAATCGCGGGTCAACGTCGGTGCGGACCAGATGTGGGTGGTGAGCACGGTCTTCGACACGGAGGTCGGGTTGGTCCAGTCCGCCTCCACCAGGGGAGTCGGCGCGACGGACGTGTCGGGGCTGGTCATGGCTGTTGAAGTCCTTCTCGGTCGGTTCGGTCGGGATGCCGAGGGCTGCTCGGCGGCGCACCCCGTGGGCGGGCTGCCGTCCTCACTGCCGGTTGATCGGCGATCTGGGACGAAGCATACACACGTCTTATACGTCTGTACAACACGTATGTGTAAGACGGCGGTGTAACACGAGTGTATGACTACTGGCGGTACCATGCTCGGCATGGGACAGCGAGACGACCTCTTGGCCGGTGCGCGGCAATGCCTGATCGAGAAGGGCTACGCCCACACGACCGCGCGGGACATCGTCGCCGTGACCGGGGCGAACCTCGCCTCCATCGGCTACCACTTCGGCACCAAGGACGCACTGCTCAACGCCGCCGTCATCGCGGCGCTCGACGAGTGGGGGACGTCCATCGAGGACGCCGCCGCGTTCCTGCCCGACACCACGCCGAGGGAGCGGCTCGCAGCCTTCCTGGACGGACTGCTGGCGACCGCGTCGGAGCAGCGGGCGATGATGGTGGCGAGCACGCAGGCCGCCGCCCAGGCCGAGTTCGCCGTAGAGGTACGGGAACAGCTCGCCAAGACCTTCACCACGATCCGTCGCGAGCTGGCCGCCATGGTGCTGGGTATGGCGGCGGAGGACGTGACGCGCGAGCAGGCCCGCACGGTCGGCTCCCTGACCGTGACGATGATCAACGGTGTCATGTCGCAATGGCTGGTCGACGCCGAGTCGGCCCCGACGGCCGCCGAACTGATCGAGGCGATGCGCATCCTCACCGGAGCATCATCGGACTGACCTCGCGTCGGTCGGCTCGCGCGGACCGAGGCACGGCAGGCCCCCGGCGGCGGGGTCTGCGGCGACTCCGGCGCGGGCTCGGCCCGCCCGCACCCCCGTCGGGCCTCGCTCGCCTGCCTGCCTCCGCGCCGTGCACCGGGCGCGTGCCCCGGCAGGCTCGCCCTCGCGGACCGACTCCTGCGGACACCCGCGGCGACGTGGCGAGTGGCCACGGCCGACGTCGGCACACCGCAGGCGCGCCGTCCCTGAGCTCGATGCCGCCCCGAGGCGGACGTCGGAGCCTGAGTCGGTCGACGCTGTCGGTCGCCCTCGTCACCTTCTCTCCCCATCGAGCCCGAGGTCGGTCGCCGATCACCGGCGGCCGCCACCATCTGGGGGAGCAGCACTGATGAACGTCGCGTCGACCACGAGCAGCACCGGGCCCGGCGTCCTGCTGGACGAGGACGACCTCGTCCTTCCTGAGGAGCTGCGCGAGGAGGTGCTACCGCGCCGAGGCGGAGTGACGGGCAGGCCGATCACCGTCGCCGAAGACGCCGTGGAGATCATCGAGCGTCACGAGCGCGAGATCCGGGACGTGATGGAGAAGATGCGGGGCGACGAGGCCTTGAGCGACGCGGGCCGGGTCTTCCTCCTCGGGAGGAAGACCCCCTTGGGTGCTGCCGTCGTCGCCACCGTCGACGCACAGGAGACACATCACGATCGCGGGAACTCGACCTGTTCGCCGCCGTCTGGCTGACACGAGAGGGACCCGCCTTCGCCGCCGAGGCCGTCGCCGAGCTCGCGCGAGTGCACGACCACAAGAGCCACAGTCGCACGCGCTACGACTACCTTCGGTTTCGCACCGACGACGACGGGGACTGGGGCATCGGAGTCGACGAGAAGACCGCCCGGCGGCTGCGGGCCCTCCTTGCCGTCGCCGACTACCAGGCGGCCGTCGGGTCGTCGTGCCGCTCGAACCGGGTGTCTTCCCTGGTGACCTGCCGAGTAGTCCCGACCAACGGCTCAGCGAGATCCGACTGCTGCCTGCCTCGTCCGCGCCGCGGCGACGGCCTCGGAACTGCTTCGGGAGCTGACGGAGCCGACGGAGCCGACGGACTGAGACGGCTGGGCCCGGCTCCCGTCATGCTCGCCGAGCCGGGGCGGTCCGTCACACGCCCAGCAGTTCCAGGGTGGGCCGCCGGACCCCGTTGAAGTCGCAGCTCAGCTCGATCGCGTAGCCGCTGATGTTGCCGAGGGCGATCACGTCGCCTCGGCGGGGCACCGGCGCGTCGGCGGCGACCGGCACCTTCTCCCACTCGTCGAGCATGTCCTCCTCGAAACAACTGCGGCCGCACAGCCGCCAGGGCCGAGAGTCGTCCGGCACGAGCAGACCGAGCGTCGGAATCCGGATGTGATCGGCCCATTGCAGATGGCTCATCAGACCGAGATCCAGCACCAGCAGTACTCGGTCCGGAGTCTCCTTGACGTCGAGGACCTGGGTGATGAGCGTCATGCAGTCGATCAGCCAGTACCGGCCCGGCTCGAACACCAGCTCCGTCTCGGCCGGGACCGCGGCGCGGACGGCGCCGAAGAACTCGTCCAACGCCTCGGGCGTCGCCTCCGCCAACAGGCCGCCGCCCAGGTCGACCGCCTCCAGATCGATCTCGTGTGCGCGCGCGGCGGCCACGATCGCCTCGGCGGCGAAGACGTAGCTCGCGATGTCGTTCTCCTCCGACCCGTTGTGGGCGTGGATCCAGCGCAGCGCGCAGCCGTGTCGCGCGGCGATGTCTCGCGCCAGCGGAAGCTGATCGAGCCGGATGCCGAAGCGGCTCGGAGTGAACAGCGGCATGCCCTCGGGGACATCGAGGCCGTCGAGACAGACCCGGACCCCCACCGTGGAGCCGGGACAGGCGCTCGCCAGCTCCTCAAGCTGGGCCAGCGAGTCGCAGTGCCAGCGGTGGATCTCGCCGCGGGCGAAGGCCGCGAACAGCGGCGCCTGCTCGCGGCGCGGCAGCGCGGGAGACGTCAGACTCAGCCGGGCCCGCGTGGAGGCGCCGCGCGCGGCCTCGAACTCGGGTTCGTTCGCGATGTCGAAGCCAAGGCCGAACTCGGCGGCCCTGCGCAGCACCTCGGGATGGGTGGACGCCTTCACCGCGCACAGCAGGCGCACGTCATGACGGGCGGCGGCGGCGACGGTCGTCGAATAGCGGCGATCGAGGGCGTCGAGATCGGCCACCAGTCCCAGCGCGGCCTCCTCGCCGCGCCGCCGGACGACAGCACGGAACTCCGGTGACATGCGATCGTCGTCGGGCAGGTGCACGGCGTGTCGGATCGGGGCCGGGGCGGCGGTGTTCAGGAGATCGGTGTCCACGAGGACTTCCTTGTCAGATGCTCGGCGATGATCTCGGCGGCCTCCGCCGTGACCGCGGGGTCGTGCATTCCGAAGCAGACTCGCAGGACCGTGTGGGCGTGGCCCTGCGGGCGCGGCGGGTCCTCGGCGGAGTACCAGCTCAGGCCGGTGTAGTGGAATCCGAAGCTCGCCGACTTCCAGATCGGGATGGACCGTTCGGCGGCGTGCTCGCCGATCCGGGTCAGCTCGCGGTCGAGTTCGTCCCACACCGGCCAGGTCGGCGGTCCGCCGATCGGCTCGGGGCCGGGCAGTTCGAGCAGATGGATCTCGACGAAGCAGCCGTGCTCGTTCTCCTCGACCTGATAGCGCCCGGTCGGTGTGAGCTCGTCGATCAGGATCCGCGCGGCCAGCGCGTTGGCCTGCCGGAGATGGCGATTGGCTCGTCGGGACAGCGACTCGTCGGGCAGACCGAGCGACGCCATCAGGCGCAGCGTGGCCGGCGACGCGCACGCCCCCGTGACGGCGAGGCTGTCGGCGAAGAACCGCTGCATTCCGGTCTGCCAGTGCGGACCCTCACCCGTGTTCGCGGGGCCGGTCATCATCACCACGGAACCCAGCGAACACAGCTCCAGGCCGAGCTGATCGAGCTTGGCGTGGCTGCGCAGCACGACGAGCGTCGTGGTCAGCTCGTCGGTGCGCAGCCGCGGGGTCGTCGAGGCCTGTCCGACACCGTCGTCGTCCAGGTCCAGCAGCGTCAGCGGTTCGACGGGCAGCGGCGCGGCAGGCGCCTCGGACGCCTCGGACCACGACGGTCCGGCAGGCTCGAACGGACTGTCCGAGGCGGACGCGCAGGTGTTGTCCCAGAGCACGCTGCCGACCTTCGTCGGGTCGATCTCTCGCAGCAGCCGCGTCAACGCCGCGGCGGTGCCGTCGGGTCTGCTGGAGTCCAGGAAGATCACCACGGGGTGCTCCGCCTCGTTCGCCGCGGCGAGCAGGCTGTCGAGGTCGTCGTGCTTGCGGACCGTGACATCGGCGAGTCGTGCCATGTCGAAGAGGATCTCGGCCTCGTGGTAGAGCCGGTTCGTCAGCACCAGATGCGGCATGCCCCGTTCGGCGGCCATCCTGGCGACCGCGATCAACCATGCGGTGATGGCGGACATGCCGGTCCGGGAGTACCAGGTCTCGACGGCGCAGCCGTCGCCGCGCATCCAGGCGTACGGGCGGGCAAGCGGGGAGTCCGGCGCGAAGCGGATCTCGGCGCGGTCGTAGTCGTAGGTGCAGACCTGCTCGTCGACGGGATCGGGGTCGCCGATGTAGGAGAGGGCGTTACGCCACGTTCCGTCGCTGGGCGCGCTGCGCAGGATCACCTGCCGCAGCAGGAAGCTGCGCTCGACCGCCTCGTCGAGCGGCCGGTCGTCGACGTCCTGCCACCAGGAGAGCTCGTCGAGCAGCCGGTTGCGCGTGTCCGTCGCCGCGGGTGCGCCCGCCAGCAGCCGGTCCAGGATGTGCCGTACCTCCTCCGCCATGCGATGCAATTGCGGTTGTTCGTCCGCCGGCAGCACCGGTCGGATTCGCATACCAGATTCGGTCGGCGGTAACACCGATCACCCCCTGTAGTCGGCGCGGCGGAGTCGACCCGTCAAACACCGCCGTGGTCACTCACGATGACGTGGGAATTCGACCGCGGACGGCCGGGCGCGCTGCCGGATAATTGCGCGATCTTAAGCCCGACCGTCGGTGTCGGCAAGCTCTTTCGTGACTCTCGAATCGTTATTGACACCAGATCGACAGGCACTCGAGTATTCGTCACTTTCCGTTGTCGTGAGAGTGCGGATCGGAGTTCGTCGGGGTCGCGGTGTCGCGTGATTCCGCCGCCGTGATGCCGCGGCGTCGCGGCCCGGGGAGCCGACGTTCGATAGGGGTCGGCGCGCTTCCCTGAACTCGGTCCGCGACCCGCTTCGGCCTGCTAGGGTCGACGTCGACGTCTGTGCCGACCTGATTTCGTCTATTCCACGAATCAGGTTTCCGCGACGTCCTTCGTGACCGCATTACAGCGGGCACGTGGCTGCGGGGGCCCCAGTCCTCCGGGCGAGCGCAAGGCTCGTCCGGCGTCTGGCGTGGCCCTTCCCGCGAACCCGCGCCCGCGATACTTCGGATCGGGTATCGGGCGAGGGCTACATCCTTCGGGGTGGCGTAGCACGTGCTGCCCCGATTCAGACGTAACTTTGTGGGGAGTGACGATGGCCAAGCCACGAATGCCGCAACTCATGTCTCGGATGATGCGAACGATGCGCGGCGCCGAGCGTAGTGTGCCCGCCGAACACCTCGACCATTCCACCGGCGATGTCGATCGGCGTCTCGACGACACCACCGGCGCCGTCGACGCCGACTTCGTGGCGCTCGGCCTCGGCGGTACGAACATGATGGCGATGCTCTGGAGCGTCGCCATGGGGCGTCGCGTCGTGGGCGTCGAACTGCGTGGCGATCCCGCGTTGGGCGTGCACTGGAACATTCGGGAGGACTTCTATCACCACCTCGGCCTCATCGATCAGCTCATGGCCGAGCGTTATCCGGTGGAACGGCTGCCGCACCGTGGTGACGGCAGGCTGTTCCGATTGCGCGAGTGCTTCTACAGCCCCGCCAGCGAGCCCGGCGGTATCTACACCGACGAGGTCATCAGCGGGTTCCTCAGCTCGCTCGGCGACGAGACGCACGTCGCGGGGCTCATCCACCACACGGAGTTCATCGACGACCGGTGGGCCGACGGCACCCCGCAGCGGGTGCTCACCATCGTCGACCCGCCGCGCCCACCCGCGGAGCACGACCCGTCGAAGATCGGCAGGCCCACCGCCGAGGTGCTGGACGGGCCGTCGACATTCCAGATCGGCGCCTCCGAGGCCCTGGTCATGATGCGTCGCTACCTGGAGCTCATCGAGGAGATGGACCTCGCGGCGGGCGTGGAGCCGAGGGTGCGGCTGTACCTGTCGCACCGGGTGGTCACCGGGGACCCCGGCGACGACGGCGTCCTCACGTGGTTCCGCCACGAGGAGGGCTTCGTCCGCGGGCCCGACGGACGCCAGCGACTGCGCATCGAGGCCGTCCGCGAGCTGGACTACAAGGGCAAGTTCCGCCGGGTGCGAGTGCCGGGGACGAAGGTCATGGACCTGGGCACCCCGGAACTGTTCATGATCGCGCAGGGCTTCAACAGCGACGACGCCGAGCGGCTCGGCTTCAAACAGGAGGACGTCAAGGTCGATCACCATGACGGGCGCGGCCCGGTGGTGGCCCAGGCCGACTACCTGGCGGGCCTGATGGAGGTCAACGTCGACGGCAGGCTGCGCCGCCGGATCGCCTCGGAGTTCGACAAGGAGGGCAACGAGTACTGGGTCCGTCAGATCGCGGTCGGTCACGAGGACGATCCCGAGGTGGGCTGGATCCTGGTGCAGGTGCCGGACTTCAAGACCTTCGACCCGGTCCTGGCCGGCCTGGTGCCCCCGGGCACCGACCGCAAGTCGAAGGAATACCTGGGCGCACACCAGCATCTGCTGCGGGAGTACTACCTGGAACAGGTCGCGCTCATCACCGAGATCCCGGTGGCCGAGCTCGACGAGGTCCAGATGCCGTACGGCCCCAAGCTGTTCAGCCTCGTCGAACGCGTCGGCGCCGACGCGCGGGTGGCCGCCAACGGGGTCGTCGCGGGCGACTCCTTCGGCAACGGGCACTTCCTCACCAGCGGCGGAGCCATCACCGGCATGGTCGGCCACGCATCGAGGGTGCTGCGGTACTGGCAGCGGCGTGACGAGGGGACCGACACCGACACCGCGATCCGGGAGCTGGCCGACGCCATCAAGGAGGACACCGACGGCTGGCTGCGGGTCAGCGCCCAGGAGTTCAGCCAGGCCGTGCCGATCAACTTCGGCGCCGAGCGGATCAACGAGATCGAGACGATCACCGGCCGCGACAGCGCGCAGCGCGCCACCACGATCGACGCCACCCGGCGCCATCGGCATTCCCTGGTGCCGCTCAACCCGTCGGACTGGCGGCGCCTGGTCATCCACGCGGGCAGGCTGCACACCTATGACCTGCCGCCGTTGTCGGAGACGCACCCGCTGCTGCGGACCTGCCCGGACAGCACGGCGGAGCGGACGACGCCGGCCTCGGAGCCGGGCACCGGCTCGATGGAGCAGACGCCGGTCGCCGCGGGCGCGGCCTCATGACGCCGACAGAGATGGCGACCGACGCGCCCGCCCTGCGGCCCCGGGGCGACTCCCACGGCTCCCTGGGAGAGACGGTCCTCGGCCGGCGGCTCCGGTCGGTCCCGCTTCGCACGTTACGGGAGCGGCAGCTGGCCCTCATCGTGCTGTGCGTCGGCACTCTGGTGATCATCCTGGACACCTCGGTGGTCAACGTCGCGCTGCCGACGATCCGGGCCGACCTCCAGTTCTCGCAGGCGGAGCTTGCCTGGGTCGTCAACGCCTACGTGATCCCGTTCGGCGGCCTGCTGCTGCTCGGCGGCAGGCTCGGTGATCTGTTCGGCGCCAGACGGATGTTCATCGGCGGGCTGGTCCTGTTCACCCTCGCCTCGGTGGCGTGCGGGCTGGCGACGACTCAGGAGATGCTGATCGGCGGACGGTTCGTCCAGGGCGTCGGCGGGGCGCTGGCGTCCTCCGTCGTGCTCGGCATGATCGTCTCGATGTTCCCGAAGCCGAGGGAGCGGTCGAAGGCACTGGCCTGCTATGCGTTCGTCGCCTCGGCGGGGGCGGCGATCGGCCTGCTGGTGGGGGCGCTGCTCACCGAGTCGATCAGCTGGCACTGGATCTTCTTCGTCAACGTGCCCATCTGCCTGGCCACGATCCTCTTCGCCCGGCGGACCCTCTACGACGTCCGGGAGGACGTGGACGTACCGGGCGTCGACGTGGTCGGCGCGGTGCTGATCGTCGCATCGCTGATGCTGACCGTCTACACGATCGTGCAGGTCGTCGACCATGGCTGGACGTCGGCACGCACGCTCGTCCTGGCCGGCGTGGCGCTGGCGCTGCTGGCCGGCTTCGTGGTGCGTCAGGCACTGGCTCGTGACCCGCTCGTGCCGCCGGAGGTCTTGCGGGCACGCAACGTCGCCTGGACGAACGTGGTGCTGGCGCTGCTCGCCATCGGACCGACGGCCACGTTCTTCCTCGGTGCCCTCTACTTCCAGCAGGTCTGGCGGCTGAGCGTGATCGAGGTCGGGCTGGCCTTCCTGCCGGTGGCGCTCATGATCGCGGTGATCTCGCTCAAGGCCACGCCGCGCCTCACCAAGAAGGTCGACCCGAGGACGGCGTTGCTGGCGGGCCTGGTCGCGATGACGACCGGGCTGGCGCTGCTCGCCCGCATCCCCGTGGAAGGCGGCTACGTCCTCGACGTGCTGCCCGGCCTGCTGCTGATCGGCCTCGGCACCGGCCTGGCCGCGCCGTCGGCGCTGACGGTGGCGGTGGCGAACGCCACGAGCAGTGACAGCGGGGTGCGTTCCGGTCTCGTCAACACGACCCAGCAGCTCGGCGCGGCGGTCGGACTGGCGGTGCTGGCCACCGTGGCGGCGGGCAGCACCGAGGCCGCCCTCGGCCGGGGGGTCTCCGACGACGCGGCGCTCACCGGCGGCTACGGCACGGCCTTCTTCGTGGCGGCCTGCCTCATCCTGGTGGCGACGGGGGTGGCGACGTTCCTGATCAAACCCGCCGTCCCGAGGACGGCGCCGACCGACCTGGACCCGACTCGCCGCAGCCCCGTCGAACAGAAGCCCGACCTGCGTGGCGTCGCCGATGCGGACTTCGTCGCGCTGGGTCTCAGCGGCACGAACATGACGGCCATGCTGTGGTCCATCGCCACCGGCCGTCGGGCGGTCGGCGTCGAGCTGCGCGGCGACCCGTTCGTCGCGGTCATGCACTGGAACATCCGCGAGGACCTGTATCACCACCTCGTCGAGATCGACCGACTCATGATGCTGCGCTACGGCGAGGACCGGATCCCACGGCGCGGCGACGGCTCGTTGTTCCTGCTCGGTGAGTGCTTCTACAACCGGGACCCGGAGAGCGCGGGCGACGCACGCGCCGACGAGGTGGTCTCCGGCTACACGCCCGACTCGCACATCGCGGGCCTGGTGCAGTCGGTGGAGTTCATCGACGATCGCTGGGTCGACGGCGCGCCGCGGCGGACCATCACCGAGCTGGGGCCGGTGGCCGCGCCGCCGGAGAACGCCGAGCCTCGTCTCGGCCGCGACATGGGGGAGGTGCTCGCCGAACGGTCGATGTTCCAGACGGGGGCGCAGGAGCTGCTGATCGTGCTCCGGCGTTACCTCCAGGAGCTGGAGAAGATGGATCTCGCGGCCGACGTCACCCCGCGCTGCCGACTCTTCCGGTTCCATCGCGTGGTCGAGCCGACGCCGAGCCGGGGGCGGCGGCCCGCGACGCCCGACGGGTTCGTGGACGAGCCGGACGGGCGCAAGCGGATTCGCATCGAGGCCATCCGTGAGATGGACGGCAAGCACACCTATCGGCGGGTGCGAGCCCCGGGGACGATGATCGTCGACCTGGGCGTGCCGGAGCTGTTCATGGTCGCGGAGGGACTGAACAGCTCGGACGCCGCGCGGCTGGGACTGCGGCAGGAGCCGTGGCTGATCGATCACCAGGACGGCCGGGGCCCGGTCCAGGCCCAGGGCGACTACCTCATCGGACTGATGACCATCTACGTGGACAGTCGGTGCCGCAAGCGGGTGAGCTCCGAGTTCGACCGCGCGGGCAACGAGTACTGGACTCGCCAGATCGCCATCGGCCACGAGGAGGACGCCGAGATCGGCTGGGTCGCGGCGGAGGTGCCCGACTTCCGCACCTTCGACCCGATCCTGGCGGGTCTCGTCCCGGCGGGCACCGCCGTGGACTCTCCCGAGTACTTCGCCGGCTATCAACACCTGCTCCGCGACTACTGGCTGGATCAGGTGTCGGTGGTCACGGAGATCCCCAAGCGGGACATCGTGCGGACCAGCATCGCCTCCACCCCGACGTTGTTCACCGTCACGGCGAAGATGGGCGTCGACGCGCGCGTGGCGCCGAACGGGGTGGTCGCGGGGGACTCGTTCGGCAACGGCGACTTCTTGACCAGCGGCGGCATCAACACCGGGATCATCGGGCACGCCGCTCGGGTGCGACGCTACTGGCAGCAGCGTGACGAGGGCGTCGACGCCGAGGCCGCCATCCGCGCGCTCGCCGACGGGATCAAGGCCGACACCGAGGGATGGCTTCGGCAGAGCACGGCGGAGTTCCGGCAGCCGAGTCTGCCGGGCATGGCGGGCCGCGTCGTCCCGGAACGGACCAGGCTGGAGCAGGTCCTCCAGGACACCCGTCGGCATCGGCGGGCGATCGCACCGGTCAACCACCGAGACGAGTGGAGTCGGATCAACGTCTTCGTCGGCAGGCTGTACAGCTATGTCCTGCCGCCGTTGAAGCCGACGCATCCGCTCGACCGTGCGGATGACGGCGACGGTCTGTCGATGGCGGCGCTGGCGTCGATCGCGGCGGCGACGGGGAACGCGTCCGGCGGGATGGACTCCGAGGGGATGGCATCCGGTGGGATGGACTCCGGCGGGATGACGGTCGGGCCGGATCGGGACGGCGAGGCACCCCGCGACGAGACGGACGGGGACCTGGAGATGGCGGGATCGGCGGAACGGCCGGGCCGGGGCACCTCGATGTGAGGTCGGCCGGGACTCGACGATCGCACCGTCCCGCGGGGCGCCGCGATCGTCGAGTCCCCCACCGGGATTCGGGTCTCGTGCCGAGCCCGGACGTCCGCGTCGGCAGCGATGCGAACGCCTCCGGGTCGGGCGGGGTTCAGTCGCCCACGGCGCCGTCGATGCGCTCCCGCAGCAGGTCGGCGTGGCCGTTGTGTCGGGCGTACTCCTCGATCAGATGCACCACGACCGTCCGGAGGACCATCTCCTCCTCGTCCTCCTCGTCGACGACCAGGTCGTCCAGGCTCCGGGTGCTCAAGGCCGCCCGGGCCTTGCCGATCTCGGCGACCAGGACTCCGTAGTCGGTCTCCGCGTCGGCCTCGGCGAGGTCGTCGAAGGCCGCGTCCGGGCTCTCGTCGGTGTAATAGGGGCCGTCCTCCGGGCTTCCGGTGAGCAGCCCGTGGAACCAGCGTTCGATCTCGGTGAGATGCCGGACGATGCCCAACAGGGTGAGGTTGGACGGTTCGGCACTGGCCGTCTTCAGCTGTGTCGCGCCGAGTTCCGCGCATTTGACCAAGAGGGTGTCGCGTTGATAGTCGAGCCACCCTGTCAGTACGGTGTGTTCGTCTCCGTGCGTCGGCGACGGCGTTCGATCGATTTTCGGTGCTAACCAGGTCACCGTCGCATCCTAGCGAATAACGTCGCGGCGCGGCGATCGAAATCCACCCGGAAACGCCGATGCGCCACCGAATCGGGATTCGATGGCGCATCGCGTCGGACCGGTCGAGTCGTGATCCCGGTCAGCCGTTCCGGTATGCGTCGTAATAACGGCGTAGCGCCGATTCGATCTCGGGTTCCACGAAGAACAGGAGTTCCGGCGGCGGGATGAAGTCCGATTCCATCTCGGCCAGCTTCTGTTCGAACGAGCGCCGGAACTGCTCCTCGATGAGCGGCGGCAGGTCCTCCGGCAGATGCCAGTCGTGCTCCACGCCGACGGCCATGGTGTGCAGCACCGCGACCTCCAGCGTCTCCTCGCGACTCAGCGACTGCAGCGGGGGACGCACCGGGGTGAAGACGTCCAGATCGGTGTCATAGGCGTCGCCGAGGATGCGCGCCGCCATCTCCTCGGCGAGCATCGGCGACTGGTGCAGACCGTCGCGATAGGTGCCGGTCATCATCCACAGGCCGTCGACGCCCGCCTCGCCCAGCAGCGGGTAGCCGTCGAGCGGCACCGGCCGGTTGCCGACGTTGATCTTCTCGATGTGCCCGTCGACGAGGTCGGCCCGCAGCTGCCGAATGCCGCTGAGCAACAGGTTGATCTCGCCGATCGCCGCCGTCGCACACGGTCGGGGCAGGATCTCGTTGGTCGCGCCGAGATAGACCACGCCGTCGCCCCTGGGCACCACGTGCAGACCGCAGGCGAAGGCGCGGTTCGGCGTGCGGATCACCGAATCCGGGATCAGCCCGTTCTCGGTGCGCACCAGCAGCGACACTCCGGAGCCGGACACGAGCGACGGAATCCGATCGCGGATCTCGGCGTCGACGCCGGCGAGCAGATCGTGTGAGGCGGCGCCCGCGGCGAGCACGACGGTGTCACTCGACAGCGAACCGCCCGTCCGCAGGTCGACGCCGGTGACCCGGTTGCCCTCCAGCCGCAGCCCGCTCACGTGCGAGTCGATCAGCGTGCCGCCCTGCCTGCCGAACGCCGTGGTCAGCCCGCGGAGCAGCGCGGGAGTGTCCACGGCATGCTCGCCGGGGATGAACATGGCCTTGAGCGGACGGGACTTCGGCTCCGGCGCGAGCCATTCGACGTCCTCGGGGTCGAGGTCCTCGTAGGGCTCCTTGTAGTCGTGCAGGGCCTGCCGGATCGAGGCATAGCCCGCGGTGTCGATGCCGGGGACGCCGATCGTGTTGAGGATGACGACGGTGCCGTTCGCCGAGCGGATGCGGCTCTCGTCGGACTCCTCCACGAGTAGCCGTTCCCAGTCGTCCCACCTGGCTGCCGCGCGCACGTCCATGGCCAGTTTCCTGCGCCCGTACTCGCTGCGCAGCAGGGTGGGGGTGACCTCGCCGAAGCAGCCGTTCATGGCGCCTGCGGCGACCGATGCGGCGAACGGTCGGGTGGACTCGCCGACGACGGCGACGCGCATTCCTCGCCGAGCGAGCACCAGCCCGAGGGAGAGGCCGAGGCCGCCGTTGCCGACGATGACGGCGTCGTAGGTCGTGTTCTGATCCGCGGTGTCAATGGCCATGGGATTCCATCGGGAAGAGTCGGGAAAGGGTCGGGTGGGACGTGAAACGCGGTGCAGCGGTGGCTGTGTCGATCGCCGGGGATTCCCCAGGCGGCAGCCCGTGATGGAATCGATCGAACTGGGGTCGGTCAATTCGCATCGTCATGAGACGCCCCCTTCGCCGGATCGAATCGGCGAGTGAGGGAGCGGAAGAACTCGATGATGTCCCGCGCCAGCGATTCCGGTTCCTCCACCGCGGCGAAGTGCCCGCCGCGCGGCATCACGGTCCACCGGCGGACGTCGTACAGTCGCTCCGCCCAGGTACGCGGTGGGCTCCCGCAGTCGACGAACTCGTTGTCGAACAGACCGACGGCGGTCGGGACTCGGATTCGCTCCTCGTGACTCAACGCGAGGTGGATCTCGCGATTGTCGTGATAGTCCCGGAGCGGGGACCCCGCGTCACCGATCCAGAAGAGCGTCGCCATGGTCAGCAGGAAGTCGCGCGAGAACCGGCTGTCGAGATCGCCGCCGCTGTCCGACCAGGTCCGCCACTTCTCCACGATCCAGGCCGCCAACGCCGACGGCGAGTCGGCCAGACCGAACGCGGCCGTCTGCGGCTTCGTGGACAGCAGGAGGTGGTATCCGCCCTCGTCCTGCTCCCAGTTCCGTTCCGCGGCGACGTAGGCGGCCTCGGCCGCGGACAGCGGCGGCGATCCCGGCCCGAGATCGGGCGCGAACTCGAGGTTGCTCAGGTGCAGGCCCAGCAGCGAGTCGGGATGGTCCATCGCCAGGAAGGTGCTCACTCCGGAGCCGAGATCGCCGCCGTGGGCGCCGTAGCGGGAGTAGCCGAGCCCGGTCATCAGGCGGTGCCACCACCGCGACGTGTCTCGCATCGTGTGGCGGCGTGCGGGTCGTCCGGAGAAGCCGTAACCCGGCAGCGAGGGGATCACCACGTCGAAGGCGGGCCCGTCGATGCCGTGTGCGTCGGGATCGGTGAGCAGCGGGATCAGCGGCAGGAACTCCGTGAACGTGCTCGGCCAGCCGTGCGTCAGGATCAACGGCACGCCGTCGCCTCGGGCGGCACGCTGGTGCACGAAGTGGATCGGGACCCCGTCGAGATCGACCTGGAAGTGATCGAGACGATTCAGCTCGCGTTCCCGGGCGCGCCAGTCGAAGCCGTCGGCCCAATAGCCGACCAGGCCGCGCAGGTAGTCGGCGTCGGTGCCCTGGCTCCAGGCAGGCCCCGGCGAGTTCGACGGCCACCGAGTCCGTCGGAGGCGCTGCCGCAGGTCGTCGAGCTCTTCGGCGGGCACGGCGATGTCGAGGGGCCGCACCGTGAACCCGTGCTCGTCGGAACCCTTCATCCGACGAGCCGCCGCAGCCGGTCCGCCGCCGCCTGTCCCGGCGCCCAGACCCGCTCGCCCGACACCGCGTCGGCGTGTCCGCGCAGGACGGGCAGCACCGTGTCCGGCTCCTGGGAGGGGAAGCAGCGCACCCCGCGTTCCTTGGCCGACCAGACCTCCTCGACGTCGATCACGAGCGGAAGGCCCGGCGGCCGGGGCCCGCCCCGCGCGGCATAGGGCAGATCCTCGTACCAGAAGAGGGCAGGCTCGCCCGCCTGCCCGAGTCCCCGGGTGTCGACGGGCGGGTCGCCCGTGTCGCGGACGCGGACCGGTCCGGTCTCGCCGACCACGCCGACACTCGGGCTCGCCGCGAGAGCGGCCCCGCCGCCGCCCACGGCTACCGGGACACGGTGGAGGGGCTCGCCGCCGGCAGGCAGGTCCGCACGCCGGTGTGCCGTCGGCCCGCGTCGGGCCTGGTCGCCGAGCCCGATGCGCGTGACCGCGGCCCGTACCGCCGCGTGGTCCACGTGACCGCCGACGGCCAGCGGTGCCAGCACGACGTCCGGGCGGATCTCGTCGACGGCGCGACGCAGCATCGCCGCCGCCCGGCCGATCACCGCGTCCTCGGGGATCGCGCCCATCTCGGTGTCGTCGTCATAGCCGCGCAGGCTCGCATCGGGCAGATCCCCTCGGCGTAGCCGCACCCCGGCGGCCCGCGCCCACGTCTCCTCCTCCAGAGCGCGCACCCGGGTCGTCTCCGCCTCGCCGTGCGCGGGGTGACCGGGAGCGTATCGGGAGCGACCGAAGAAGGTGAGGACACGCAGGTCGGCGCCCGCGGCGCCCAGCCGGGCCACCGTCCCGCCCAACGACCAGGCGATGTCGTCCGGATGCGGGGAGAGCAGCAACAGACGCATGGTCACCGCCGCCGTCTGCGACGCGGGCGCGGCGCGGCGACGGGTCGGCTCTGGACGCGCGTCCGGGCGTCGATCGGGCGGTGGGAACACCTCGACTCCTCCAGTCGTCAGAAGAACTCGTCGAGCAGCCGGTAGTAGGCCGCTCGGTACTCGTCGTGGTCCGCTCCGTAGACGGCGAGGAACCGGCTCGCGTGATCGGCGCCGTCCGCCCACCCGTCGTTCTCGCCCTGAAGGTTGCGCACCAGGACGGCCAGGTCCCGCCAGCGATCCGCCGTTCCCAGCCTGCCCACGTCGATCAACCCGGTCGGCCGCAGCGTCGCCGGGTCGACGAGCACGTTGTCCAGGCAGGGATCGCCGTGGCAGACGACCAGGTCGTCCTCCGGGGGCGGCGCGGCGGACCGCAGTTCGGCGAGCAGCCGGGCCGCGGTCCACCCCGTATGACCTTCGTCGAGGTCGGCCACGTCGACGAGCTCGCTGCGCGTCGCACGTTCCGCCCACGCCAGCGTGTGTCTCAGACCCCCGTCGAACGGACAGTCCTCGACGGGTGACGAGTGCAGTTCGCCGACGAGTTCGGCCACCCCCGCCAGCACCCGGCTCCGCTGCCGGGCGGGCCAGCGGGCCGCGGCGGGCAGCCCCGGAACCGCCGTGGTGACCAGCCATGCCGACGAGTCGTCGGCACCGACGTCGACCACCTCGGGCACCGGAAAGCCTCGGCCGCGAAGCCAGTCGAGTCGCCGCGCCTCCCCTTCCGGATGGAAACGCGGATCGTCGGGGTCTCGCGGCGGGGTCGTCTTGACGTAGTAGGTGTGTCTGCCCTCGACCCGGAAGACCTCGGTGCCGTACGAACGGTCGGCGACGCGCACCCACTCGCCGTCGAGGACAGGCCGGGACGCAGGCAGCCGCCGCGTCCCGGAACCTGCCGTCATCTCAGCCGCAGGCCCGGTCGAGCGCGCCGGGCAGGTCGCGGTCCCGCTTCTTGACCTGGTCGACGACCTCGTCGATGCGCCGCAGCACGTCCGGGTCGTCGTTGATGGAGCCGCCGAACGCCTCCAGGGCGAACTCCAGGCGCCGCTGGGTCGGCAGGTCGCCGTGGTCCAGCTCCAGGCTGCTCGCGACCTTCCTGGCACCCTGGTCGAACGCGGTGAGCGCGTGTTCCACCTCGGCCTCGCCGAACGCCGCGGTCACCATGTGGGTGCCGCTGTCCTCGAAGTAGGCGCCGAAGTCGAAGGCGGCGCGGTAGAGATCCCAGGACAGCTTCTCCGACTCGACCACGACGTCGAACATCATGTTCGGGCCGGTCACGTAGGCGGGGATGCCGATCGTCTTGAGGATGTCGCTCATACCGGCCTTGAGCAGGCCGCCCATCTTCTCGCAGTGCTCGTGGACGGTGCCGTCCTCGAGCACGTCGAGCACGGCCAGCGCCGCCGCCATCGGCGGGACCTCACGGGTGTAGGTGCCCGCGATGCCCGCCTTGTCGTAGGCGTCGATGATGTCTCGACGGCCGAGCACCGCCGACAGGGCGTGTCCGTTGGCGAGGCCCTTGCTCACCGTGAGCAGGTCGGCGGGGACCTCGCCGGTGCCGTTGAGCCCACGCGGCCCCCAACGGAGCGCGGTGATGACCTCGTCGATGATGAACGGCACGCCGTGCCGGGCGCACAGGTCGGACAGCCTGCGGTAATAGGCCGCGTCGAACCATGCGGGCTCCGGCGTGACGATGACGCCCGCGACCTCGTCGCCGAACTCCGCCAGCATCCGCGCCAGCCCGGTCTCGTTGTAGCCGAAGTTCGCCACCCGCGACGCCGGGTCGTAGCCCATCTGCAGGTAGGTGAGCTGCCAGTCGTGCCAGCCGTGGTAGCCGGAGGTCAGGATCAGATCCCGGCCGGTGTAGGCGCGGGCGAGGCGGATCGCGGTGGTGGTGGCCTCCGAGCCGGTCTTGCAGAAGACGGCCTTCTCACCCGCGGGGTACCGCTCGCAGAGACGCTCGGCCAGCTCGATGCGCTGCGGCGTGAGGGTGCTCGCGAACGCGGCGCCGTGGTCGCGAACGCACTTGACGACCGCCTCGACGACTGCCGGATGCTGGTTGCCCAGCAGCAGGGAGCCGCTGGCCGCCGTCACGTCGAGGACGCGGTTGCCCTCCACGTCGCGCATCCAGGAGCCCTCGGCGCTGACGAACACCCCGGGAAAGCGAGTGCCGATGTCGTAGACCTCGGCTGCGGTGACTCGCCGGGCACGCTCGATGGTCTCCAGGTTGGTCTGGCCGGCAGTGTTGGTCATCTACTTCCTTCCGATCTCCGCTTGCGGACGAGTCCGGGCAGGGGGTCTCCTCCGGCGGCCGAGCGGGTCCGGCGGTCGGGCAGCTCTCGGCTGTCCGGGAATACCGGTCCTGGATATCTCCAGTGAATTTCGCCCCAGTCGGCACACGACAGAAATGCGCACACTAATCCCGTCGCCGATCCGCCGACGTGGACCCGACAAGCGGGCAGCACGGTAGTCGGATTGCGTGACGACGTCAGCGCACACCTTTTTCGCGTGTCAGCGTTGTTTCACCCCAGTTCTGCCGACACGCTACCTGGCCGAGCCGTCATGAATCCAGCCTTCGGCGAAACTGCGGACCAGTAATCTCCTCGACTCCGGTGGTCGTCACGCTGTCGATATCACTCGACTACGGAAAGCGATCGCAAGGTGGGTTTTTCAGCGCATCGGGCCGTAACTGGTTTCCCAGAGACCTGGGTTCGGATCGCGCCGATCCCGCGCCGGGAGTGTCGCCGTCGTGGCACGGTGGATGCGGCCGGAAACGGCCTCGAACCGGGCGGGCCGCCTCGTGCGGAGATTCGGTCGAGATTCGGCGGGCCGCGGCGATCGGGTTCGTCGGCGGTGGGAATCCGGCCGCCCCCGCGACGGCGGCGCGGTGGTCGTCGCTCCCCGACCGACGGCGGCGGATCGAACGCACGGTGCGCCTCCGCGGCGGAGCAGGCCGCGCCCCGCCGACCGGTAGCGGACCTGCCGGACTCGGCATCGCCGGGCCGTCACGCCGGGTCGGCGGTCGGCGCGCGAGCGGACACGGCCGATGTCGAGATGCCAGGGCGGCCGGTGCATCATGCCTGGTGAGAGGGTCGATGTCGAGGCTGTGATGGTGCGGCGTCGCACCGCGGCCCGGCCGCCCGGCAGCGTTCCGACCCGCCGACTCGTGAGTCCGAGACACTTCAGGGCGGCGGGCGATCGGGCGTGTCTCGCTCCGGTGCCGAGCCGCTCGCGGCGGGATGCCCGCGGCTCGTCCGACCCCGGGGCCGGGCGAGCCGCGGCGCGCGCGTGCTCGATGCGACGCCGGTGCGAGTCCGCCAGAACGTGAATCGCGTCGCACCGAACCGGAGCGTCCTGCCGAAGCCGATGGGTCAGCGGAATCGGCGAATCGGCACCCCAGTCCGGGTAATCCGGGATAGTCGACCGACTCGTCGAGTTCGCCTTGCCTGCCGCCGCCATGGCGGTCGAGGCAACGGCGAGAGCCGGCGGCGGGCCGCTCCCGAGGACACCGTGGTCGACCGATCCGCGGCGGGATCACGCAACGCTATTGTCGAGTCCGGGAGAACGAGTGGAAATGCGCCTGTTTCGCGATGAGGCGCTCTGCGTCGGTCGCCTCGGGTATGGTGCTCGCAGATCAGCTGCGCGGGCCCGTCATCATCCGGCCATTGCGATTTCATCACGAACCCGTCGACGCGGCTCACGGCGTCCGGCGTACCCGTCGACGACTCATCTTCAGGGAGGCAGGCCATGTCCCTTTCCATGCTGGAATCGGAATCCGACGTCCTCGTGCCCCCGACGGGCGACTGGCTGCGTGACCGGGTCTACGACAATCCGTTCCTCGCCGACCGGCGGGCGCTGTTCGAGCGATGGCTTCAGGACCCCACGCCCCGCGAGGAGATCGCCGAGCGTTCCGGCGTCTCGCTCGGCGAGCTGCTGCGGTCGTTCAACCACACCGCGCCGTTGTCGGCGCCCGTCCCGTTCGCCTACCGGGGCGTGCCGTTCACGGTCGTGGCGATGGAGGGAGTCTGCGACGACATCGCCGACGGCCGGTTCCCGCTCTTCGGCTCGCCGGTGACGCTGCGGTGCTACCTCGGAGACCCCGAGCTGCTGCCGCAGGAGATGGTGGAGGCGGCCGACTGGAACTACATGGACGCGGGTCGACCGGGTTTCCTCGGCTATGCCTACGGGGTGCACTACGAGGGCACCCTCTACCTCGCGGGCATGCAGAGCGACATCGCGGTGCGGTACGCCTACCTGTTCCAGGGCCGGGGCGAGACCACCGACATCCGCCGAGGCGACGAGGTGGTGTCGGGCTCGGCGGCCGATCTCGCCGCGAGATTCGGCGACCACGTCCCCGTGCTGCGTCGGACGTTCCAGCGGTACTGGATCTCCGTCCTGCTCGGCGCCTCGGCCGCCTGGGCTCGCCTGCGCGGCGACGTCACCCGGCTCGGGTTGCTGCAGTTCCCGCTGACGGATGAGGAGGATCGTCGCGGCACCGTCGTGCACCGCGTCTATCGGGAGCTGCCGGAGCGGCTGGGCAGTCCGCGGCGCCGCGTCGTCGTGGACGGGACGTCCCACTCGTACGCCGTCGCGGGCTTCGACGAGGTCGTCGCCCATCTCGGCGACCGGCTGCGTCTCGCGGGCGACTTCTGATCGCACGGAGCGCACCGCCGCGGGCCGCGTCACCGGGGGAGCGGCCCGATGTCGAGGCGGGCGCCGTCGGCGTCCGCCCGCGGCGTGCCGAGATGCCCGGCGATCTCCTGGACCGGCACGTCGATGCCGAGGTCCTCGACCAGGATTCGCCGCGCGGTGCGCAGCGCGACCGCCTGGATGGTGAGCGTCGGGTTGACGCCGCCGGGGAACGGCAGGACGGCCCCGTCCCCGACGTAGACGTTGTCGGTGTCGTGCAGCCTGCCGTCCGGGTCGGTCACGCTCGAAGCGGGATCGGTGCCCATCCGACACGTCCCGTGCAGGTGACTGCTGCCCATCGCCCAGCCGGACGCCTCGCGGACGGTCACCTCGCAGCCCGCCGCCGCCAAGACCTCCTCGCCTCGGCGCAGCATGTACTCCAGTCGCGCGAGGTCGCGGGGATGCGCCTGATAGTCCATGACCACGTCGGTGACGCCGTGCGCGTCGACACCGGTGCCGAGGCGCACCCGGTTGCCCGGCTGCGGCTCGTCGGGCACCAGGGCCTCGATGCGGACGAGCTGTTCGCTGCGGCGCAGTCGGAAACGTCGTTCCGGCCGTGCCTCGTACAGGATGCCGCCGAGCCCGCCCGGCGCGGCGGGCCGCTGGTAGAGGTCGGTCACCGCGCAGGTGGAGAACGGGCCCAGTCCCATCACCTCGCTGTCGTTCCGATCGACCTCACCGGTATGGCGGTAACCCACCAGGTACTCGCTGAGCTTGAAGCACAGCCCCCTCCCGACGAGGTCATGAGTGTTGCCCAGACCCGTCGGATGGCGGTCTCCGGTCGACCGCAGCAGCAGAGCCGCGGTCTGGACCGCGTTGGCGCACACGACGAACCGCGCCGCCCGGATCAGATGACGTGACCCGGTGTCCATCCGGACACATTCCAGCGCCGTCGCCGCCCGACCTTCCGAGTGCAGTCGCACCGCCTTCAATCCGGCGAAGAGCGTGGCACCCGCGCGGATCGCGGGATCGAGGAAGCGGGTGACGGCGTCTCCCTTCGCGCCGATCGGGCATCGACGACAGATGCAGGGTGCGTCGCCGACGCAGGCGGGCCTGCCGTGGCGGCCTCGGCTGTTCACCGCCAGCGGAGTGGGAAACGGGTGCCAGCCCAGGGCGCGCGCACCCTGCGCCAGCAGTTCGCCCTCGGCGGACCGGGCGATCGGCGGCAGCGGATAGGACGTATCGCGTCGGGGCAGCGTCGGATCGAGGTTCGCCGCGCCCGCCACGCCGACGAGAGTCTCGATCGCCGTGTAGTACGGGTCCAGCTCCTCGGGCCCCCACGGCCAGCGCAGCGGCAGGTCGGCCCTGCCGAGCGCCGACTCCGCGTCGAAGTCGATCGGGCGATTGCGGAAGAGCGCGCCGCCGTAGAAGACCGTGCCGCCGCCCACGTTGCACGTGGTCCACGGATACCCGACCTTGCCCCAGGTGCCGTTCTCCTGCCTGACCCACGCGGCCTCGGACTCCGCGAGCAGGTCGTCGTAGCTCACGGCGTCGGTGACGTGGCGGCCCTGTTCGACGACCACGACGCGCAGTCCGGCGCGCGCCATGAGCCACGCCGTCGTCGCGCCGGACGCGCCGCTGCCGATGACACAGACGTCGTAGGCGTCCGCCAGGTCCGCCGCCGTGGGCACCGGGCCGTAGGAGGGGTCCGTCGGGCCGATCACCTGATCTCCATCCCGACGGCCGAGCCGCCCCGCACCGTGGCGGCCTCCGGCACGAGCGCCTCCAGCGCGGACCGCACCTCGGCGAGATCCACCGGGACGAGCGGCAGCTCTGGTTCACCCGCGGGGACGCCGAGCCCGTCGAGCAGGACGAACGGCACCTGCCCGGGGACGTCGGGCAGATAACCACGTTTGTTGTCGTCGCGGACCACGGCGAGGACCTCGTCGACGGTCATGCCCTCGGGCAGCCGGGTCGGTGCTCCGAGCGCCGCGACGATCTCGTCATGCACCCGGACGTCCTCGGCGGACAGCCTGCCTCGGGCGTGGGAGATCCGCGCCGCCACCAGCATGCCGAAGGCGATCGACTCGCCGTGGGAGAGCCCGTCGGGACCGTGCCTGCGGTGATCGACCAGTTCGACGGCATGGCCGACGGTGTGGCCGTACTCCAGCACGAGCCCCGCCCGCCGTTCGAAGGAGTCGGCGGCGGTGACGCCGGTCTTCGCGGCGATGCTGACCTCCAGCAGCCACGACAGCGCCTCCGGACTCGCGAGTCGGCCCTCGTCGAGCATCCGTCGCAGCATCGGCAGATCACCGGGGCGGATGGCCAGGCAGTTCTTGGCCGCCTCGCACAGCCCGGAGCGCAGCTCCCGCTCCGGCAGGGTGGTCAGCATCCTGACGTCGGTGAACACCCCGTACGGCGGCAGGTAGGTGCCGATGTGGTTCTTGCCCCGCCTGCTGTTGATGGCCTGCTTCAGCGAGAGCACGGAGTCCATCGCGGCGGTGGTGGTGGTGGGGATGTGCACGAGCCGGACACCCCGGAACAGCAGCGCCGCGACGACGCCCGCGAGGTTGCCCGGCACGCCGCCGCCGAAGGCGATCACCACCGAGCGTCGGGTGGCGCCGCAGGCGATGACTCGCTCGATGTCCCCGGCGAGGACATCGAGCGTCTTCATCCCCTCTCCCGGAGGATGGCTGACGACCTCCACCGGAGCGAGTCCGCCCAGTCCGGAAAGGAGCGCGGCGCCGTGGAGCCCGAGCACGGTGTCATCGGTGACCACGATGAACCGGTCGGCGTTCATGGTGGCGAGTTCCTGGAGGATCAGGTCGACGCAGTCCGCTCCGTAGCGGTAGGGGTACTCGGTGTCCCCGATCCTGACCTGGCGGACCTGTAAGCGGCCCTGCTCCTCGGCGCCGATCTCGTTCCGAGTCGCCATCAACCATCTCCTGTCCTGCCGGGTGTCCGCACTGTGCCGTCCGGGTGGACGGCGAATGCCTTCTCTGCCTGGATCGGGGGCGGTCGTCCGACCGGTGTTCGGCGCCGCCGCACAGCCGGATCGCGTCGAATTCCGACCGTTCTGTCGTCGAGTACGGCGACGATTGACGGAAGGGCGACTCCGGTCTGCGGTCTGATTCTGCCTGCGCTCTCGGTGTCATGTCGACGGCGCTGGAGGGCGTGCCGAATCCCGCGTCCGTACCTGAACAGGCGTCGGAAGCGAGTTAATGGAATGCCGTCCACGACTAATAGTGCGAGATCATTTCTCGCACTTGAGCAGCCGACTTGACATCGAGTTCGGTGACCGTGCGCAACCGTTGATCACATAAGAGTGCTCATCGATGTGGCGGGGTGTGCGCGGCGCCTATGGGCCGCTTTAAATGTCAGCAGTGGTCAGCCCTCCAGGCTGTCTGTCCGGTACGCTGGACCCGGCGCCGCTGTCCGGTGAACAGCGGCATTTCCCCAGATCAGGGGCGATGTGGCACGGTGGCGGCAGTGTCTTCGTCGGCACGATACCCGACCGGCGTGACAGTTCGCGGCGATTTCGACGAACTGTGCTTCCGGACGGCAGGACCCCTGCCGTCGTCAGTGTTGCCCACCTGTGCTGACCCCCAATGTCAGGCCCGACCACTGGTTGATCCGAGCGGCCAGGCGTGATCTAGTACAGACGCTTGGGCTGACCTTGTCAAGCGTCGAGCCTCTGGGGGCCGACCGGTATCGTGGCGTCTACCTCGCCATCATCATTCGGAGGAATGCAATGGTTACACTGCCCTTACTTCCGGTCGTGCCGAGGCATGTCACGGTGTTCGTGAATTGGGCGTGCAATCTGACTTGTCGCGAGTGCTGGATGTATGGCGATTCCTCGGGCGAAAGTCTCTGGCTGAACGAGGTCAAGGGCGATCAGATCAGCCTCGACATGTGGAACGGCGTGGTCGACGAGCTGGCGGAGAACCAGCGGGAGAAGGTCTACCTGACCATCATGGGCGGCGAGCCGCTCATGCACCCGCAGCTCGTCGAGCTGGTCCGCCAGGCCAAGACGAGGCTGCCGAGCTGCAACCTGGACATGAGCACCAACGCCACCCTGCTGCCCCGCTTCGCCGATCAGCTCGTCGAGGCGGGCATCGACGACGTCTACGTCTCCATCGACGGCCCTAACGCCGAGATCAACAATCCCATTCGCGGACGGAAGTCCTTCGAACGAGCGGTCGAGGGTCTGCGTTCCCTCCAGGAGGCGACGCGCAAGGCGGGCCGGGGGCCGAAGATCGCGTTGAACTTCACCGTCACCGGGATGAACTACACCTATCTGCCGGACATGGTCCGTCTCGCCGCCGAGCTCGACGTGCCGGAGGTGACGGTCGGCCTGGCCAGCTACTTCACCAAGGAGGAGGGCAAGGCCAGCCGTGCCGCGTTCGAGGGCGCGACGGGTCGTCCGTTCCTGTCCTGGGCGGGCTACTGCAACGAGCATCAGCACGCCGACATCAAGCCGGAGCGGCTGCGCGAGCTCATGGACGAGGCCGAGAACCTTTCCGACGACGTGACGGTGCTCGTCGCGCCCACCCGTTACGACTCCGCACAGAAGAGCAGGTTCTTCACCGACGAATGGCGGGGGATCATCCGGGAGAGCACCTGCATGAAGCTGTGGGCGCAGACCACCGTCCTGCCCAACGGCGACGTGATCAGCTGCACGACGTTCTCGGACACGGTGATGGGCAACATCAAGGACGGCACCTCGCTGGCCGAGGTGTTCCACGGCGACACCTACCAGCAGATGCGGAACACGATCAGGCAGGGCCTGCAGCCCGTCTGCCACCGCTGCTGTGAACTCAACATGGACATCGACGTCGACCCGGCGCTGTACGCACCGGTGCCCGTCAGCGTGGAGGGATGATGGCTCGCACGGCAGCACAGGTCGAGAACGCGACCTATCAGGACATCGACCGGGCGAGGCAGGTCTACGGCGAGGCGTTCCGGGCGACCTTCGAGTACGTCTGGGGGAGTCACATCCCCGGCGCGGTGGCCGAGTTCGGCTGCTTCGAGGGCTTCAGCTCGCTGATGCTCGCCGACCTGATCGGGGAGTTCGACGCGCAGACCGACTTCTACACCGCGTTCTTCCCCCGGCACCTCTACGTCTACGACTCCTTCGAGGGGTTCCCGAAGAGCGTCAACCCGGTGGACTCCATCTCCTACGAGGTCGCGGACAGCGGCTACTGGCGGGAGCATGAGGACGCCTCTCCGCCCGGCACCGAGGAGATGCTGCGCGCCGAGTTCACCAGGCGGTTCGGCGACACCGGGTGGACGGTGGTGCGCGGGATGTTCGAGCAGTCGCTCGTCTCCTCGCCGATCGAAGAGCCGGTCGCGATCGCGAATCTCGACTGCGACCTGTACTCGTCCTCCGTCGAGGTGCTGGACCACCTGGTCGGCCGCAGACTGCTGCCGGACGGCGCGGTGCTGCTGCTGGACGACTACAACTGCAACCGCGCCAACCCCAGGTTCGGGATGCGCCGGGCGATGCGTGAGGTCTTCGCGCGCAGCGACGGCTTCTACGAGTACAGCGAGTTCCTGCGGTACGGCTGGCACGGGCGGGCCTTCTTCGTGCACCGACTCGGCGACAGCCCCGACCCGGACGCGGGTGCGGTATGACGGGGGCGGACGACGTGCTGGCACTGATCGTGCGAGGTCCGCGTCAGCACGAGTTGGAGCGGATGCCTCGGCCGGTTCCCGGCCCCGACGAGGCACTGGTGGCGGTGACCCATGTGGCGGTGTGCGGCACCGACCTGCGGTTGCTGCGCGGCACGCTGCACGACGCCGAATACCCGGTCATCCCCGGGCACGAGTGGGCGGGTCGGGTGCTGGCGGCACCGGCCAGGCCGGAGCTCGTCGGCCAGGCGGTCGTCGGCGAGGGGATCACGCCCTGCGGGCGATGCGCCCCGTGCGGCGACGGCAGGCACAACCTCTGCCTCGACCTGGACGAGGTCGGCTTCACCAGGGCGGGTGCCTTCGCGGAGGCGTTCACCGTCCCCGCGGCGAACCTGCGGCCGCTGCCCCCCGGACTCACCGGCGCCGAGGGCTGCCTTCTGGAGCCGCTGTGCGTCGCCCTGCACGCCGTGGAGCGCGCGCCGGACCTCGCCGGTCGGGACGTCGGCGTCATCGGGGCGGGGACGGTGGGACTGCTCATCGGGCAGCTCGCGGTGGCAGCGGCCGCCCGCAGCGTCACCGTCGCCGAGCCCTCGGCGCATCGGCGGGTCGTCGCGGGCGAGCTCGGCATCGCGTCCTGCGGTGCGCTGTCGGACTGGGCCGACGACCAGCCGGACGTCGTCTTCGACGCCACCGGAGTGGCCTCGGTGTTCCCCCAGGGCCTGGAGGCCACCCGACCCGGCGGGGACTACGTGCTCGTCGGGTACTCCGGCGCGGAGACCACGCCGTCGGCCCCGAGCACGATCATGCTCCGTGAGCTGACCGTGCGCGGCGTGCTCTCCGGTTACGACCAGATCGACGAGGCACTGCGCGTCGTGGCGACCGGTGCCGTTCGGCTGCGGCCGTTGTTGAGCGACCCGATCCCGATGGCGCGGTACCGTTCGGTGCTCGAGGAACAGGCCGAACCGCCACTGCGGAGCGTCTTCGTGACCGGCGTGGAATGAGCGGACCGGACCCGGGTCCGCACCGACCGGCCGGCGAAGGGGCTCGACCCCTTCGCCGGTTCCCGGTGTCGCGTCGTGTCCGGGTGCGCCGCCCGAATCGAGGGCCTCGGATCGGGTCAGCGGCGGACGATCGACCGGTAGACCTCGGCGGTGGCGGTGGTCACCTGGCTCAGGGCATACCGTGCCCGGACCGTCTTGGCGGCTCGTTCCGCGGTGGTGGCCCGCCACTCCGAATCGGCGAGCGCGCGACGGATGCCGTCGGCGAACGCCTCGGCCGTGCGCTCGGGGACCAGCCAGCCCAGGGCGCCCTGTTCGAGGACGTCGGCGACCCCGCCGACGCCCACCGCGATGATCGGCAGCTCACAGGCCATGGCCTCGAGCATCACGCTGCCGAACTCCTCGTGCAGCGGTGCCATGAGCAGGAGGTCCATGGTGCCCATCGCGATCGGGATGTCCTCGTTGGGCAGATAACCCGTGACGGTGACCCGCTCGGCGAGTCCTCTGCCGCGGACCTCCTGCTCGAAGAGGTCGCGCTCGTTGCCGTCGCCGCAGATCAGCAGGTGCACGTCGGTGTCGCGCAGTTCCTCGGCGATGTCCAGGAGGATCGGCCAGCCCTTCTCCCGTGCGATGCGGCCGACGTATCCGACCACCGGCGTGCCCTCGGGCAGCCGCCACCGGCGGGCGGCCTCGGCGACGGTCCCCGGGGTGGCCCGGGCGGCGAAGGCGTCCGCGTCGATCACGTCGGGCAGCACCGTGATCCGGTCCTCGGGCACGCCGGCGTCCTTCGCGAGGATCGGCACCGTCCGAGGCGTCAGCGTCACCGTGCACGCCGCGGCCTTGACGGCGCGTCGTTCGATCCAGCGGGCCAGCGGTTGGAGCAGCCGATCGAGGGCGTTCATCGGGTGGTAGGTGACGATGATGGAGCAGTGCACGGTGAGCACCAGCGGAACACGCAGCACTCGGCACAACAGCCAGCCGATCAGCGGCGGGATGATCACGCCGCTGCAGTGGACGTGCAGCACGTCGGGACGGGTGCGGTGCCGCACCAGGTGTGCGAGCACGCCCAGCGCCCAGGCGAGATTCAGGTCCACCATCCCGCGAATGCGGGAGCGGATCGGCAGGATCGGGACCCGGACGCCGTGGACCACCGTGCGATCCGACATGGCCCAGCTCTTCGGCGCGCCCGGGATGCGCAGGGTCAGGACGGTCTGCTCCACGTCATGCGCGTCGAGTTCGCCGGTCAGCCGGTAGATCTGGGACTGCATTCCGCCGATGGCATCGAACTTCACCGGCCAGGACGTCGCCGCGAGCTGCGGCCAGTAGAAATGCGGGCTCAGCCGAAGCACGCGCAACGGTCGCGTCTTGGCGGTCGGTTCAGCGTTCACTGACAAGTCTCCGAGTCGGTATCTGGTTGACCAGAAGCCGGGCGGAATTCCACAGTCGAACCCGTGTAAATCTATGTGTCACCATTCGCTACGGAACGTAGCCGAGCCCCAGTGGCTACTACGCTAGCATCTCGACACCGCTGTCGGGATGCCTTCATTCGGAATCGGATTCGCCGAGCCGAGTGCGAGGAATCCCGGCCGGAATGGGGCTGATCTGAGGTACGGTGCCGACTGATCATCGCGGCGGACTGGGGGACGCCATGACGAATGCGTACACCGAGGCGTCGATCGCTGGCGTCGTCGGCGGGGCGGAGTCCTGCCGGGCGCCCGCCACGACCCTCCGCCGGGCGCACGCGGGCTCGCCCCCAACGCGGACGGCGCGCCGCCGTCACCCGTTACGGCGTGGTCTGCGCAGGTCAACGCTAACATCTTCGTCGCAGGGCCGGAGCACCCCCGGACGGACAGCGCGGTCGTCCGTCGAACGACCGCCCGCCCGTCACAGCGGTGGACGGTGCCGTGCGCCGAGAGTGAGCGATCGTGCGCGACGTCGACTCGGCGATCGCCGGAGTGCCCGCGCGTCGCATGCCGAGGTATGGAAATCGGCATCGCCGGTCGACTCCAATGTCGGTGAGTGGTCGAACCGTGGCGGTTTATTGATGCGTCGGGGTGGCAAAGTCGGGAACCGTGCCGGTATGCTCCGGCCGCAGGTAATCCAACGCCCGATCCGGTTCCCTCGCGGGCCCGATATCCTTTCTGGTGCGTCGCCGCAACAGGTTTTGCGGAGTGCGGCTCGTCAGATGCGAACAACTCATTCCGGAGCTGGTATGTCACCATTGTCGACCGTCGAGCCGGATCTGGCCATGAGCGAAGCCGAGGTCTTCGCGGACTTCGCCGCGCGGGTCGACCTCGAAGGGGCGGTCGTCGCCGAGATCGGCGGCGCGTTCCCCGTCGAGCTGCTGACCCGGCACGCCGTGGGCCGGTGGTACAGCATCGACCCCAATCGGTCGGCGGAGCAGGACGCGGGCGGGGTGCGGGAGGTCCTCGCGGTGCGGGCGGAGGAGATGCCGCTTCCCGACGCGAGCGTGGACGCGGTGTTCTCCTGCAACGCCTTCCAGTTCCTCGACGTCACGGCGACGCTGGCGCAGGCCGCCCGAGTACTGCGGCCGGGCGGCCTGCTGTACGCCCACTTCGGTCCGATCTGGAGCGCCGTCGACGGCCATCAGCTGGAATACGTCCGTCACCAGGGCCGCGACCTCGCCTTCTGGGAGGACACCCTGCTGCCTGCCTGGGCGCACCTGGCCTACGGCCGCGAGGAGCTGCGCGCCCTGCTGCGCAGCGGCCTGCCCGCCGACCTCGCCGATCTGCTGGTCGAGCACGTCCACGACGGCGACACGATCAACCGGTCGTTCTTCGAGGACTACGTGGCGGCGGCGCTCGGCAGCGGCCTCGACTGGGTCCGGGTCTCGGCGACGAGCAGGCTGGACTACCAGATCACGCCGCCCGAGTACGACGCCGCGCTGCTGCGGAAGGTCGATCCGGCCGAGCTGGCCGCCGAGGTGTCGCGACGTCGCGGGGTGCGGACCCAACTCGGGATTCGCGACGTCCTGATGGTCCTGCGCAAACCGGCGGGCGCGGAGACGCCCGATCACGGTGCGGACCCCGCGATGCCCTGAGCCCCACGACGGCGCGACCGGCGGCCGTCCCACGAGCGGTTGACAGCAGATCGAGGATCGAGGAGAGCCATGAGCGATCTCGCCCTTCTGGGGGGCACCCCGAGCAGACGACAGCGACCCTGGCCCGCGTGGCCGCAGTACGACGAGCGGACCGAAGGGGAACTGATCGCGGCACTGCGCTCGCGGCGCTGGGCGGTCAGCTGGCCGACCGACGGCTCGCCGTCCCGAGAGCGTCGGTTCGCCGAGGAGTTCGCCCGGTACAACGACGTCGCGCACTGCGTCAGCGTCGACCACGGCTCCAGCGCGCTGGTCGTGGCGCTGGAGGCGCTGGACATCGGGCCGGGCGACGAGGTCATCGTGCCGGTGATGACCTGGGTGGCGCCGGTGACCGCGGTGCTGCGCGTGGGAGCCCTGCCGGTGGTCGTCGACGTCGACCCCGAGACGGGCTGTCTGACACCGGAGGCGATCCGGGAGGCGACCTCGGCGCGGACCAAGGCCGTGATCGTGGTGCACCTGGCCTGCACGGTCGCCGACGTCGACGGAATCCGCGAGGTCGTCGACGAGGCGGGGATCTCGCTGATCGAGGACTGCGCCCAGGCGCACGGCGCGCAGTGGCGCGGGCGCAAGGTCGGCACCTTCGGAGCTCTCGGCGTGTTCAGCTTCCAGATGGGCAAGGTGCTCGCGGGCGGCGAGGGCGGCGCGGTGATCACCTCGGACCCGGTCCTGTACCGCCGGGCCGAACAGCTGCGCGCCGACTCGCGTCGCTACGCCGACGTCGACGTTCCCGCAGGCGGCAGCGAACTCGTCGAGGACGGCGAGGTGATGGGCGGGAACTACTGCATGTCGGAGTTGACGGCGGGCGTCCTGCTCGACCAGCTTCCCCGATTGGACCAGCAGCACGAGCATCGCGAGAAGATGGCGGCCGTGCTGGAGGCGGGGCTGGCCGAACTCGGCGGCCTCGGCCCCATCCCGGTCCCCGCCGAGGCCGACGTGCGCTCGGTCTACGAGTACGGGATCCGGTTCCGGCCCGGCACCTTCGGCTCCGTACCGGTCGAGCGGGTCGCCGATGCCGTCGCCGCCGAACTCGGTATGGCGTTGTGGCCGCCGGACCTCCCGCTGCACCGCAGCGTCATGTTCCATCCGCACACCAAGCGCCGGTTCGCGAACGTGTGGACGCCGGAGGGGCGGACCCGCGCGTTGGGACGCGAGTATCCCGGGGCCGAGCGGTATCGGGACACGACGCTGATCTTCCATCATCAGGCGTTGCTGGGCGACGCCGCCGACATGGCCGACATCGTGGCGGCGGTGGAGAAGGTCCGGGCGCAGCACGAGAGCCTGAGCTGAGGAGCGGTCCGCGTCGCGAGGTGGCGGCCGACCGTCGCGAGTCGTCGCGGGCCCGGATCGTCGGGACCGGACGCGGCCGGGTTCCGGGCATGCGTGGCGCGGGCTCGGCCGGGTCGCGAGGTCGGCGGCCCGCCGACCGTCCCCCGGTCGCGGTCGCCGATCACGGTGGTCGACTTCGATTCGCGCGGGCTTCTCGGCGCCGTTGCGCGGACGTGGAATTCTGGTCAGTGCATGACCAGGCGTGATATGCATGGCACTGAAACTGGGGAAGGACGTCGGCGGGGCCGAGCCCGATACGACGTCGATGTATGTCCGCGGGCGTCGTGTCGACGTCTGCGACCGGGGCCCGAATCAGGCGGACCGGAATGCGATGTGCGGAACGTCGACAGCATCACGTCACCGGAGGAAACGGGACCGAGACGGTCTGTGCTGATTCCTCGATGTGATCGAGGCCGACGACGCGCCCACGGCATCTCCGCCCTCCCCTGTGGGCAGAATGAGAGAGTCGAGCGATGCCGGATGTCCAGGATGGTCCGTCCGCGATCTGGGACCGATTCGCCGCGAACGAGCGGCTGGCGATCAACTTCACCTTGACCTGTAATCTCGCCTGCGCGCACTGCATCGTCGAGTCGAGTCCGCAGCGCACCGAACGACTCACCCTCGACGAGGTCCGCTCCGCGTTGGACGCGGGCAGGCGCAACGGCAAGCGACACGTCACCTTCAGCGGCGGCGAGATCTTCCTGTATCCGCAGCAGATGTGCGAGGTGATCTCCTACGCCAGTGGACTCGGCTACGTGGTCGACGCCGAGTCGAACGCCTTCTGGGCCAGGTCGGACGTCCTCGCCCGGCAGAAGCTCGCCCCCTTCGTCGCGGCGGGGCTCGCCGGCCTCTCGCTCAGCGCGGACGCCTATCACGTCGAGTACTTCTCCGTGGAACGGACCATCAACGCGGCGCGGGCGGGCCGAGAGGCGGGGCTGCTGACCGAGATCAACTTCTGCCCGTCGAACTCTCCCGCGGTGGACGAGGAGATCAAGGCGGCCCTGCGGGCGGCGGGCGAGCCGTTCCTCACGAACGAACTCCTCGATCGGGGCCGCGGCAAGGATCTGCTGCGCATCACCGTGGGCCGGAGAGTCGACGAACTGCCGGACTGCGACAGCCTCACCACGACGGTGCACGCGACCGGCGACGTCTACGCCTGTTGCGAACTCGACATCAGTACCGACGCCATGAAACGCACGCCGGTCTTCCTCGGCTCCATTCGGACTCGGGACCGCACCGCAGCGGAGCAGGACGAGCGCGAACGCCTCGTCACCGCGTTCTACGACCCGAATTCGCCGATCTACTTCCGGAAGATGGTCGCGGAACATCCGTTGTTTCGCGGGCTGACCGAGGATCGATATCAGAACATCTGCGACTTCTGTCTGTCGGCATTGCGGGACCCGGCCCGGGTGGCCGCCCTGTCGGCGATTCTCCGGGCCGAAGGGAAGTCCGTCGAAACGGAGTCGACGGCGGAGGACGCCCACGACGGCGTTTCTCGGGAGCCGATCAGCACGGGATGATCGCGGAACCGTGCCTGTCCGCCGGGCTCGCGACCCGCGGCCGAGGCACGGGCCGCCGCGCCTGGCGGCTCGGGCGGTCCTGCCGACTCGGGCGATTCGGGCGACTCGGAGCGGCGGCGTCGGTGAGCCGACGTCGCCGCCCCCCTATCGGCCTCCGCCGGCGGCCGCGGACCCCACCCCAGACTTCGCGCCGCCGCCCCCCTACTTCGTTGACCCGCCTCACTCCCGCTGACCAGACTCTCGAACGAGGGATCACCCGTGGTCGCGCCGGTCGACGGCCCCGCCGTCGCCAGACCGCCTGACGTCGTGGTGGACGGCCCGACGGCCCGGATCTCGGGCCCGTCTCGGCGAGAGGAGAGATCCGTGCCTGCGAGGGAGGAATCCGTGCTCGGCTCATCGGATTCGGTGACGGTCGTATGAAGGCACGGGAGCTCGCCGTCGAGGGTGCCTTCGAGTTCATCCCGGACGTCTTCCCCGACGAGCGAGGCGAGTTCGTCTCGCACTATCAGGAGGCCGCGTTCATCGCGGCGCTCGGTCGTCCGCTGTTCCCGGTCGCGCAGGCGAGTCAGAGCCGGTCGCGGCGGGGCGTGCTGCGGGGCGTCCACTTCACGCGGACCCCGCCGGGCTGCGCGAAGTACGTCCACTGCCCGCAGGGCAGCGCGTTGGACTTCGTCGTCGATCTGCGTGTCGGCTCCCCGACCTTCGGCCGCTGGGACACCGTGGCCCTCGACGCCACCGACTACCGGGGCGTGTACTTCCCGCCGGGCGTCGGCCACGCCTTCGTGGCGTTGAGGGACGACACGCTGATCTCCTACCTGCTGTCCGAGAGCTACTCGCCTGCCGACGAGCTCGCGCTCTCTCCGTTCGACCCCGAGATCGGGCTGAAGCTGCCCGCCGGGCTGCCGCTGATCCAGTCCGAACGAGACCGTGCGGCGCCGACGCTGTCCGAGGCCCGCGCCGCCGGACTGCTGCCCGATCACGCCGTGTGCCGAGAGCTCCAGCAGGCCCCTCGCGTGTCGTGACCCCGCGCCGTGTGGGCGCCGGGTCCGCGCCCCCCTCGGCGTCGTGGCGGTGGCGGGGCGGTCGGTGTCGGCTGCCCCGCCGCGCTCATCGACCGCCCGGACGACGTCGTGACCGGGCGTCGTGACCACCCGCCGCGGCCCGGCCGTCGAGCCGCCTCGAACCGCTGTCGAACCGCTGTCGAACCGCCAAGGAGCCCTCATGTCAGCCCCTTCTCGTCCGTCGGCGCGACTGCGGATCGCCGAGGCCGCGCACGCCGGCGGCGTCCAGTTCGCCGACGTCGCGGAGTTCCACCGCTGGTTCGCCGCGGTGGCCGACCGCACGCACATGACCGTGGAACGGCTCGGCCTCGACGAGCTGATCGGCTGGGCACAGGACGAGGACACGGGCACCATCCGCCACCACAGCGGGAAGTTCTTCAGCGTGGAGAGCCTGGACGTCCGCGTCACCAGCGGGCCGGTGCCGCGATGGTCGCAGCCGATCATCAACCAGCCCGAGGTCGGCATCCTCGGCATCCTGATCCGCGAGTTCGACGGTGTGCCGCACTGCCTGATGCAGGCCAAGCACGAACCGGGAAATCACAACGGACTCCAGCTGTCGCCGACGGTGCAGGCGACCAAGAGCAATTACACGCGGGTCCACGGGGGACGCCCGGTGCCCTACCTGGACCACTTCCGGAACCCGGCGGCGGCCGACGTCATCGCCGACACCCGCCAGTCGGAGCAGGGCTCGTGGTTCTACCGCAAGCGCAATCGCAACATGATCATCGAGTCCGCCGGGGCCGAGTCCTGCGACGAACCCGAGCTCGCCGAGGGCTTCTGCTGGCTGACGCTCGGCCAGGTCTACGAGCTGCTCAGCGTGCCCGACCTCGTCAACATGGACGCCAGGACCGTGCTGGCCTGTCTGCCGTCCGCAGGCGACGGACTCGGCTCGGGCGACTTGGTGACGACCTCACCGGCGGCGTCGCGCACGGCGTTCACGGCGGCGCTCGCCCGCTCCGAGGTCGCCGAGCACGGCCTGCACACGACGGGCGACGTGCTGAGCTGGATCACCGACACCCGCATCCGCACCGACCTGCACGCCGAACGCGGACCGCTGGCCGACCTGCGGGGGTGGCGGCACGACGGCGCCAGGATCACCCACGAGACGGGACGGTTCTTCGACGTCATCGGGGTGGGCGTCGAGGCGGGCGGGCGTGAGGTCGCGAGTTGGACGCAGCCGATGATCGAGCAGATCGGCACCGGTGTGGTCGCGTTCCTGGTGCGGCCTATCGACGGCGTGCTGCACGTACTCATGCACGCCCGCACCGAACCGGGTTACACCGACGTGACGGAACTGGCGCCCACGGTGCAGTGCGTGCCCCGGAACTACGAGGTCCTCCCCGAAGGCGCCCGGCCGCCGTTCCTCGACGCCGTCCTCGAGGCGGCGCCCGAGCGGATCAGATTCGACACGATCCTGTCGGAGGAGGGCGGCCGTTTCTTCGGCGCCCGCAACCGCTACCTCGTGGTGGAGACCGACCTCGACGTCCTGCCGGCGCAGGGTGACTACCGGTGGCTCACCCTGCACCAGCTCACCGAGTTGATGCGCCACAGCTTCTACCTGAACGTGCAGGCACGCAGCCTGGTGGTGTGCCTGCGGAGCCTGGCTACAGCGTCTCCAGGACCTCGCGAAGGACGCTGATCACCTCGTCCTGGATCTTCGGCGGCAGCGAGGGATACATCGGGAGCGAGAAGATCTCCCCGGCCAGCTCCTCGGTGACCGGGAGCGCGCCGCGCTGGTAGCCGAGGTGGGCGAAGCCGGACATGGTGTGCACCGGCCACGGATAGCTGATGTTGAGGTGGATGTCGCGTTCCTTCAGCCGCGCGA